>CAXUEE010000014.1:16936-24883 GCA_964249905.1 uncultured Acidobacteriaceae bacterium
GCGGAAGAGCGTCTCGCGAAGCGTGGTCCGCGGCCAGATCTCGCGCCTCATACACATCTACCGGACGACACTCGCATATGGGCCGCGATGGTGCAGGTGAGCGGCGGTGTCTGGGGCGGCTGTGTCTATGACGCGGACTCGATCATTCAGCGACTTCTATAAAAGTATTCATCCACGTCACAAGGTAAAGAGGGATATCGTATGAAACTCTATCGAACGGACGCTGGAATATTTCTAGAACTCAACAACGATTTCTTTTCTCTGGGATCGACAAGTTGGGACGAAGCTCTTGCCCACAACAACCTATTCGATTTTGCGACAAGCGGCAATCGGCGAAGCTCTCTGGACGGCCTGCTAGTGCTTGCCCCCATCGGAAGCCAAGAAGTCTGGGCAGCCGGCGTCACCTACTTTCGGAGCAGGACGGCCAGGATGGAAGAATCGAAGACGACCGGAGGGGACAGCTTTTACGATCGCGTTTACCACGCGGAACGTCCGGAGCTCTTCTTCAAGTCGATGCCGCATCGTGTCGTTGGCACTGGCTCACCGGTACGCATCCGTGCGGATGCCACGTGGTCTGTTCCCGAGCCGGAACTTGCTTTGGTGCTTTCACCACAAGGAAAAATTACCGGGTACACCATTGGCAATGACATGAGCTCCCGCGATATCGAAGGTGAAAACCCACTCTATCTTCCCCAGGCCAAGGTATACGACGGCAGCTGTGCCTTGGGTCCATGCGTCTTGCTTGCCGAAGGCACCTTGCGCAAAGACACTGGTATCTCAATCCATATTGAGCGCAGTGGTTCTCGTATTTTCACCGGACAGACCACGCTTGCAGAGCTCAAACGAGATCCGCAGGAGCTTGCGGACTATCTTTTTCGCGAACTCACGTTTCCTCAAGGTGCCTACCTGATGACAGGCACAGGAGTAGTTCCCGAAGATGATTTCACCCTGGCTCACGGTGACACTGTTCGTATCTCGATTGAGGATATCGGGATACTGGAGAATATCGTTGCCTGAGCTTAGGACACTTCCCACTTACCGTGAGCCTATCTCGGTTTGCTTACTGCAGATTTTGCAGGAGCTGGTAAATCGCTATGACGGATACCGCTGAGAGCGGCCACGGTAGGTGTGATTACTTTGTCACTGAGTGTCTTGGTGCCGGGAGGGGGGGTCGAACCCCCACGAGGTTGCCCTCGGCGGATTTTGAGTCCGCTGCGTCTGCCAGTTCCGCCATCCCGGCGCGCGAACAGTGCCAGTGCCGTCTTCCGGATCACCGTGCCCTGCCGTAGATGCTCAGTATGGCACAGGGACGGTGACGCCTCAAGTGGATCGCTGTTGAAACCCTTTCGTGGGATGGACCAGGGCAAGGAGCCTCATTATCCTCACCATCGTGAGGGTGCTCGCTGAATCGAATCCAGTACTGGGGCGATGGGAAGCCATCGAGGAAGCGACGCGCGGCCAGGCGACGCTAGAGCAAGTTGCCCAGGCTTGCATCGTGGCTCTGCTCTGTGCCGTTCCGGCCCTGGTCTGCGCCCACGCGGCCTGCGTGGCGGATCCTGACATCTGGTGGCATCTTCGCAGCGCGGAGTGGATTACAGAGCACAACGCCATCCCGCACACCGAACCTTTCACCAGCTTCGCTGCCGGCAAGCCATGGGCAGCCTACAGCTGGCTCTTTGAACTCCTCATGCTGCACGTGTTTCAGCGGCTGGGGCTCGTGGGCATCGTCGTGTATTCGACGGCTATGCTCGCGGGAATCACCTTTGCCTTGCACCGTCTCCTGCGGCGTCTCTGCCCGGATTTCAGCGTTGCCGTGCTGCTCACGCTGGCTGCCACCCTGAGTCTCGGACGGCTCTACACGCCGCGTCCCTGGCACTGTTCCATTCTCTTGCTAATCCTAGAATTACACGTTTTGTACCGGGCACGGCGTGACGGAGAGCCGGCCGTGCTGCTGTGGCTTCCCGTGCTCTTTGCCCTCTGGGCAAACCTGCACATTCAGTTTGTGGATGGCCTCCTTGTGCTGGCAGCGGCGACTGCGGAGGCCCTGATACGCCGAAGGGCAACAAAACCGGCCACTTCCGTCCGTGTGCTCCCTCTGCTTGGGACGTTGGTGGCATCGGTGCTCGCCGTCTGCGTCAATCCTTACGGGTGGCATCTATATCAGGAAGCATATGCGCTGGCGGCGCAGCCTGGCGTGATGAACCACGTTACCGAGCTGCAGGCGATTCCCTTTCGCGCTTTGCCTGACTTCGGCGTGCTCTTGCTGGCGCTTGGCGCGGCGGCAAGCTTCGGCTGGGAACGCCGCGTATCCCTGTTTGAGGGCTTCATGTTCGCGCTTGCGTGCTGGCTGGCTTTTCGGTCGCAACGGGATGTATGGGTTCTGGCGGTGGTTGCAAGCGCGGTGCTTGCGTCTTGTCTCGGGCGGATGCAGGCCGAAGCTGTTCCCGCCCGTGCTCGACCCACGACACCGCTTCTAGATGCGCTGGGCTGCGTCGGAACGGCTCTGCTGATCGGGGTCGGGTTTCGCGTGCTCCACCTCAACAACTACCGTCTCGCGGACGATCTTGCCAAGGACATGCCGGTGGAGGCCGTGGCTGCCGTGCGAGCGAAAGGGTATGCCGGACCGCTCTTCAACGACTACGCCTGGGGCGGATACCTGATGTGGAGCCTGCGCCTGCCGGTCAGTCTCGATGGCCGCGCGGCACTCGCGGGCGATGAGCGGCTGGATCGCTACCTGGCGACCTGGGGCGCGGAGCCCTCATGGAAGACGGACCAGGATCTTGCGGCAGCAGGTCTCGTGATCGGACCAGTAAAAGCGCCGCTGGTCCAACTTCTGCGCCTGGATCCCAGGTTTCAGCTCGCGTATGAGGATTCACTTGCCGCTGTCTTTATTGCTACGGCGAGGCAGGGAAGCCGTACTCCCTAGTCTGCTCGCCGCCTATTGCGGAGGCTGAGGCTTGGGAACGGGTGCAGAGCCGCCGCCGAACAGGCGCTTGAAGAAATTTCGCTTCGGAGGTGCATTCGGGTCAGAGGCGGGCTCATTCGGGTCCGACGAAGAGCCGCCGTTCAGCATCTGCTCCACAATCGACTGGCTGGACTGTCCCATGCGCGAGCAGGAACCGGGAGGAATGGTCCCGTTGAGGAACGCCGCCGTGTAGTCGTTCGGGCAAGTCTCATCCGCGGGCAGGTTTGAGACCCTGTCGAGGTGAATGTCGGTCACGCCGTCGGGCTTAGTAAAGTCGTGCACGTCGGAGTATTGCGGCAGCTTGATGGCGCGATTCATGAACTCTGCCCAAAGGGGCGCGGCGGCAAGGGCGCCCTGCAGCTTGACGTCGGTGTAGTCGTCGTTACCGATCCAGACGATGCAGATCAGGTTCGAGGTGTAGCCGGCAAACCAGGCGTCATGCGAGGTGCCAGTCTTGCCCGCGGCTGGAGCCCGGAACCCATGCGCACGCACGGTCGAAGCTGTGCCGCGGGCCATGACTCCCTGGAGCAGCGACTGGGTCAGGTACGCGACGCGCGCATCGAGGACCTGGCTCGCGACCGGGGCAAAGTCGGCAACAACATCGCCGGTCGTATTGCGAACGCTGGCCAGCATCCAGGGTGTGAGATGGACACCATTGTTGGCGAAGACGGTATACGCGCCCGCCATGTCGATCGGCGTTGCGTTGTAGGTGCCGATCGCCATCGAGGGTGTGGGCTTGGCCTGTGTGATGCCGGCGGCGCGGGCGAGCTGCGCCACATTCTCATACCCCACCTCGCGGGCAAGGGCGATGGTCGCAATATTGAGCGAGTGCGCGATGGCGTCGGCGGCGGTGACCATGCCGGGATACTCGCCCTTCTCAAAATTTCCAGGAATGTACGATTGCCCGTTCGTCCCGAAGTCCTGCGGGTCGTCGTTGATGCGGGTCACGGCGGTAAACGGACCCTCGCCGTCAAGGTTAGTCCCGTTCAGCGAGGTGTTGAAGGCCGTCGCATACACGAATGGTTTGAAGATAGAGCCGGTAGGTCGCTGCGCAACCGCATGATTGAGCTGCGAGATTCCATAGTTCCGCCCGCCGACCAGCGCAAGGATCTGCCCGGTATGCGGGTTCAGGGCGAGCAGTGCTACCTGCGGATACGTGATTGGCCCAGTCTGTTTCGCATGCAGCTTGCGCACCTGTTCATCGACGTTGCGCATGCCAATCTCGACAGCTTCGGATGCCACGCGCTGCAGCTGCGGGTCCAGCGACGTATAAATGCGCAGCGACTGATGGCTGAGGTCGTCGCCTAGCCGCTGCACCAGCTGCTCATGCACCAGATCGACAAAGTAGGGCGCTTCACTGCTGTCCACGTTGGGCGGTGCCAGGCGGAGGGGCTCAGCCTTCGCGCGGGTCGCCTCGGATTCGGTCAGGGCTTCGGTCTCGACCATCGAGTCCAGCACGACGTTGCGCCGCTGCATCGCACGGTCGGGGTGCCGATACGGATTCAGGCGGCTCGGCGACTGGATAGTGCCGGCAAGCAAGGCGCACTCGGCGACATCCAGGCGCCCCAGGTCCTTTCCGAAGAAGGTCTGGGCGGCCTCACCAAAGCCGTTGATCGCAAAGGAGCCGCGCTGGCCGAGCGGCACCTGGTTGGCGTACATCTCAAAGATCTGTTGCTTGTTGAAGCGCGATTCGAGCTGGTACGTGATCATGATCTCGCGCAATTTGCGGGAATACTTCTTCTCCGGCGAGAGAAAGAAGCCGCGCGCGAGCTGCTGCGTGATGGTCGATCCGCCGCACTCCTTCTGGCCCGAGGTAATGTCTTGAAACGCGCATTTGGCGGTGCGCAGGTAATTGACACCCCCATGCTCGAAGAAGCGCCGGTCCTCGATGGCGACGACTGCCTCGACCATCCGCGTGGGAATGTCTTTGAACGTGACCATCCGGCGCTTGGTGCGGTTTTTGTCTTCGGAAAGAGCGGTAATCAGCTGCGGCTCGAGCTCATAGGCTTTGAGCGGTGCTCCATTGTCCGCCGTGATGCTGATGACCTGTTCGCCGTCGGTGGCGATGGTGGCGCCGTCGGTGGTGTGAAAGGATTGCGGCCCCGGCTTGATCAGGATCGAGTCATCCCGAACATCGTAGGTGCCAAGCTCGGCGTTGGTGTTGTAGCCGGCGGAGCGAAGGTCAGCCGCCATGGAGTTGATGGAGCGGTGCTGGCCGACACGGATCTCCTGTGGCGCCGCATAGATCTGCGCGACGGACGCGAACATGGGTCCGGCGGCGAGCCGCTGATCCACCACGTTCTGGTACTCGTGGTAGTAGTACAGAAAAACGCACGCGCCGGCGGCGACAGCAAACAGAAAGAGCAACACAAATAGGCGGAAAACGCCCGAAAGGAAGCCGGCTTTGGTCTTGCTGGGAGCGAGTTTTACTTTAACTGGCATGATGTGTCGCGCGAATGGTTGACCCCAGGTTACAGCTTAGACGAGAGCGCCTCGCGCAGGGCTTGGCTGACTTGGCCGACAGCCACGTCGGAGGTCTGTCCGGACAAACGATCCAGCAGCTCGACCTCACCGCCGGCGAGCTTCTTGCCGACCGCGATGCGGAACGGGATTCCTGTCAGGTCCGCATCCTTAAACTTCACCCCGGCCCGTTCGTCGCGATCATCGAGCAGCACATCGAAGCCTGCGGTCTCAAGCTCCGCGGCAATTTTCTCTCCCGCCTCAAGCAGCGCGGTCTCGTTGACGTTGGTCACCGTCACGACCACTTCAAACGGAGCGATCGCGGGCGGCAAGGCATAGGCCTCGCCGTTGTGCCGCGCGGCGCTGGTCTCGATAGCGGCAGTAAGGATGCGCTCGATCCCGATGCCGTAGCTGCCCATGATGGGCGTGACCTCCTTGCCGTCGCGGCCAAGCACGGTCGCGCCCATGGACTTCGTGTACTTGTAGCCGAGCTTGAAGATATGGCCGATCTCGACGGCCTTGCCGAGGCGAAGCGGCTGCGCTCCAACAGGATCAAGCTCGCCTTCGAGCACGTTGCGGATGTCGGCCGTGAGCGTGGGCGTGAAGTCCCGGCCCGGCGTCACGTTCTGAAAGTGATAGTCGAGCTGGTTGGCCCCGGCAACCAGGTTCTTCCGGCCTTCGAGACCACGGTCCATCACCACGATGGTCTTCAAGCCTTCGCCCGGATCCTCGCGTGAGACACCCTTCAGCTTGTCGAGCGGCTTGCCGGAGTTGAGGCCATTGAGCGAGCCCTGGGTCATCACCTCGCTGATCCCGACTGGCCCCAGATAACCCGCTGGTCCGCCGATGTGCACTGCAAGCTCCGCCGGCAGCATCGGACGCAGCTCAGCCACACCAGAGACAGCTGCAAGCTTGGTCTCGTTCACCTGGTGGTCGCCGCGCAGAAAGGCGATGACCGGACGGACAGGAGAAGCAAATCCTCCGCCTGCGGCGAAGGATGACACGCTTTGGGAGGGTTCGCCCATAAACGCCACGCACTTGATATCCTGTGAAGCCTTGATCCCGAAGAAAGCCGTGACGTCCGCGATGGCGGCTTTGCCGGGCGTGCGCACCAACTCCGGCAGACCATCGCCCGTCGGCTCAAGATCTCTAACCGGCGCAAGCGTGCTGGTTGCCTTCTCAAGATTCGCGGCGTACCCGGAAGCCGAGCTGGCAATCAGGTCCTCGCCGGCTTCGGTGTACACCATAAACTCCTGAGACTGCGAGCCGCCCATCGCGCCGGAGTCAGCTTCGACCGCGACGAACTCCAGGCCGCAGCGGGTAAAGATCTGGCGGTACACGCGGTCGTGCGCGGCGTAGCTTAGGTCCAGTCCGGCTTCATCAAAGTCAAACGAATACGCGTCCTTCATCAGGAACTGGCGCACCCGCAAGAGACCGGACTTCGGGCGCGGCTCGTCGCGGAACTTGGTCTGGATCTGGTACCAGATCTGCGGAAGCTGCTTGTAGCTGCGCAGCTCGTTGCGCGCGATCGAGGTCATGACCTCCTCGTGCGTCATGCCCAGGCAGAGCTCCGCCCCCTTGCGGTCCTGGAGCCGAAACATGTTTTCACCCATGCCGGTCCAGCGTCCGGACTCCTCCCAAAGCTCGCGCGGGTGCAGCGTCGGCAAAAGGAATTCTTGGCCGATGGTGTCCATCTCCTGGCGGATAATCGCCACGATTTTGTTGATCGCCCGGCTCCCCAGAAACAGGTACGAGTAGATCCCAGCGCCAAGCTGGCGCACATAACCCGCGCGTAAAAGTAGTTTGTGGCTGGCGACTTCGGCATCAGCCGGAGCTTCGCGCAGGGTGGGAATGAACAGTTTCGACCAGCGATGCATGGGTGTCCTGATGCCTTTCAGCCCTTTGTGCCAGGCATACTTTGCCCAAGGGGAATGCCTCATTCTATCTGCCGTGCTCTTGCTGCAGGGCGAGGCAGAACCTCCGTGCGCCCTCTAGCCCGGCTGCAACGCCTGGGACGACGGGATAGGCCCCGGCCTTTGCGAGTCGTCCTCGCCAGCGGGCTGCCAAAGATCGTGGAGGTGAACCACGCCCAGGACCGCCTGTCCCTCAACGACCACGAGCGACGTAATCTTCTTCGATTCCATGCGCGCCAGGGCTTCCGCGGCAAAGGCGGTAGGCGTGATGGTCTGCGGGCTACGGTTCATGATGTCGCCGGCACAGCGATGAAAGGCCTGCGCTCCAGTGCGCTCCATTAGCCGGCGCAGGTCGCCGTCGGAGACAATGCCTGCGAGCTGCAGGATGGGTGTGCCCTCTTTTCCCGCTTCCACCGTGACGACGGTGGTCATGCCAAGCTTCTTGTCCGACATCTCGTGGATGAGCGTGTGTAACGGCGCGGAGGGTTTCACCTGGGGCAACGCCTCGCCGGTGTGCATCACGTCGCGCCCCCCCCCCCCCCCCCCCCCCCCCCCGCCGCCCGGGGGGGGGGGGGGCCAAGTATGGGGGGGGGGGTCGGCCCCGCCGCG
>CAXUEE010000014.1:24893-28698 GCA_964249905.1 uncultured Acidobacteriaceae bacterium
GCATCACGTCGCGCACCCGCGCCAGCCTGCGCCCAAGCAGGCCGCCGGGGTGCAGGTCGGCAAAGTTCTGAGGCTGGAAGCCGGCACGGCGGCTCAACTCGAGCGCGATCGCATCGCCGAGGGCGAGCATCACCGTGGTCGAGGCTGTGGGCGCGAGGTTCAGATCGCAGGCCTCTTCGTCCACGCTCACATCGAGCGCAATGGTCGACATCGAGGTCAGCGTCGAAGTGCGGCAGCCGGTGAAGCTGATGATCGAGAGCTCCAGGCGTGCAAAGGTCGGGAGCAGGCGCAGGATCTCCTCCGTCTCGCCGGAATAGGAGAGCACGATCACGGCGTCGCCGCGGCGAAGCATGCCGATATCTCCATGAATGGCTTCGACGGGATGGAGAAAGTAAGCTCCGGTTCCGGTCGAATTGAGTGTGGCGGCGATCTTGCGGGCGATGATGCCGGATTTGCCGATCCCCGTAACGGCGGTGCGATGGCCGTCCCCGGTGCGAGCCGCCAGCAGGGCAAGCGTGTAGTCGAGCGCGGGACGCATCTCGTGGTCGAGACGGTCTGCCAGGCGAGTCAGGGCCTGAGCTTCGGTGCGAACGAAGTCCGCCGTCTTGGAAAGGATTTCGAGCATGCGTCCTGTGGTTGACCTTTTGGGCCGGCCGCGAGTCAACCTCGGGCGAGGGGAGTGTTGCAGCACCATCTGGCAGTACACTCTAGCATAGGTAAAAGAGCAATCGAGGGCGACGTGGATTCAGGGTTGACGCGCAGGATAGCAGTGGCCGGATTGATGATTGTGGCGATTACGCTCATGATCTGGGCCGGCGTGCACAACGCACGCGAACGCCGCAAACAGCAGCAGGAGCAGGATGCGGCACGCGTGGTGCTCGTGCCGGAGAAGGGCGGGGCCGCTGCCGCGGTTTCCGACGATGGCTCCGATCCGGCGCCGAAACTTCAGGGAAAGCCTGCGCCTGCGTTTACGCTGGTCGACCTAGAGGGCAAAAAGGTATCGCTTTCGGACTTCAAGGGCAAGCCGGTGCTGGTCAATCTTTGGGCAACCTGGTGCGGCCCATGCAAGCTGGAGATGCCGTGGTTCCAGGAGTTTAGCCAAAAGTATGCGGGGCAGGGACTTGTCATTCTGGGTGTGGCGGCGGATGACGCGGGAAAGACGGTGATTGCGAGTACGGCGAAGAAGCTGGGCGTGACTTACCCGATTCTGTTGAAAGATGACAAGATTGAGGACGCTTACGGCGGCGCGGATTACATTCCGGAGTCGTTTTATGTCGACCGCAGCGGCAAGGTAATGCTGGCGACAGCCGGCATCAGCGACGGTGGCCAGGGTGGCAAGGACGAGATCGAGGCAAACATCAAGCGCCTGATCTCCACGGGCGGCGACTGATGGTGGCGGCTTTGCGCGCCGGGGTGTGGCTGGCCGGAGCGGCCCAGCTTGGGCAACTGGATGCGCCGCGACCGAAGCCGAAGCAGTTCGTTGTGTACGCCGCGGAGGCGCAGGTGCTGCCGGCGGGGAAGTCGGCCGTCCTGGCGCTTCGCTTCCAGGTGCAGGACGGATACCACGGCAATTCGCATCATCCCAACTCCGAGCTGGAGATTCCTACGGGGGTGGACTTGACTGCGGATGCCGGTGTGCAACTTCAAGCAGCTCAGTATCCTGCCGGACAAACCTACACTCTGGCTTTCGATCCAAGCGAAAAGCTGGATGTGTATACCGGGGAGTTCGCCGTGCGTGTACCGGTGATGGCAAAGGCCGGAAACCATGCACTGCACGGAACCTTACGCTATCAAGCTTGCGATCGTGCCGCGTGTTACCCTGTGAGAACGCTCCCGCTCGAGGTTGTGTTTACAGCGCAGTAGCTTAACGCTCGTGCTACCAGCCGCGTGTCTGCATCAGGTCGGCTTCGGCAATGTTGCCTACGGCGAGGCCCTTCATGGCTCCGAGGCACTCTTCGCTGGCTTCGGCGAGGATGGCCGGATTATCAAAGTGGGTGGCGGCGCGGACGATGGCGCGGGCACGGGACTCGGCTTCGGCGCGCTCGTCCGGCGAGAGCGGGTGGCCGCTTGGGTCGAGGCCCACTTCAAGACGGAAGTTACCTTCCTTCATAAAGATGCCGGAGCCGACAAAGACTGTCTGGGCGCCAAGCTGCATCATAAGGGCGGCATCGGCTGGGGTGGCGATGCCGCCGGCGGAGAAGTTGGGAACGGGAAGCTGGCCGGTTTTGGTGACGCCGACGACCAGCTCGTAGGGGGCGCGGAGGTTCTTGGCGGCGGCGTAGAGCTCCTGCTCGGAGAGCACGGTGAGGGCCTTGATCTCGGAGGTGATCTGGCGCATATGCTTGACGGCGTGGATCACGTCGCCGGTGCCGGGCTCGCCCTTGGTGCGGATCATAGCGGCGCCCTCGGCGATGCGGCGGAGGGCTTCGCCAAGATCTTTAGCGCCGCAAACGAAGGGCGTGCGGAAGGCATGCTTGTCTATGTGATGGAGCTCGTCGGCAGGAGTGAGGACCTCGGATTCGTCTATGAAGTCGATGGCGAGCTGCTCGAGGATCTGAGCTTCGACGAAGTGGCCGATGCGGACCTTGGCCATGACGGGAATGGAGACGGCCTTCTGGATCGCCTTGATCATGCCCGGGTGAGACATGCGTGCAACGCCACCCTGGGCGCGGATCATGGCGGGGACGCGCTCGAGCGCCATCACCGCAACGGCGCCGGCCTGCTCGGCGATGACCGCCTGGTCGACGTCCATAACGTCCATGATGACCCCGCCTTTGAGCATCTCGGCCAAGCCGGTCTTGATGCGGAGGCCGGGCGAAGAGAAGCCCTTGTTGCCGTTGGTGGAGTGGTTTGGTTCCATGGCCATGGGGTGAGTTCTCCTTCACTGCTTCAAGGACAAGCTTAGCAGTTTCACCCAGGAGAGCGCGCAGGACGTATGCACGGCGCGGAAGACCTTGCCGACATTGTTCATGCGGATCGGGGGCAGGCGGCGAGTTTCCAAAATGGGACAAGCGAAAAAGCTTTTGGACGGCAAGGACCATCCCCGCAGCCGGTGACGCACTCTCAGTTGAGAAACAAGGGTCTGTTCGAAGGAAAGTAGGCCCATTCACAAGAAAAAGGGAAACGATGAAGAACTTTCTACTCTCCACAGTCCTGGCGGCCAGCGCGGCTGCTGCTCAATCCACAAGCAATCCGTGTGTTGTGCCGGCGGGGGGCCAGGTTCCTGACGGCTGTTTTCCTCTCACCTACAAACCCGCGGACGGCGGCCCTGCGCAGACCGTGTATCTTCCGTACACGCCAGGTGCGCCGGTTCCCACGGCGACGGGCCGGGGATCCGCGCGACCGACGGGGATCAAAATTCGTGAGTTCGATTTTGGCGTGGATGCGGCATATGTGGACCCCGACTACGGCCATAGCGTGAATATCCAGACTGGAGTATTTGCGCTTTACACGGCCAACCGCTTTGGCGCGGAGGCCAACGGACTGTACACCGCCGTTGCCCGTACGGGTCAGCGGGAAGACACCCTGGTAGCCGGTCCACGGTTTAACGTGATTAATAGCAGGCGGCTGGTGGTGTACGTGAAGGCGTCTTTCGGCGCGGGTCATTTCTCCGGTGATTCTGCCAATCCGGCGGCCAATGCGCATACCTATTTTGTGCAGGAGTATGGCGGCGGGATCGACTATCACCTGAAGAGGCGCTTCAATGTGCGGATTGCCGATGGCGAGTACCAGAGGTGGTCTTCGTTTCCGCCGCTGGGGCTGACGCCGCTGGTGTTTTCCTCGGGCGTGAGTCTGCGGTTCTAGG
>CAXUEE010000015.1:0-9079 GCA_964249905.1 uncultured Acidobacteriaceae bacterium
ACGTCGAGGGGGTGGAAGCGGGCGGAGCCGAAGAAGACGACAGTGTCGGCGATGCGCTCGCGGCGGAACCGGACGAGCGGCTCCTGGTACTCGGCGAGCATGCGGAAGATGCGTCCGTCGGGGGAGTCGAGAAAGTCGTGGTTTTCGTAGGCGAGGGGGGCGCGTTGGAGGGGCTTGGGTTCGTCGGGCATGGGGTTGGGCTTTCGCGTCAGGAGCGGTGTTCGCGGTAGTGGATGGCTTCGGAGATGCCGATCCAGATATCGAGCAGGCCGCAGCCGGAGATGACGCCGCGGGCGAGGCCGGTGCGGAGGATGGCCCAGAGGCGCGGGTAGGCGAGCAGCAACGGATTGTGGTCCCAAACTGCGCTCCACCAGGGGAGGATAGCGACGAGCGCTCCAAGGTAGACGCAGAAGAGCACGAGGATGAAGAGGGAGGCACGCTGCAGCCAGACGGGGGTTGGCTGGACCTCCTCCTGTTCCGAGGCTACGGGCTCGACGGGTGGCGGGACGGACACGGGTTGGCCGGGAGTGAGGGGCGGAACAGGCATCCGGGTGAAACGGTCTCCAGTATTGAAGGTAGCAGACGGGGTGGACGGCGAATTTCAGCCTACGAAGAGGACTGCGCGAGACGGACGGGAGAGCGCTGTGCCGAGTGCCGGGTCGACTGCATTTGTGAAGTGACGAAGGCGGCTCAGGGCACGTATGTTGGAGTGGTCCGAAGACGACGCACGAGGATGCGATGAAAACCTTGTCATATATCGCAGGGCTTTTGCTTGGGCTTGGACCCGCGGCGGCGAAAGCGCAGAGTAGCGGTGAGGTGTTCAAGGCGCCGCCCCGCCCAGCGACGCGATCATCGCCTCAGGTTACTGGGAGGGACTGTCCGAAGGCGGTACCTCCTTCGACCAGAGGCTCGGTGGCGACCGCGACAGACTTTGTCGAGCTGAAACGAACGCAGTGTGCGAGCGGATGTCCGGCCTACACGGTGCGGGTGGAAGGTGATGGAGCCGTGACGTGGACGGGGGTAAGCGGGGTGATGGTGACGGGTGCGGCGCGGGGAGCGATCGCGTCCGATGATGCTCGTGCCCTGATGCAGCGGATCGCGGACCATAGCTACTGGGCACTGTGTGGGAGCTATGCACCGCCCGGGAACGCTGACGGGGAGGTCGTCACGACCCTATCGATTGCGGGACATGCGAAGCAGGTGGAGGACTATGGAAAGAGTGCGCCTTCCTGGCTGCGCGAGGCCGATCTGGACATCGATCGCGTGGCGGACACGCATGTGTGGAGGCACGGCGGTCCGATGGAGGAGACGTTTGGGGTTGACCGGGTGATCGAGGATGCCTTGCTGCCCAAAACCGGTGTCACGCAGCTGATGAGGGCTGCCGCCGACCGCAGCGGAACTGCCGAACTCGAGAAGACGCTGCTGTTGCTGACCGACGTGAATGCCCGGGATTCGAGTGGTTGGACGGCTCTGATGTATGCGGCGCAATCCGGCACGCTGGCGGGGATGCGGCTTCTCTGGCGCGCCGGGGCGCTTGCCGACCTGCGCTCGAATGACGGAGAGACAGCGCTGTTTGCGGCGGTGACGGCGCCGGTCGATCCGGACGCGCGGATTGTGATGCTGAGAGGTTTGGGGGTAGACGTCAATGCGACCAATGCGCACGGCGTGACTCCACTGATGGTTGCTGCGACCGTGGCGCGAAGACAGACGCGCGTCATCGAGACCCTGCTTCAGATGGGAGCGGATCCGAGCAAGCGCGATGACCAGGGGCGGACAGCCGCAGACTACCTCAAGACAGAGATGAGCGCGAGGACGAAGGCGGACGAGGGAAGGCCGGCTTCGCTGAAACGGGAGTAGGTTTGGCCGGGGCGCGCAGATGCGAAAATGGAGCAGATGCTACAACTTTCAGGCGCGGGCAAACGATTTGGGATGAAACTCCTGTTTGAGGAGGTGAACTGGCTGATCACGCCCAATGAGCGGACGGGGCTGGTCGGGGGCAATGGCACGGGCAAGAGTACGCTGCTGAAGGTGCTGGCGGGGATGGAGTCGCTCGACTACGGGACCATCTCGAAGAACAAGGGGACGACGCTGGGGTATCTGCCGCAGGACGGGCTGGCGATGCGCGGCAAGACGGTGTTTGAAGAGTGCCTGAGCGTGTTCGACGAGCTGCGCGGCATGGAGACCGAGGCCGAGGAGCTGACGG
Source organism: uncultured Acidobacteriaceae bacterium (assembly GCA_964249905.1). Classification (GTDB taxonomy): domain Bacteria; phylum Acidobacteriota; class Terriglobia; order Terriglobales; family Acidobacteriaceae; genus Edaphobacter. The sequence goes on from CAXUEE010000015.1 coordinate 2,204, forward strand.
GGGTCCTGAGCGACAAGAAGCCGGGGTCGCCGGAGTACGAGGAGGCGGCGGATCGCTACTCGCACATCATGGATGTGCTGCAGACGCATGACATCTATACGCTGGACTCGCAGGTAGGCACGGTGCTGGGTGGGCTGGGGTTTGCGAAAGAAGACTGGGAGCGGCGGACGGAGGAGTTTTCGGGCGGCTGGCAGATGCGGATTGCGCTGGCCAAGCTACTGCTGGAGAAGCCGAGCTTGCTGCTGCTCGATGAGCCGACCAACCACCTGGACCTGGAGACGCGGAACTGGCTTGAGGACTATCTGCGCAATTATGAGAACGCATTTGTGCTGATCTCGCACGACCGGTACTTCCTGGACGTGACGGTGGGCAAGATCTGCGAGGTGTGGAATAAGCGGATGCACATGTACACCGGCGGCTATGAGAAGTACGTCACACAGAAGGAAGAACGCAAAACCCAGCTGATGAGTGCGTACAAAAACCAGCGTGAGCGGATCGTGGATCTGGAGGCGTTTATCAATCGCTTCCGCGCGCAGGCGACGAAGGCCAAGCAGGTGCAGTCGCGGATCAAGGAACTGGAGAAAATTGAACGGATCGTAGTGCCGGAAGAGGAGGCGACGATCAGCTTCACGATTCCGCAGCCGCCGGCGAGCGGACGGACGGTCATCGAGGTGTCGCACCTCTCGAAGAGCTATCCGACGCCGGATGGGGGCATCAAGAAAGTGCTTGAGGATGTCACATTTCAGATCGATCGCGGCGACCGGATCGCCCTAGTGGGGGCAAATGGCGCGGGTAAGTCGACGCTGATCCGGATGCTGAGTGGGCAGGAAGAGCCGACGTCGGGGGCGATCAAGTTGGGCCATAACGTGCTGGCGGATTACTTTGCACAGGACCAGTACAAGGTGCTCGACGGGGATGCAAAGATGCTGGACGATATCGCCGGCATTGCGACGAAAGTACCCGTGGTGGAGCTGCGGAGCCTGCTTGGATGCTTCATGTTTTCGGGCGACGACGTGTTCAAGCAGCTAGGGGTGCTGAGCGGAGGGGAGCGCAACCGCTATGCGATGGCCAAGATGCTAGTCAGTCCGGCGAATATGCTGCTGCTGGATGAGCCGACCAACCACCTGGATCTGCGGGCCAAGGACGTGCTGCTGGATGCGATTCGGAACTTCTCGGGGACGGTGCTGTTTGTGTCGCACGATCGGTATTTCATTGATGGGCTGGCGACGCGGGTGTTCGAGGTGGAGGACCGGCGAGTGCACGTCTATCCGGGAAATTATGAGGATTACCTGTGGAGAAAGCAGGGCGGCCCGGAAAAGGTGACGGCTTCGGTGGCGAGTTTTGCCGCATCGCAGAGTGGGACGACGCCGACGATTACGCATGTTGTGGTAGAGACGAAGAAGTTCGCAGCGAAGAAGCTTAATCCGATCAAGCTGAAGCTGCTGGAGGACGAGGTGAGCGCGGCGGAAGAGGCGATTCCGGAGATGGAAGAGCGGCTAGCGGCGGCGGAAGCGAAGCTGGGAGTGTTCAGTTCGGCGGAGGAGTCACAGAAGGCGTCGGTTGAGGTGGAGCGACTACGGCGCGAGCATGAGCAGTTGCTGGCGCGCTGGGAGGCTTTGGGCCTGCAGCTTGAGGAGCAGCGCGATTAGGCTGCCGAGCGAGTGGAGATCCGGACTCGCTGCCGGTGTCGATGGGTTGCGGCTCTGTCCAGGGCTCGCATTGTTTTTCTGGTCGAGGAGCTTGTGCGCAGCGCGGGAATAAGGTGGGGGGTTGTTGCGCTGCTTTGCGGAGCCGGTCTGACGGCGGCGCATGCACAGAGGGGCGTCGGAACAGCCGGTCCGGACGAAAGTCCAAACCAGACGGCGCGTCCGACGGCGTCGTTCCGCGGTTTTGTCGAAGATATAGATGGTGCCGGGATTTCGGGGGCGCAGGTCGTGTTCGCCGGAATCGACGGCGCGAAACGCACGCTGACCGTGGGGGCGGACGGCGGCTTCCGCATGGAAAGCGTGCCGGCGGGTCCCTTTCAGCTTTCGGTGAGCGCCGTGGGTTTTGCGGGAAGCACGGTCAGCGGTACGCTGCAGCCGGAAGAGGAGCAGGAGCTCTCGACCATTGTGCTTGCCGCTGGAACCACGGAGGCCGTGGAGGTGACCGTCTCGCGGCGTGAGGTGGCCACTGAGGAAGTGCATGCGGAAGAGCACCAGCGGCTGATAGGTGTGATCCCGAACTTCTTTGTGGTCTATGATTGGCACGCGCCGCCGCTGACCACGCGGCAGAAGTTCGAGCTTTCGTGGAAGACGCTGATCGATCCTGTGACGATCGGCATTACGGCTGGGATTGCCGGCGTGCAGCAAGCGACGGGAAATTTGAGCGGCTACGGGCAGGGAGCGCAGGGTTACGGAAAGCGGCTGGGGGCCGGCCTGGCGGACGAGACGGCGGGCACGCTCCTGGGCGGAGCGGTGTTTCCGGCGCTGCTGCACCAGGATCCGCGCTACTTCTATAAGGGAACGGGCAGCGTACCCTCGCGATTTTTCTATGCGCTCTCAACGGCCGTTATTGCGAAAGGTGATAACGGAAAGTGGCAGCCGGCATACGCGGGGATCGGAGGGGATCTCGCGGCGGGCGCGCTCTCCAATCTGTACTACCCAGCGAACGATCGCAATGGCGTCGGGCTGACCTTTGAGAATGGCTTTATCGATGTTGCGCTCGATGGCGTCCAGAACGTCATTCAGGAGTTTCTGCTGAAGCATCTGACGCCTAAGGCTCCGAGCTATTTTGCGCCGTAGAGATCATTCCCATAGGTTGTCGATACTGCGGCAACGATAAGCGATCGTCAGAATGATCACTTGCTTCTCTCTAACCGAGAACAGGACGGTCGCTCGTCGCTCAAACCCGATCGATCGCATGCCAGGACGTATGTCCTCCCGTTCTGTGCCGCGGAGAGGATCTGTGCCGAGAGCAACACAAGTCTGGGTCAAGCGTTGGACAAATGCTGTTGCATTGTTGTCGTAAAAGCGCCGCGACAGATAGTCCTGAAGTCGACCGAGGTCTGCTGCTGCTCTCGTTGAAAGACAACATCACGCGGCATCTAGAGTGGTTGTAGTGGGCACTGGCTTTCTTGAGACTCAAGGAGTCGAATGACTTCCTCTGCGGGAATCAGGAGCGACGGATTGTCCATGACGAGGTCATATGTTGGTCCAACGACTTTCCGAAGCCATAACTCGTATTCCGGAGTTTGCGGTTCATCGTCTGTCGGTTCTAAGTCCTGCCAATCCAAAGGGGCGTGCTCACGAAGAGCTTGCAGGCTGTGCAGAATCACTTCACTCTCATTTGCGTACTCTCCACTGGTGACCTTCTCGCGGAGAAACTCTACCGCTTCTTTCGGTAAGGCAATTTGAATCACTTCCATATGGGAGCCCTCCCACTCCGAGCATAGCAGCGGTTCCTGCAAGCCTATCCGATAGGCTTCCCTCTTTACCGGCCCTCGCGGAGCCTTGCGGCGAGGCGCTCCGGGAGACCCGCCATGAGGATGCGGCCCTGGCTGGCGACCAAGTCATACGGAACGCGGTGAAAGGTGATCTCGCAGGCTTCGGAGTCGTAGATGGCAAAAGCAGCGCGCCAGTCGTGGTCGCGAGGCTGGCCGACGGAGCCAGGATTGATGAGGTGACGGGTGGCCGGGAGAAGTTTCAGGGTCCAGGCGCCGGCCTTGGATTCACGGTTTGCGGCTGCCAGGCCCGACTCCGGCCGGAGCTCGTGCCACTCCGCCCCCTGCTGCGCGAAGCCGCCCTGGATGTGCGTGTGGCCGAAGAAGGTGATCGGGGTCGGCATCTGCTGGAGCGGAGCCCAGGCATCGCGCATGTTCAGGATGTACACGTCTTCATCGAGCGGCGAGCCATGGGAGAGCGTGATCCCGGCCAGGGCGGGGGCGACGGGCCCCTGCGGTACGTTCCGGAGCCAGGTGAGATTTTGTTCGGTCAGTTCGGCGCGGGTCCACAGGGCGGCATTGCGGGCGACCGGATTGAAGCCGTTTGGTGAGGTGAGTCCGCAGCAGACGCGGTCGTGGTTGCCGCGAACGACATGCGTTTCGAGCGGCCGGATGCGTTCGATCACCTGGTTGGGACTGCCGCCGTAGCCGACCAGGTCGCCAAGATTCCAAAGCTCCTGAAAGCCGTGCTCCGACGCGGCATCAAGGACCGCGGTCAAGGCCTCAAGGTTCGCGTGAATATCAGAGAGAACAAGAGCTCGCATCGGCGCTTTGAAGATTATCGCAGGCGGGTTGCGCGCAGGCGAGGTGAGTCAGCGGAGGGTGGTGAGCGGCTGCGACCGGTCTGTGTGCATGGTGGGTGCGCTGGCCAGGAGCTGGCGGGTGTACGGATGCTGCGGCGCCCGGAAAAGTTCGGCAGCGGCCGCTTGCTCGATGAGACGTCCATGCTGCAGGACGGCGACGCGGTCGGCGATCTGGCTGACGACGGCCAAGTCGTGTGAGATGAAGAGCATGGCGAGGCCGTGAGAGCGGCGGAGGTCGCGCAGCAGGGTGAGGATCTGGGCCTGGACGGTGACGTCGAGGGCGGTGGTAGGTTCGTCGGCGATGAGCAGCTGCGGGCGATGAATGAGGGCCATGGCGATCAGGATGCGCTGGCGCTGGCCGCCGGAGAACTGGTGGGGGTAGTCGCGGAGACGGGCTTCGGGGTCGGGAAGGCCGACTTCCTGCATTGCGGCGAGGACGCGGCGTCGGACTTCGATTCGGGAAAGCTTGGGGGCGTGGACGAGGAGGGCTTCCGCGATCTGGTCGCCGATGCGCATGACCGGGTTGAGGGCCGTCATGGGCTCCTGGAAGATCATGGCGAGGGCGCTGCTGCGGAGGCGGCGGATGTTGGCTTCAGGAAGGATATCGAGGCGCTGGCCGGCAAGACTAAGGGCGCCGGTAACGCGGGCGCTCGGTGGAAGAAGGCGAAGCAGGGCGAGCGAGGTAGCGGATTTGCCAGATCCGGACTCGCCGACAAGGCCGAGGGTTTCTCCGGGTGCAATAGTTAAGGAGAGGTCGTCGACGACGGTACGCAAGCCGAAGGAGATAGTGAGGTGCTCGACTTTGAGGAGGGCTTCGGGCATACGACAGCTTCTTAGGATAGCCTTCGGGAGAGATCCGGAGAGAGCTGGATCAGAAGTTCGAGAAAAGAAGACACTTTCAGCTCAGGAGAGCGTACCTCCTGCCGATAAGGTCGATGTCAGGCACAGCCTGGGAGTTCGTTGAGCAAAGACGCGCGTCTAACGGAGGGATGATGCTGCGCGGCATATGGGTTAACTTTGGGTGCGTGGTGCTCGCCGGTCTGCTGTCGAGCAGAGCCCGGGCGCAGATGCATGCGGTGAAGAAACCGGAGACGGTGGTGCGGGCGGTTGCGGTGTACGAGTGGACCGGCGACGCCGCCAAGCCTATGGCGAGCCGGGTGGTGCCGGTGTCTGTGTTTATCGACGGGCACCTGGAGGATGGGGGAGTGTACCTGGCGCGGCCGGTGCCGTTTGAGCTGGATACAGGGACCGTGTTCGAGGTGGAGAAGTCGGGAGCGCCGGAAGGGACTCTGGATTTGTCCTACACGCGGCATTACGTGTCGAACGGAACACCCGCGTTCGACGATGGATGGCTTGGGTACGGGCCGTTCAAGCCGGCGTCGAAGCCGGTGCTGGTGGCCTCCAAGAAGAGCGGGCCGCTGCCGCAGGTTGTGAGCAGTGGAGGGTCTGGACCGCACTTCTCGAGCGGCGGGGCGGCGGCGAGCGGAAGCTCTCCGGACGAAACCGCGAACCAGCCGGTCGACCGGAGCGGAGCAGCGGGTGGCGGGACCACCGTATCCGCAGACAAGGATCCGGATGCGCCGACGATGCGGAGGAGGAACACGGATCCGAGTGGGAGTAGCGATTCGGCGAGCACGGATACAGATTCATCGAAGGATGTAGACCGGCCGACGTTGAAACGGCGCACCCCGGCGGAGCAGAAAGCGGCCCAGAAAAAGCAGAACCTGGCGTCGGTGACTGGGGCAGGATCGCTGAATGACGATCCTGACCGTCCCAATCTGCATCGGGGGAAGCCGGCTTCCCGGCTCGATGAAGAGGATCTGCCTCCGCTGAAGGGCATGCCGGCGGGCCTGCAGCAGGCGGTGGCGGTCTCGGACGCGAAGGATCGCCCGGAACACACGTTTGAGCGACTGTGGGAGAGCGATGAGGAGCGGACACAGGTGACGGCGAGCCTCGAGGAGATGGCGAGGGCGCAGCTGGCGAAATACGATCTGCCGGCGGCTTCGGCAGTGGAGGCGGCGCCTCCGGTTGCGGCGACTACGCCTTCCGCGAAAACCCCGGTAGGGACGGGCATGGCGACGACGGCAGCGGCGCGGGCTCGACAGAGAAAGGCGGCAGCGGCAGTAAAAGCAGCGGCGGCAGCGGCTATACCCGTCTCGCTGAAAGACGAGACGGTCAAGGCGTATACCCTAAGCTACGGAGGCGCGGCGACGTTTGTGTATACCGCGGTTTCCCCCGGAGCCGGCGGGGTGGACCGGTATGTGTCGGTGGTGGCCCAGCGAGAGCCGGTGGGTTCGCTCAAACCGGCGCTGGCGAGCGTAACGGATGCCAAGCACCTGGATCGGACGCCGTGGATGCGGCTGGTAGACGTGGTTGATGCGGAAGCCTCAAATCGGGCGTCCCTGCTGTTTGAGTTGCGGGCGCAGAGTTCGCGGCAGTTTGCGCTGTATCGGGTGATTGGGGCGGCGGCGGAGCAGACGTTTGTGACGGGGATGCCGGAGTAAGCGGTTCGTCTCAGAAGGACTGGGTCTTGAGCCAGGAGCGGAAACTCTCGCCCAAAGCCGGGTGCTTCGCGCCAAGCTCAACGGTGGC
>CAXUEE010000015.1:9089-14117 GCA_964249905.1 uncultured Acidobacteriaceae bacterium
AACGGTGGCTCGAAGGAATCCCTGCTTGTCGCCGGCGTCGTGGCGCTTGCCGACGTAGCTGTAGCCGTAGACTTTCTCGTGCTGAAGCAGGGCCTTGATGGCATCGGTGAGCTGGAGCTCGCCGCCGGCGCCGGGGGTGATGCCTTCGATCATTTCAAAGATGCGCGGAGTAAGGATGTAACGCCCGATGATGGCGTTTTGCGAGGGTTGGGTTCCGGGCCTGGGCTTCTCGACCATATTCTTGACGTCGAGCAGGCGCGGATTTTTTGGATCGGGGGTGCAGTCGAGGCAGCCATAGGCGGAGATGGCGTCGCCTTCGACGACCTCTGAGCCGAGAATGGTGCAGCCAGTTTCACGAAAGGCTTCGACCATCTGCTTCATACAGGGCACTTCGGCGTCGACGATGTCGTCGGGGAGGATGACGGCAAAGGGTTCGTCGCCGACGATCTCTTTAGCCATGAGGACGGCGTGGCCGAGGCCGAGGGGCTCGGGCTGGCGGGTGACGACGACCTTGGCGAGTTTCGAAACGGAGCGGGCGATTTCGAGGAGGGCAGTTTTGTTTTTTGCGGCGAGCGAGGCTTCGAGTTCGGGGCTAGCGTCGAAGTGGTCCTCCATGGTGGCCTTGCCGCGGGAGGAGATGAGGATGATCTCCGTGCAGCCAGCGGCCACGGCCTCTTCCACGCCGTACTGGATGAGCGGCTTGTCGACCAGGCAGAGCATCTCCTTGGGCGTGGCTTTGGTGGCCGGAAGGAAGCGGGTGCCCAAACCTGCGGCAGGAAAAACTGCTTTACGGATGGTTTGCGGGGTCATCTAGGAGGTGAGGCTCTCTCGAAATTGGTTTTAGAGCTGCGAGATGATCGTACCAAGAGCCGGCGGAATGGAGCATTCCACTTTGGTGAATCGACGCATGCTCTCCACGGAACCGGGACCGAGCTGGTCGCCCCAGCTCGGTCCGTGCCCGCATTTGCAGCGCCAAGCCGCCGCCGCATGCCTGTTCGACGGCAATGCCATCTTGGCGCCCGTTAGACGGTCGGTTCCCAGCCCTTCTGGTAGTCGCGGCCCCAGAGCTTCATGGCTTCGGGGTTGTTGAGGATGTGGCCGTTGGAGGTGTCGACCTTGAGCTTGCTGTCATTGCGCCAGGCGATGTTCGAGAGCTGAACCATGGTGACCGAGACGTTGGCAATGTCGATGGGCGAATGCAGCTTCTCTCCGGTACGAATGCCGGCGATGAGATTGGCGAAGTGGGCGTCGGTCATGGAGTCGGCGCCAATGGTGTCGGCGGTGGAGCTGGATTTGCCGACTTTGAACTCGTCCTTCTTGTGACCGTTCAGGTCGTAGATCTCGTAGCCGCCGCGATCGATGAGGACGGTGCCGGTGGTGCCGTGGATCGTGGTGCCGCGCTCGCGTCCGTACATGGGCATGTTGTTGGCGTTGTGGCACTCCCAGCTGATCATGTGATCAGGGTATTCGTAGCTGGTCATCATGGTGTCGTAATACTGCCAACCGTCCTTGAAGGCGTAGCGGCCTGCGGAGGCGGTAATGGCCTGAGGGTAGCCGAGGCCGAGGAGCCAGCGCGCGACGTCGACCTCGTGCGTGCCGTTGTTAAGGGATTCTCCCGTGCCGTAGCGGAAGAGCCAGTGCCAATTGTAGGGGACGATGTTCTCCATGTACTCGCTGCGGGGAGCAGGCCCCTGCCAGAGATCCCAGTTGAGCGAAGCGGGCACGGGAACTGCTTTGCTGAAGGTCGTCGGCTTGCGGTTATTGGTGTACCAGGTCTTGGCGTAATAGGGCTTGCCGACGACGCAAACATTGATCATCACGGACATTTACATATTGTAGTCGGACGAGCGCTGCTGATCGCCGACCTGGACGAGCTTGCCGTACTTGCGCTGGGCGGCGATGAGCATCTCGCCTTCGCGGGGATTGTGGCTGGAGGGTTTCTCGCAGTAGGCGTGCTTGCCGGCCTTGAGAGCGAGGATTGCCATGGGCGCGTGCCAGTGGTCGGGCGTGGCGATGGTGAGGACGTCGACGTCTTTCGAGTCAAGGGCGCGGCGAAAGTCGCCCTCCGACTTCGGCGAGTAGCCGAGCACTTTGGTGGCCTGGCCGCAGAAGCTGGTAAGGACGTTCGAGTCTACGTCGCAGACATAGGTGATGCGTGCCTTGTCCCGGTTGTTCGAGAGGGCGGAGAGGTGGGCTTTGCCGCGCCCGTTCAGACCGCAGACGGCGAAATTGACGCGCTCGTTGGCGCCGGCAATTTGGGCGTAGGACTTTGCGGTAAAGGGAACGGCAGAGGCGACGGCGGTTCCGGTGGCGGCGAGAGCGAGTTGGGTGTTGAAGCTGCGGCGTGAGAGCATACGTCTCCAAGGTTGGCACGAGCGGTGCGCGTGCCAAGGATAAACCCGGAGGGGGACGATCGTCGACTGTGAACTTGCATCGGGCGGCGTTGGACGATCTGAGCGAGAAAGCTCGGGGAGGTATGCTGATCCCGCTGCATCGGCCGGCAAGGGCGAGGGCTTGCAGAGGGAGTGTTCCGGCGTATGAAGATGGATCGGCGGCAGGCTGTTCAACTGTTTGGCGGGGCAGTGTCCGCGGCATGGCTGGGCCGCAGCGGAGCGCAGCAGCCGGTTCCGGGCGGGCTGACGGGGACGCCCGGGCCGTATACCGGCACGCGCGCTTCGCTCAAGGCCTACACGATCCCGACTTGGTTTGCGGATGCGAAGTTCGGCATCTGGGCGCATTGGGGTCCGCAGTCCGCCGTGGGAGACGGCGACTGGTATGCGCGGAACATGTATAGGGAGGGTTCGCCGCAGTATGAATACCACCGCAAGCGGTTCGGGCCGCAGTCGAAGGTGGGCTACAAGGATTTGGTTCCGCTGTTTACGGCGGCGAAGTGGGATCCGGAGGCGTTAATGGATCTCTATGTCCAGGCCGGAGCCAAATACTTCTTCAGCATGGGCGTGCACCACGATAATTACGATCTGTGGAACTCGAAGTACCAGCCGCGTTGGAATGCGGTGAGCATTGGGCCTAGGCGCGACGTGGTCGGGGAGTGGGCGGCAGCGGCACGGCGGCGTGGCCTTCGTTTCGGGGTGAGTGAGCACCTGTCCAACAGCTTCGACTGGTTTGCTCCGTCGCACCTGAGCGACACGCAAGGGAAGTTCGCGGGAGTGGCGTACGACGGCGCGGACCCCGCCTTCGCCGATCTTTACCACGACTACCGGGGCGAGCCGGCGGGGTTTGCCAAGGGAGCGGAGGCGATGGGCCGGGTCGCTCCGGAAAAGTGGAAGCGGGAGTACGCGAACCGGGTGAAGGACCTGATCGACCAGCATCAGCCCGATCTGCTGTACACCGACGGAGGCATCCCGTTTGAGGACTATGGGCTCTCGACGGTGGCGGAGCTCTACAACGCCGGGCCAGTGGATGCGCGAGGGCAGACGGAAGGAGTGTACTTCAGCAAGACGCTGAGCGATTGCGCGGAGGGCACGTGCGCGCTGGACCGGGAGCGAAGCGTGGCGGACGGCATCTGGCCGACGCCGTGGCAGACGGACACGTGCATCGGCGACTGGCACTACAAGGTCGGCCAGCAGTACAAGACGCCGAAGAAGGTGATCGATCTGCTGGTGGACATCCTCAGCAAGAATGGCAATCTGCTGCTGAACTTTCCTTTGCCGGCCTCGGGCGAGCTGGACCCGGAGGAGCGCGCTGTCCTGCGAGGGATTACGGAGTGGATGCAGGTGAATGGCGAAGGCGTGTTCGGGACGCGGCCGTGGAAGATCAACGGGGAAGGGCCGGTAATGGCCGTGGTGGTGCCCTCGACTGGGCAGGAGTACAACCCGAACGAGGGCAAGAAGCCGGATCTGGGCGCGCGGGACATCCGCTTCACGACGAAGGGCAAGACTCTTTACGCGTTCGTGCAGGGCTGGCCTGGCGGCGAAGTTGCGGTGGAGGCGCTGGGGCTGGCGAGCAGGCAGCCGCCGGGGAAGGTGGAGAGGGTTCAGCTGTTAGGGCGCGGAGAACCTCTGCGTTTTTCGCAGGAGGCTTCCCGTCTGCGAGTGAGTCTTCCCGCCGAGAAGCCTGCGGGCGCGGAAGTAGGATTTACCTTGAAGGTCAACTTCGCATAACCGAGGAGCCGGCGCTCAACGACTCATTGATGGGCCAGCTCAGGTTTCTTCTCCCGCTCCGGGCGATCCGGGTCGGGATCGCCGTGCTCGTAGCGGGCCAGGGTCTCCCGGATCGTCGGGTACAGGAGCGCCATAATTTTGGGATGCTGCGTGGCGAGTTCGCGGGGGAAGCCGTTGAGGAGAGCTCGGAGCAGATCGACGCCGTGGCCATCATGGACCGTGATGCGGGTCTGATCGCGGAGGATGCCACCCAGGTTGGCGGAGGTGGGCACGACGACCTGTCCGAAAATCTGGTCCTCCTCGCGCACGAGATGCCAGCGCTTGATAAAGTCGATGAGCTCCTGGTCGGGATTGATGCCCATCGCGGCAAGCATTTTGTAGAGATGGCCAGAGAAGGAGGCGCGCGTGTGCTTCACGGAGCAGGCGTCCAGGATAGCGATCTTCCAGGGCGAGCTGACCCAGCTGGACCAGAGCAGGTCGAGGCCGTAACCGCTCAGGTTCTCGTTGAAGGTAGGGGCGCAGAGGTCGAGGAAGGCGCGGCTAAAGACGGGGCACATGACCTCGACAAAGTTCGTGTAGCGAAGCAGGAAGGAGGTGTTCTCCATGGTGATGCCCCAGTTGCCCATGTGGCTGTCGTGGGTGAGGGCAGGCTGGGCGAGTTCGAGGCCGTAGTGCTCGCACAGGAGGAACATGCGGTTGAACGTTTCGAGGCTGGCGGCCAGATCGTCGTCCGCGAGGCAGATGTAGTCGTAGGAGAGGAACAGATCGCGCTTTTGGGTGTAGAGGGAGTGGATGGCGCGCATCTTGGGCCCCTGAATGTCGGAGCCGACGGCGCGGAGAACCTCGACGCCTTCCTGATTGCTCCAGGGGCACTCGGAGCCATAGGAGTGCACGAGAAGGTCCCAGT
>CAXUEE010000015.1:14127-28425 GCA_964249905.1 uncultured Acidobacteriaceae bacterium
AAGCCAGGTAGGGTGGAGCGAGGCGTCTCCGGCACGCACGACGACCAGGTATTTTCGCCGACTGCCGCGCGGCGATGTCCCGGTCAGGGAACTCGACGCGGAGTACGAGGGTGGGTCCTGTTTGCGGGCGAGGGCGGAGCGCGTCCCGGAGTGTGTCTTCGCCTGCAAGGCCGTGCGGTGCGGCGCCACTAGAGCTTCCATCGCCTTCTTCTCCTCGATGGTCAGCGTAGCTGCGTGCGGGTTCAGGATCTTACAGCCCTGCTGCAGCCGCCCCTGTGCAAGCAGTAGCAGGCCAAGGTTGATGGCGGTCTGGCGATGCGCTCCGTCGAGCTGATGCGCGCGGCGATAGCCTTTTTCTGCTTTGGCGAGATCGCCTGCGCCGCATTGGAGGGTGGCCCAGTCGTTCCAAAGCTCTGCGGTCTCGCCCTGGAGGAGCGAGGTCTCGAGGTGCTGAATGGCTTCGGCGGTGCGGCCCTCCTGGACCATTTGGGCGAGCGGGTCGGTTTCGGGGAGCTTCTGTTCGAGAGGGAAAGGCTGTGGGGCCTCGTCTCTCGAGACCTGGCTCTTGACCAGCGCGGCGATCTTCAGCGACGGTGAGTGCCTGCCGGAATGGGTTACGGACTGCTCCCAGGAACGCGCCACGAGCTGCGTCGCTTCCATCGCCTCCCCGGTCGAGTACCGGCGTTCATACACGAGCGGCGATGAGTCCTCGACGACATCGTTGGCCCAGTCAATCATGCGGGGGTCCTGCGTGTAGAGCAGCGACATCTCGCAGAGGGCCGGATGGTCGACGGGCGGGCCGGAGATGAAGCGATTGAAGCTGGAGCGCCAGGTGTGTCCTTGCTTGGTCTCGCCCGTGCGGGGATCGAGGGCCAGGTACGCCATCCAGCCCACGATGCACTTTGCCTTGGCCTGGTCGAGGCTGCGCAAGGGGTAATGCAGAAGGTGGAGGCCGGTGAGGCGCTTTGCTTCGATCTCACGGCCGGAGGTGCTTCGGACGGAGTGATTGCCCTGCGCGAGCACGAGATCGGCTGCGGAGTGTCCGTCCAGCCGGAGGATAGCCTTGTGGCGGGCAGGGAGCTCGCGCCGGCGGCGGTGCTGCATCGCGCGAAACGGGTCCTTGCCGGAGGTGTCGGTGCCGGGCGTGAGGACGTAGGTGCACCAGGGAACCAGGCCACAGCCCCCTTCCGGGATGTCTCGCAGGACATCGTGTAAGGCATGCTCGGCCTTGGGAGCGAGAAATTCATCGGCATCGAGCGGCAGGATGAAGTCGGCGGCAAACCGTGCCTGGTATTCGTGGAGCCAGCGCGTCATCCGCTCGGACTGGTTGTAGCCAAACTCGTCGTCTTCGGCGAGCACCAGATTCGGGAACTCGGCGGCCAGCTGGGTGAGGATGTGCCGGGTCTTGTCCACAGACCCGTTGTCGACGACGACCAGATGGCTGAGCAAGCGGAGGTTGTGCCGGACAAAGACTTCGATGCTGTCCTGCTCGTTCTTGACCATGGCGATCCCGAGCGTGGTTGGGGCAGCAGGGGGCGTGTGGTTATGCTGCGCCGTCGGCTTGTTCATCAATTCGTCAACCTTCCTCCGCGAGATGCGGCTGTCATGGGAGATGCTTGGGCCTTCGTCATGCGTTCCAGGGCGCGGCACGCGGGCGCACCGGGAAGGTTGCTGGGTCGAAGACCAGGGACGGGGTGGATGGGAGCAGAGAGCGCTCTTCGAGCAAGTCGCGGAGACCCGTGAGCAGGTCCATGCGGGGCGACCATCCGGGCAGAGGCGTTCCGTTCCATGGCTGCATGACTTCGCGCTGGCGGTAGGGTTTTGCTCCCCAGGTGATGCGAAGAGGCCGGCTGGCGGTCGCTTCGAGCAGGGCGACGATCTCACGCAGGCTGCGGCGTTGTCCTCCGCTGACGGCGTAGGTGGCCGCCGGGGAACGCTGTGGATCGCGCAGCAGCTCGGCTGCGTGGAGAAAGGCGGCGCACAAGTCGCTTACGTGGAGGAGGTCGAGGACCTGGTGGCCGGGACTCATTTCGAGCACGGTGTCATTCTGCAGGGAGTCGAACAGGACAGGCAGCAGCTTTCTTCGGGTGTCTCCGCGACCGTAGGTGTCGAAGAGCGACAAGGTGATCGACCGCAGGCCGGTAGCTTCGACGTAGTAGGCGAGGATGTCTTCAAAGGCCTGCTTGGTGGCGGCGTAGAGATTCACGGGCATGTAGGTGTCGCGCTCGAAATATTGCCAGCAGGTTCCGGTGTTGATGAGCGAACGAAGGCCGGTAAGCCGCATGGCTTCGAGCAGCTGCGTTCCAAGCAGGACGTTGGCCTGAATCAGCGGGAGAATCTGCTCCGGCGTGTGCTGGGCGAGAAACAGCGAAGCGAGATGGAAGACGACATCGGGCTGGCTGTGTTGCATGGCCTCGAGGACGTGCGAGGTCTCACCCTGGTAGGGATGGAGGTGCACGTCGCCGGAGCGCCCGCAGGAGCTCTGTCGAACGAGCAGATGAACTTCCCAGTGCTCGGCCAGCAAGGCCTGGACGAGGTGCGAGCCGACAAAGCCCGTGCCGCCGGTGACGAGCGCCCGCCGGCGGTGCTGGGTTGCCGTGCCGCTGTCAAAAATCAAAAGGGCTCTCGAATGCGTCGAGCGTGGGCAGGGTACGGTCGCGGTCGGAGAGGATGGGGTCGGTGATCGGCCAGGGAATGCCCGCCGAGTCCCAGCGGATACGGGCGTCCTGCTCCGGCGCGTACACGGAGGTGAGCTTGTAGTAGAGCAGCGCCTCGTCGCCGGTGACGCAGAAGCCGTGGGCGACGCCGGCTGGCAGATAGAGCGCGTTCGACTGCATGCTGCTGAGGTTAACCGAGATGTGCTCGCCATAGGTGGGCGATCCGCGGCGAAGATCGACCGCGACGTCGAAGGCGTTCCCGCGCAGGCACAGAACGACTTTGTCGTGTTCCATGGGCGGGGTCTGGAAGTGCAGGCCGCGCAGCGTCCAGGGCAGCGAGTAGGTGGAGTACTCCTCGGCGAAGTCGGTGCGCAGGCCCAGATCCTGCCAGAGCGGACGGTGAAAGACCTTGGCGAAGAAACCCCGAGCGTCGCGGGCGACGGTAGGCCGGAGCTCGAAGCAGCCGGGGATGCGGGTCTTGACCGCGGCGATGCGGGGACGCACCAGGAGATCTTCATCGAGCGGGCTGATCGGCGCGCGGATGGGAAGAGGCGGGGCGAAGCTTCCGCGTGACTCGAAGGGCTCGGAGTAAGTCATAGCTCCGGGAAGCATAGCGCGCTGGAGGGGGGGACAGTGCTGCACGTTGGTTGTAGCCGCTGCTCACGTTCGCAGTATGGGCATGACCCTGCCGCCGCGGTAGTCTGATCGCGTGAAGCGCAAGAATCGGCTCCAGGAGAGCTTTAGAAAACACGATTTACCGAGCTCCGCAAGCAGGCGCAGCCTCTCTCTGTCCTCAGGCTGCGCGACTGCCGAATGCGCCGACCGTGAGATTGCGAAGGCTTACGCGTTGCAGCAAAGCGGCGACCTGCACAACGCGGTGCTCGCGTACCGGCGGGCGATCGAGCGTGAGCCGGGATCTTTCCGGGCTTACAACAACCTGGGCATGCTCTTCGCCTCGTTGGGCGACTCTTCCACAGCGTTTACGTTTCTGAGTGCCGCGCTGGCTCTGAATCCTGGGTCGGCGGAGATTTATAACAACCTGGGAAACGTGCAGCTCGCGCGAAACGATCTCGCGGCAGCGCTCGCGAGTTATCGCGAGGCGGCTCGGCTGGAACCAGAGAAAGCGATCTACCTCAACCATCTTGGCAACGCTCTGCGTCGCGCTGGAGAGTATCTTGAGGCGGAAAGCACGTTTGAGAGAGCACTCTGCTTAGAACCCGGTTACGCGGAGGCCTGGGTCAATTTGGGCTTCGTTCTCGCCGAACAGGGACGGTTTGACTCGGTCGAAAAACACTATCGCCGCGCGCTCCGACTGAAGCCTGCTCTTGCCTTGGCGCACGTCAATTTGAGCCAGCACCTTTTGCGCCGAGGGGCGTTGACTGAGGGCTGGCGCGAGGCGGAGTGGCGCTGGCAGTGGAAGCAGTTCCCTTCCCCCGCACGGAACTTCTCGCAACCGCAGTGGCGCGGCGAACCGCTCGCCGGGTCGACCATTTTGCTGCATGCCGAGCAGGGTTTCGGCGACACGCTGCAGATGCTCCGCTATATTCCGCTGCTCGCTCGGCAGGAAGCGCGAATCGTGCTCGAAATTCCGCCGGAGTTGCTCTCGCTGGCTGCGTCGCTTGAAGGCGTTGCGCGATGCCTAGCTCGCGGCGAGGCTCCTCCGCCCTTTGATTGGCACTGCCCCTTGATGAGCCTTCCGCTGGCCTTCTCGACGACGCTCGAGAACATTCCCTGTCACACGCCGTACCTAACCGCGCCCGAGGCGAAGCGGCCCGGCTGGCTCGGACCCGCAACACCTGGCCAGTTGCAGGTCGGCCTGGTCTGGGCCGGCAATCCGAAGAACACGGTGGACCATCGCCGATCGATCCCTCTGGCTGAGCTTGCGCCCCTCTCCTCTAGAGAAGGTGTCGCCATGTACTCGCTGCAGCGCGGCGGCGTGCCCGGGGATGTCGCCTCCACCGGCTTGATATTCGCCGGAGCGCTTCCCGAGTCGGGCGACTTTGCCGAGACTGCTTCCGCGCTGATGCATCTCGATCTGGTAATCACGGTCGACACAGCCGTGGCTCATCTCGCGGGCGCGCTCGGTCGTACGGTGTGGATCCTGCTGCCCTATGTTGCGGATTGGCGATGGCTGCTCGATCGCGACGACAGCCCCTGGTACCCGACGGCCAGGTTGTTCCGGCAAAGGGCGCCGATGGACTGGTCCTCCGTAGTACAGCGAGTGGCGGCTTGCTTGTCCGAGGAGGTTTGCAGAGCGCAGTAAGTCTACGCGGCCGGGCGTACCTGGACTGTGGAGTGCGCGTGCTCGTTGCAGGTGATGGCGAGCGGCGGCAGACAGACGTAGGCGTTGATGCGCGGATAGAGTTCGTTCATCATGCTGTCGATGCCGGTGTTGGGAAGGACGCGGTTGAGCACCGGGTAGAACGCGTCCATGGGCCGGATGGGCAGGCAGTGCTCCAGCAATTTGGCAGCACCGCGCGGCGAAACCGACTGGCAAAGCGTCCCCAGCGACCGCTGCAGGCGATAAGCCACGGGGTTCAGGGACAATTTCTGGAAGGCGGTGGTGTTGGCTCGCAGGCTTGCCTGATCGAAGATGCCAACGCAGGGTGAGACCCCGGGCAAGAGATCAAAAGCCAGGATGGAGTCAAAATTCCAGCCCCACTGAACAATGTCCCAGTTGGCTGGAAGCGAAGCCAGGATCGCCTCCGCCTTCGCCTCGAAGTCTTGGTGAAGAATAGCATCGTCCTCAGCGAGGGTCAGAGGGGTTCTGCTGTTCGCGGTCAGCTCCCACTCGCCAAGATGGGACAGAGCACAGCCGATGGCTCCGGCAGTGTATCCCGGCATCTCCCCTGAGAGAGCGTGAACAGCCTGCAAATCTGTTCGAGAGTAGGCGGCGCCGTCCACTGCGGGAACCCGGATGGGATTCGTGAGATGCCGGTTCACCCGCAGGAACGCGGCGAGGCGATCCTTGCTGCAGTCTAAATTAAGGAAGCGCACCTGCATAGTTTGGTCGTCCTAATTCCTTGGCGTGGTCCGGTAACGAGACCGGGGGAAGTGGCGACAACACCTGCGTCGGCGCAGCCTCTTGCCTGGTCTGCGGAGCAAAGACGACCAAGTCGACTCTACGATTCGTGCGCCGTCCTTCGGCTGTGGTGTTATCGGCAATGGGGTGGTACGGGCCGTATCCGGCGACCGAAACTCGTTCCGGCGGAAAGTCTGCGCCGTCCAGCAGCAGACGCAACACGCTCATCGCGCGGGCTGTGGACAACTGCCAGTTGGACTCAAACGTGCCCGTGTGGATCGGCTGATCGTCCGAGTGGCCCTCCACCCGGAGGCCCAGGCCGTGCTGCATCAGTACCTTCCCGGTGTTGCGAAGACCAGCGGCGGCGCCGGGCAGAAGTACGGCCCCTCCGGAGTGGAAGGAACCTAGCTCTCGCAAACGGATGACCAGACCCTCCGGGGTCTGTTGTAGGACAACTTCGTCCCGGTCCATGGCATCCCCAAGGACACCTCGAAGCTCGTCCTGGAGTGCCGCTGTGTCGACCTGCGGGCCAGGAATTTTGTCAGGAGGTGCGGGCTGCTGAGGCTTAGGCAGCGATACGGACTCCGCCTGAGGTGCGGGTTGAGCTTTGCCCGCCGATGACTTGCTAAAGCCGGAGTGGATAGCCGTCGCAACAGCACTGAGCGGCTGTGAGCGATGCCAGACGGAGGCCAGCAGAACGATGAAGACGGCCAGCAGCAGTGTCACGAAGTCCGCATACGACAGCAGCCAGCGGTCAGGCGGTGGCAGGTACTGCGCGCCTGATGGAGACCTCCGCAGACGAGTTCGCCTCACCGGGAGCTCAGTTCCACAACGGAGAACGATTGCGGTTTCGCGGTGAGCAGACGCAGGTAGGGTTCGAGTCTCTGCCGGAGAGCCGACGCGCTAAGTCCCTCTAATAAAGCGATCACGGCTTCGAGCGTCATCTCGCGCGCGACCAGCTGCTCCCGGAGGCGAATTCTGAGCTTCCCGGCTAACGGGAACAGCAGAAGGTTCGCGAGGCCGATGCCATAGAACGTCGAAACGAAGGCAACGGCAATGCCTCGCCCAATCTCGCCGAGGTTGTCCAGGTTCTGCATTACCTGGATGAGGCCGAGAACGGCTCCGACGATTCCTAAAGTTGGGGAAAAGCCACCGGCCGCCTCGAGGACTCGCGGAAGCTGCTCCTCCTGCTCTTCCCGTTGCAGGAGGTCCATCTCCAGGATAATCCTGAGTTCGCTGAGGTTCACTCCATCGATGGCCAGCATAAGCGCTCGCTGGAGAAAGGTGTCCTCCATGTCGGCCAGCTCAGCATCGAGCGATAAGATGCCGTGGCGCCGGACCCGTGAGCAGTACCCGGCCAGCTGATCGATCCTCTCGGCTGGGCTGGGCTGGGAGTTGAGAAGCGTGTGACGGAGGGATCGCATTGTCTGCAGCAGGACATGACCCGGAAATTGCATGATGACTGCGCCTAACGTACCCCCCAGCACGATGAGGGCGGCAGTGGGCTGCATAATCTGGCTCAGGCTTCCGCCGTCGAGCAGCAGACCGGCAATCACGCCGAAGCAAGCCAGCAGAGCTCCAAATAGGGTGCCTCGGTCAATGTGCCGTTCTCTCATGCGTATGCAGGTCCGCTCTGTCCCATGCAAGTTGGCTGCCATTGCAGTAGGGAGCAGACTACCTTTTGTGTCCTTAAATCTGCTCATAAATCCATACTTCGTGAGCAGACACGGAAGGTGTGTCTCACCAACCGTCGTGGGTGAGCGTTCCATGAGAAGGAACTGTTGATCCAGCAATCTCCGAGAGCTTAAGCAGGCGAAGAAAAAGTGGAGTTGCCCCTGAACGAAAACGGTGTCGCAGCCGATAAGCGTATTGCAAGACGAACTGACCTGCCCTCGAAGAGCGATGCTCAGTGTGGCAAACAAGCTTAGAAGTCAAACTAAAAGGAGCAACACATGTCACTTAGCATCCTCAACAATATTCCTGCTCTCCAGGCGGAAACCCAACTCTCCATCACCACAGCCGCCGCCAACAAGAGCCTGCAGCAGCTCTCTTCCGGTTCGCGGATCAACTCCGGCTCGGACGACGCCGCCGGACTGGCTATCTCCGACGGACTCAACGCAAACGTGGCCGCGCTGAACCAGAGCTCGCTGAACGCAACCAATGCCGTTGGTTCTTTGCAGACGGCGGATTGTGCTCTCGCACAGGTAACTGCTCTTCTGAATCGCTCTGTCACTCTGGCTACGGAGGCGGCGAACACGGGTCTGAGCACCTCGCAGGCGGCGGCGATCGATCACGAGTTTCAGGCGCTCCTGCAGCAGATCGGCAACATCAGCACCAGCACCAACTTCAACGGCACCGCTGTGTTCGGTTCCACGGTCTCGGCGTTCACCAGTGACGGAACGAGCAACGGAACGGTAAGCATCGGCGCCAGCGTTACGAGCGTCAGTGTGACAACTCTGTCTCTCGACTCCTCCAGCCTGACTTCTTCCACCGCGGCGGCGAGTGCGCTGACCGCGATCACGGCGGCGATCTCGACCATCTCGGCCGAGCGCGGCACGCTCGGAGCCGCAGTCGAGCAGCTACAGGCAGCGTCTACCGTTGACACAAAAGAGTCTCACAACCTGGTCAGCGCGTAGAGAAACATTACTTAGGCCGACATCAGCACCGTGGTCGCCAACGACACCAAATACAGCATCCTGCAACAGACTGGTATTTCGGCTCTCCAGCAGGCAAATCAACAGGCAGAAACGGTTCTTAAACTGCTGCAGTAAACCTACGGAAACGAACTGCTGTACATAAGCCATCAGGGCGGCCGCTAGACAGATCGGCGGCCGCCCAGCTTACCCTCGTGCTGCGTTGACGATTAAGAGGTGTACTTCGTATGGGAACCACGTCCACACTGAATTCCGTTCTCTCGGCTCTCGGAGGCTCAACCGGCATCGACGTTACGTCGGCCGTCAATGCCATCCTCTATGCTGATCGCGCTCCGGAGCGAGGCTGGCAAGCGCAGCAGACTACCCTGGCGAACGAAACAACGGCCCTCAACCAGCTGCAAACTCAATCCTCTACCCTGAGCAACGATCTAGCCGCGCTTCAGGACCCGACAGGCGTCCTCAGTTCCGCCGTGGCGACCTCAACCAACAGCAGCCTGCTTACCGCCAGTGTCGTGCCCGGCACTCCTTCGAGCGGTCACCTGATTACCATCAACAATCTGGCGGTGACCGGCTCCTGGTACAGCGATGCACAGACGAGCAGTTCCTCGCCTCTGACCGACGGCAGCTTCCAGATCACAGTGGGAACCGGCAGTCCAACGACCATCACGGTAGGTTCCGGTTCGGATACGCTGGATGAACTCGCTGCGTCGATTAATAGTCAGTCTCTGGGTGTTACGGCGAACGTTGTGACTGACAGCAGTGGGGCCCGTCTTTCTCTGGTTGCTGACAACTCCGGAGCTGCGGCAGACTTCACCGTCACAAACGACAGCAGCGTCGCATTTACACGGGCGAACACCGGCACGGACGCATCCATCAAGGTAGACGGCGTTCCGATTACAAGCGCTACGAACACCGTCACCGGCGCGCTCAGCGGAGTTACGCTGAACTTACAGGGTGCCGCGGCGGGAACGGAAATCGGTTTGCAGGTCGGAGCCGACACAGCCTCGATCAGTTCGGCAATCAACAACTTCGTATCCGATTACAACACCTTAATCGCCAATGTGAACTCACAATTTACTTACAATCCAACGACCAACGTCGCTGGTACTTTGCAACAAGATAGTGCAGTCCAAGGCCTTCAGAGCCAGCTCCTGGAAGCAGGCAACTACCTCGCAAGCAGCGGGGCTTACACAACATTGACCTCGCTGGGCATCACCACCAACTCGGACGGAACGCTCTCGGTTAACTCAGCCACGCTGGACAATGCGATCGAAACCAACAGCACAGCCGTAGCCTCCTTCTTTCAGGGCACTGCCCAAAATGGATTTGCCGGTGCGCTCAGCAACACCCTGAACACCTACACAGACCCGACAGAAGGGGCGTTCACGGTCGATCTTCAAAGCATCAGCAGCGAAGATCAGGACCTTACCAACCAGACCAATACGCTGGAGCTATATCTCACCTCGCAGCAAACGATCCTTACAGCTAAGTACAATGCGGCGGACATTGCGATTCAGCAGCTACCGCAACAGATCAAGCAAGTTCAAGCGCTCCTTAATCCGAATTCGGACAGCTCTTCCTCATGATGCCTATGACCAACAAGATAAGTTCCCTCGCCTACCGGCAGGCGGCGACGCGGCAGGCCTCCGTCGTCGGGCTTGTCATCGCTCTCTATGACACGCTGGTCGGTAATCTTCGCCGCGCTGCGGAAGCTATGGATCGTGGAGATATCCAAGGCCGCTGCGACGAGTTGATGCATGGCTTCAAAGTGCTTCAACAGTTGGACGCAATGCTTGATATGGAACGCGGGGGAGAGACCGCGGTCAAGAACCGTCGTTTCTACAATCACCTTCGCGGGCAGATGCTGGCGGCTCAATTCAAGCTTTCTTCGGAGATATTGAAGAAGCAGATCGGGCTTGTGTTGGAAATCCGGCAGGCCTGGCAGCAGATTGATAACGCCTTGCCAAATCCGGATCGAGCGACACAGCCTCTAGCTGAGCCGGCTACTCTCCCTTACACCCCCGTACAGGGAGACGAGGCGGACGCACACTCTTCCTTCTCCTGCTCGGGCTGAACCGCGAAGAGGCGGCTCAGAGCGGAGCGCCGCTGGAGCAAATTCGAAGCGAGCGACATTGATCTCATCCGAAGGGAGTATGAGCCCTCTGGAGCACATAGTTTGAAGTTCTCAGACATGTGCTTCTGCCATGCTCGTCTCAGGGTTGCAACTGTGAGATAAAGGACAGAGCACAGAGGTAGCATGCGTCTTTCGACGACGTTCTTCCTTGCCTTCACGGCACTTCTCCCGCTGATCAACCCGCTCGGCTCGGCCCTGGTCCTTCTTGGCCTCATCGGGGATGCGCCAAGTAGTGTCTACCGCACGCTCGCGCGTAAGATCGCGATCAACAACATCATCTTTCTGGCTGTAATCGACCTATTTGGCTCTGCGATCTTGAAATTCTTCGGGATCTCGCTACCCATTGTGCAAGTATCTGGAGGCCTCGTGATTGTAGGCCTCGGCTGGTCCTTGCTCAATCAGAAGGACTCCGGGGCAAGTACCCGGGAAAAGAAAGCGGAAGCCGGTACAGGATCCGATGCACTGACGCGTGCCGACCTAGAAGCGCGAGCCTTCTACCCGTTTACCTTTCCGGTAACTTCGGGCCCGGGAACGCTGGGGGTGACCTTGACGCTGAGTGCCCGGGACTCAAGCAGTGTGCTCACCCTCGACATCCTGGGTCACATCGGGCTGCTGCTGGCGGTGATCGCGCTGAGCGTCCTGGTCTACTTCTGCTATGCGTATGCTCCGCGCCTTACCAACGCGTTTTCAGCGACAACGGTGAACGGCGTGTTGCGCGTCATGGCCTTTATCGTGGTGTGCATCGGATTCCAGATCGCCTGGAATGGCCTCAACGCACTAATTGCGTCAAGGTAGACGCGACAACGCGCGTGCTGCGGTGGACCTGAGTTCCTGCTTGTTGCCGTGGTCTGGCCCAGGCTTTATCTAGACTCTCCCTGCGCGTTTTTGAGCCAACACAAGCCCGCGAGGCGTCGGCAGGAAGAGGCACGAGAGCAGTCCCTGAGATTCCAGCGAAAAAGCTGCCTCCCGCACCGTCTTCAGGTGAGAGCTCGCGTCGTGCATAAGGATGAGCCCGGTAGGCCGCATCTGGGGCAGGAAACGCTTCACCTCGGCTTCGCGGATCGCCACGTCAGAGTCAGAGAACAAGAGGTCTATCATGCCTGGAACATGCATCTCCAGCGATGACTCGTTGCGAAGATCAATAAAGTTCCGCACCTCCGAGCCGGCAATCTTTTCCTGAGCTTTGGAATACACCAAAGAATCGAATTCACAGGAGATGATCTTGCCGAAGCCATTGGCGCGCAGGCCTTGCGCCATCCACAAAGTGCTGGCGCCCAGAAAGGCTCCCGTCTCGACGATCAGTTCCGGTTTTACAGTCGTAACAAGGGTTCGGAGGAACTCGAGTACTTCGGCCTCCGCGGTCATGGAGTCATACATGTGCCAGCGCTCGGGATGCGGGCACTCGGGCGTTGCGCGATGGTACTCAGAAAGCAGCGCGCCGCCGGCACGTTCCGCCTGCAGCATAATTTTGTGTTCCTGTTTTATTTTTTTTGCGAACAGACCCATGATGCATCTTAACGCGGCCGGAGCGTGTAAGTAATTCCGGTGGTGAACTGAGTTGAGTTCTGTTTCGAGCCAACTGGCGCGTTGTTGATAAAGTCGTCGACGGCTCCCACGTTGAAGGCAAAGCCTTTGTATACCGGGAATTTCAGACTTCCGTCCACATGCGCCGAATAAGCGTTTGGCTGCTGGGCTGAGGAGTTGGTCTGGTGCCAGGCGGGGGACACGCTGCCAAATTCCGTGAGGATCAGTCCCTTGGTCGATAGATGCCGGAGCCAGTTCTCTGTAAAGGTGGATCCGAAGAGATTCTGGTCTTGCAAAGTAGCGGTCGGCCCCGAAACTGTATCGAAAAAGGACTGCTTCTCATAGTGCACGTCGCCTTTGAAGTCGAGCTCCTGGCGTCCGTCTCTAATTGCCGTTACGCCCACGCCGCCGCCATATGCCTGCTGGAGGCCGAGCTGCGAGGAGAAGTTATGATCGAACGTCAGCGAACCGAAAGCGTACAAACGAGAGGAGAAGTACTCGTCGCGTTCGAAGTTCGCATGGAAAATGTTGGTCTCGCTCGTAAGAACTCCGTCTTGCGAGATGGTTCCGTAGGACTGGCTGTAGTTCAGGAGGCTGCGTCTCCGGTCAGGGATCCAGGTCACGCCCGGTGTGCTACGAGTCAAGGCAAGACCGCCGATGAGGGTAGTGGAGTTCTCCGTGGCGCGCACCAGGCTCGCACCTGCCGTTACGGAACCTGCCCACCCTTGCAGTAAGCCCGTCTTCCGCAGTGCCTTGTCGAACGCGGCGGCGTTTAATAGCATGCTGGTGTCTGCAACGGACTCGGTACGGGGCCCGGTGCTGCTGGCGACGGTGAGCGTCTTCTCGTCGGCCTGCACGCTCCCGACCGGCACGATCTTCAGGGCGTCTTCCCGGGATAGCTTCAGATGCTTCTCGATAACGGCGAAGCGCTGCGTGGAGGTAAGCGTCTTGATCTTCGCCCAGGGAACCGTGATCGAACCGGCCATGGTGCTGTTGAAGGTAATACTATCGGCGGTGGCTCCGGTCAGCGTTCCCGTGAGCTGCTCTCCGTTGACAAAGACGAGCACGTCGGAGGCGACAGACCGCGTCGGCTGAGCGAGCGCGGCGTACGAGAGAACAAGCAGAAGCAGGACAGAGTTTCGAATGGAGGCGCTCCTGAATGTCTTTTCCTGCAAAGAATCATGAGGAGTACTTGGAAGTCCGGTGTTGGACGACATGGACTCCTGAGGAATCGATAGCCGCGCACATTTGCTATAGCCTACAAGAGGAGGCCGCGTCATGAAGCTTCTCAGCAGGTGCCTGCTTGGAATATTGATTGGGACTGGGCTTCTCTATGCTGGAGATTGGGCCATGTGGAGGGTGAAGATGGCGCATGGTGAGGGCATGGGCGAGATGACCGTGGGCCGGCTTCAGGTCGCGGCGCTCAAGGGCAACAAAGAAGAGTACTTTCCGGATGGGAACGAGGAAGTGGTCTGCAGCCGCTCGCTCTTTCCGCAGGAAGGCAACCAGGCCTGCTGGTGGCTGGCACGGCATCGCGTCATATTTGAGCAGTAAAGCCGTTTCTGTATACGTTTAAGCGACCTCTCTGGGACGCTGCTTGACGCAGATCAGGTGCGCCCAGCTAGCTGGCGCAGGACGTATTGGAGGATGCCTCCGTGCTGGTAGTAGAGGATCTCCTGGGGGGTGTCGATGCGGACGGTGACGGGGAACTCGGAGGTGGTGCCGGTCATGTTTTCGGCTTTGACGGTGAGGTTTTTGCCGTTGGCGAACTTGGTGTCGAGCATCGCGCTTAGGCCGTAGACGTCGAAGATCTCCTCGCCGGTGAGGCCGAGGGATTCGGCGGATTCGCCGTGCTCGAACTGGAGGGGGAGGATGCCCATGCCGACGAGGTTGGAACGGTGGATGCGCTCGTAGCTCTCGGCGATGACGAAGCGGATGCCGAGGAGGCGGGGGCCCTTGGCGGCCCAATCCCGAGAAGACCCGCTTCCGTACTCCTTGCCGGCGAGGATGGCTAGGGGGGTGCCGCGGTGGGCGTAGATGACCGAGGCGTCGTAGATGGACATGGGTTCGAGCTCGGGGAGGAGACGGGTTACGCCGCCCTCGGTGCCGGGGGCCATGCGGTTGCGCAGACGGACGTTGGCGAAGGTGCCGCGGACCATGACCTCGTGATTGCCGCGGCGGGAGCCGTAGCTGTTGAAGTCCTCGGGGCTGACGCCGTGCTCGGTGAGGTACTTGCCGGCGGGGCCGGAGAGCTTGATGGAGCCGGCGGGGGAGATGTGGTCGGTGGTGACGGAATCGCCGAGGACG
>CAXUEE010000016.1:0-7299 GCA_964249905.1 uncultured Acidobacteriaceae bacterium
GTGGTGGGGAAGCCGGCGGCGACGGTGATGACTTCGTCGCCGGGCTTGAGCTGGCGATCGCCGAGCTTGGGCGAGCAGAGGGCGGAGAGCGCGACCAGATTTGCGGAGGAGCCGGAGTTGACGAGCGAGGCGGAGCGGACGCCGACGAAGCGGGCGAGTTTGCGCTCGAACTCCTTGGCCCAGCGGCCGGTGGTGAACCAGGCGTCGAGGCCGGACTCGACCACGGCGCAGATGTCTTCGGCATCGATGACTTTGCCGGAGACCTGGACGCCGGAGGTGCCGGGAACAAACGCTTGGGGGGCGAAGGCTTCGGCGTGATATTGCCGGGGCAGTTCGAGGATCTGTTGGCGCAGGGCAGCCGCTTTTTCGGTCATGGTGAGGTTAAGGATACATTCAAAGCGCGGGCTCGTGCGCGTGGGTTGGTAGGATGAACTGGACGCAAATCGACGGTAAGGATTGACTGCATGAAAGCTGTGATTCTGGCTGGTGGATTGGGTACGCGCCTCTCGGAAGAGACCTCCGTGCGGCCGAAGCCGATGGTGGAGATCGGCGGCAAGCCGATCCTGTGGCACATTCTGAAAATTTATTCGCAGCACGGAATTACGGATTTCATTGTCTGCTGCGGGTACAAGGGCTATGTGATCAAGGAGTTCTTTGCAAACTACTTCCTGCATATGTCGGATGTGACGTTCGACATGCAGACCAACGCGATGACGGTGCACAACTCGGTCGCCGAGCCGTGGAAGGTGACGCTGGTCGATACCGGGGACGACTCGGGTACGGGCGGACGCTTGCGGCGGGTGAGGCGCTATCTCGATCCCGGCGAGCCGTTTTGCCTGACGTATGGCGATGGGGTAGCGGACGTGGACATTACGGCGCTGATCGCGTTCCACAAGGCGCACAACAAGGCGGTGACGCTGACGAGCGTACAGCCGGTGGCGCGGTTTGGGGCGCTGGGTTTAAAGGAGACGCAGATCTACTCGTTCCAGGAGAAGCCGGCGGACGAGGGTGGGTGGATCAACGGGGGATTTTTCGTGCTCAATCCTTCGGCGATCGATGCGGTGACGGACGACCGGCAGATGTTTGAGCGGGAGCCGATCGAGGCGCTGGTGAGCGAGGGCGAGGTGCATGCGTTTTTTCATCGCGGCTTCTGGCAGGCGATGGATACGCTGCGAGACAAGCAGCATTTGGAAGATCTTTGGGCGAAGGGCAAGGCTCCGTGGAAGACATGGTAACGGCAGGCTCGATCTGGCAAAACAAGCGCGTTTTCGTGACCGGGCATACGGGCTTCAAGGGCGGCTGGCTGGCCCTTTGGCTGACGCAGTTAGGGGCCGTGGTGCGCGGGTATGCGCTCCCACCGGAGACGGCGCCGGACTTGTTTGCCGAGGCCCGGATTGCGGAGCGAGTGGAGGATGTGCGCGGGGACATTCGCGACGGCCAGGCACTCGACGCCGCCATGACGAGCTTCCGGCCGGAGGTGGTCTTTCATCTGGCGGCGCAGCCGCTGGTGCGGCTTTCGTACGCGGATCCGCTGCTGACGTATGAAACCAACGTGGTGGGGACGGCGCGGGTCTTGGATGGGGTGCTAAGGACGAGCTCGGTGCGGGCCGTGGTCTCGGTGACGACGGACAAGGTGTACGAGAATCCGGAGACGGGCGAGGCGTTCCAGGAAACCGACCGGCTGGGTGGGTACGATCCGTATTCGAGCTCGAAGGCGTGTGCGGAGCTGGTCACGGCGGCGTTTCGGCAATCCTATTTCCCGGTAGCGCGGTACCGGCAGCATGGGGTGGCGATTGCGACGGCGCGGGCGGGCAACGTGATCGGTGGTGGGGACTGGGCGATGGATCGGCTGGTTCCCGATCTGATGCGGGGCTTCCTGGCAGGCCAGCCGGTGCCGATCCGGAGGCCGCAGGCGATCCGTCCGTGGCAGCATGTGCTCGAGCCGGTGGATGGCTATCTGCGGCTGGCGGAGTGCCTCTTGGGCGCGGATGCGGCGCGGTATGCCAAGGCGTTCAACTTCGGGCCGGCCGAGGAAGATGCGCGTCCGGTGGCGTGGATTGCCGATCACCTGGCAAAGACGTGGGGCGGGGGCGCGTCGTGGTTTGTGGACGGCGACCCGAGTGTGCATGAGGCGGCGTACCTGAAGCTGGATGCGACGCAAGCGCATACGGAGCTGGGCTGGAGGCCGCGGCTGCGGTTGGCCGATGCGCTCGACTGGTTGACAGAGTGGTACCGCGCGCACGCGGCGGGGGCGGATGTGCAGGCGCTGACGCTGGAGCAGATCGGGCGATACCGGGTATTGCCGGTCTGACGCACGTGGCGACATCCACAGCGGATTTTAGTAGTGTGTCGAACGTGAATACATGGAATTGCATCTACCTGAGTGACTCCCGCGTTTTCGTATCATGCACGCGGGAGATTCCTCCCACAGTGAGACCGCATGCCACGCAAGCTTCTGCCTGGACGCCCCTATCCGCTTGGCGCCAAAGTAAATTCAAAGGGCACCAACTTCGCCCTGTATTCCGAGCACGCGACCTCCGTCGAGGTCTGCTTCTTTGACGAAGTCGGCACGCAAACGGACTGTGTGCAGCTCAAGGAACATACTGCATTCGTCTACCACGGGCTGATCCTTGGAGTGAGCGCCGGACAGCGTTACGGCTATCGTGTGGATGGTCCGTGGGACCCGAACAACGGGCACCGCTTCAACAAGGCAAAGCTGCTGGTCGATCCATATGCTGAGGCGATTTGCGGACTGGTGGATTGGAAGCAGCCGATCTTTGCCTACGAGGTAGCATCGGGCGACGATTTGCAGAAGGACGACCAGGACTCGGCCGCTGGGGTACCGAAGTCGGTGGTGGTGTCGCATACCTTTGACTGGACCGGAGACTGCGCGCCGGATATTCCGCTGGCGGATTCGGTGATTTACGAGGTGCACGTCAAGGGTTATTCGAAGCGCAATCCGATGGTTCCCGAGCCTCTGCGCGGAACGTATGCGGGGCTGGCGCATCCGGCGAGTATCAACTACCTGAAGCAGCTCGGCGTGACTGCGGTGGAGCTCTTGCCGGTACATCACTTTATTGACGATGGTCACTTGGTCGACCAGGGGCTCTCAAACTACTGGGGCTACAACACGCTGGGGTATTTTGCGCCGATGGCGCGGTACAGCTCTGCTGGAGACTCGGGTGAGCAGGTTAACGAGTTCAAGCAGATGGTGAAAGACCTGCATGCAGCCGGGCTCGAAGTGATTCTGGATGTGGTGTACAACCACACCTGCGAAGGCAACCAGCTGGGGCCGATGCTGTCGTTCAAAGGTGTGTGCAATACGACGTACTACCGCATGGTGGATGGCGACTGCCGGCACTACATGGACTATACGGGAACCGGGAACACGCTCAACGTACATCACCCGCAAGTGCTGAAGCTGCTGATGGATTCGCTGCGGTACTGGGTGACCGAGATGCACGTGGATGGGTTCCGCTTTGACTTGGCGGCGACCTTGGCGCGCGAACTGCACGATGTATCGAAGCTCTCGGCGTTCTTCGATACGATCAATCAGGATCCGGTGCTGGCGGATGTGAAGCTGATCGCAGAGCCCTGGGATGTAGGCGAGGGTGGGTATCAGGTCGGACAGTTCCCGATCGTGTGGGCGGAGTGGAATGGCAAGTATCGCGATACGGTACGGCGATTCTGGAAAGGCGACGAAGGGCAGCTGTCGGACTTCGCGTACCGCTTGACGGGATCGTCCGATCTGTATCAGTACGACGGCCGCAAGCCGTATGCGAGTATCAACTTCATTACCGCGCATGACGGCTTTACGCTGGACGACCTGGTGAGCTACAACGAGAAGCATAACCAGGCGAACGGCGAAGACAATAAGGACGGCGCGAACGATAACGATTCGTGGAACATGGGCGCGGAAGGCCCGACCGACGATCCGGCGATCAATGAGTTGCGCGAGCGGCAGACACGCAACTTCCTGGCTACGCTGATGCTGAGCCAGGGGGTGCCGATGCTGGCCGGCGGCGATGAAGTGGCACGGTCGCAGCTTGGCAACAACAACGCCTTCTGCCAGGACAATGAGCTGACCTGGTATGACTGGAACCTGGACGCGCCGCGACGGCGGCTGATGGACTTTACCGGCAAGCTGATCCAGCTGCGCAAGAGCCACCCTAACCTCCATCGCCGCAAATTCTTTCAAGATCGCGATATTCGTGGATCGGTGGATGTGGCCTGGTTCAACACCGACGGCAAGCAGTTCGAGGGCGAGGATTGGAACCAGCCCTGGAACAAGTCGCTTGGGCTGCTCCTGAACGGCAAGACGCTGAATGTTTCGGACGAAGAAGGAAACGAGGTGAAGGACGACACGTTTCTGATTTTGATCAACGCCGCGCCGGATGGGGTGGAGTTCAAGCTGCCTCAGCCGCTGAATGGCAGTCCGTGGAAGCTGGTGATGAAGACGGAGAACATTGAGGATCCGTTCGCCGCCGGCAAGCTGGATAAGAACATCATTGTCGGTGGGCGCTCGATGGTGCTGTTGAGCGACGGCGAATAGCGAGTAAACCCGGTGCAGCAAGAGGGTGGTGCCCGTAGCTGCACCGGGGTAGGCCAGACGTATAGAATCAGCGGGTGGATACCTCTCCCTTCCCCGATGAGAACGAAGATTTTGCGCAGCTTCTGCGTGAGAATGATGCCTCGCGCGCCAGTGCGGTGGATCGCAGCGGTGGATCCAAGCAGATCGACGCAACGGTGGTGGCGGTCTCGGCGGATACAGTGTTTCTGGACATCGGCTACAAAACGGAAGGCATCCTGCCCCTGAGTGGCTTCCGCGCAGACGAGAAAGCCGTCGAGCCGGGCGATGTGGTGCGGGTTACGGTGAAGGGGCGCGACCTCGACGGCTATTACGAGCTGACACGGCAGCGCGGCGTGGCGGCCAAAGATTACACGTCGCTTGAAGAGGCGTTCGAGGCCAAGGGCACGGTTGCGGGGACGGTGACCGGCGTGGTCAAGGGCGGTTTGACGGTCGATATCGGCATGCGGGCGTTCTTGCCATCGTCGCGCAGCGGCACACGCGATGCGGCGGAGATGGAAAGGCTGGTAGGGCAGCCGGTGCGGGTGCGTATCACGCAGCTCGATCTGGAAGGCGGCGAATCGGGGCGGCCGGATGCGATCGTCGACCGGCGCTCGGTGCTCGAAGAAGAAGCCAAGGCGCAGGCCGACCAGCGATTCTCGGAGCTGTCCGAGGGACAGACCGTCGAAGGCACGGTGCGCTCGCTGACCGACTTCGGTGCGTTCGTAGATTTGAACGGCGCGGACGCGCTCCTGCATATCTCGGACATGGCGTGGCACCGGGTCGGCAATCCGGCTGAGATCGTCAGCGCGGGCGACGTGATCCAGGCGAGGATCCTGAAGATCGACGAGAGCGATCCGGTTAAGCGGCGCATCGCGGTGGGATTGAAGCAGCTGCAGCCGCACCCGTGGGAGTCGGTGGCGGAGCGCTTCCATTTGGGCGACAAAGTGACGGGCACGGTAACGCGCGACGCGGATTTCGGGGCGTTTGTGGAGCTGGCTCCGGGCGTGGAGGGGCTGATCCACATCTCGGAGATGGTTTGGGGCAAAAAGGTGCGCAAGCCGTCCGACGTGGTGAAGGTGGGCGACCAGGTCGAGGTGGTCGTCCTGTCGATCGACACCGACGCGAAGCGGATGGGCCTGGGCCTGAAGCAGGCGTTGGGCGACCCGTGGGTGGAGGTGATGAAGACCGTTCATCCGGGGGCGGCGATTGAAGGACCGGTGACTCGGCTCACCCCGTTCGGCGCGTTTGTGGAGCTGGCACCAGGCGTCGAAGGATTGGTCCATATCTCGGAGATCACGGCGGAGCGGCGGCTGAACCATCCTTCGGATCTGCTGCATGTGGGCGAGGTAGTGAAGGCGCAGGTGCTCGAGATCGATCGCGAGAAGCGGCAGCTGAAGCTTTCGATCAAGCAGCTGGTGCCGACGGGGCTCGACGAGTTCCTCGAAGAGCACAAGGTGGGAGATGTGGTTTCGGGGCGAATTACAGAGATCGACGAGGTCTCGCACAGGGCACGGGTCGAGCTTGGCGAAGGCATCCTAGCGGTGTGTGTTCTTCCTGCCGCGGTGGCGGAGACGGGTGTGGCGGCCACGGCCGCGGGCGGGCCGGTGGATCTTTCCCAGCTAGGAAACCTGCTTGCGGGCAAGTGGAAGACGGAGATCTCGAAGGCGGCCAAGAAGACAGTGGCCGGCAGCGCTTCCCTTGCCCGTCCGGAGGCGGGGCAGGTGCGCAGCTTTCGCCTGACGACCGTCGAGGTGGAGGGAAAGAAGCTGGAGCTTGCGCTGGTCTAGGGCTCCAGGGCCGGGTAGAGTTTGCCTGCTGAAGACGACTGCAGATCCCTTGCGCACTGCAGATCGCGCTACCAACGGACAGAGTCGACTACCTGGGGCGACCCGGGCTTTCCTTCGATGACGTCGGTTGTGACAATCACCTGCACGTTGTCCCCGGTGTGCGTTCGCGAGGTCTTGAGCCAGCTGTTGAGGCCTTGCGGATCGGTGAGGAAGTCGGTGGCGGCCTCGGTTCCACTCTTGCCGATGCCGGCAGCGATGACGACGAACTGATTCGTCTCCCGGTCGAAGTAACAGCTGACCATGCCGTAGTCGCGCGTCGTGCTGAGCGCATTTTGTTGGGTGTCGAGCGTCCAGGTTCGCTGCGGATGGAGGCTGTCCTGGATGACGTTGTGCCCGCCGGCAAGCGTGACAAAGCGAAACCGCAGCTCTCTGTCGAGATTCGTCGTCCAGAGATTGTTGAAGCCGCCAACGAGGATAGCCGGGCCCTGCCGCAGCTGCGCCAGCGTGGTGTCGGCGGCACCCTGCGTGTGAAACAGATGCCGGTGCTCGGTCAGCACGGTCGTGATCTGGGTGTAGCTGGTCAGGTCACTCAGATGCACCATGTCCGAACGCGTCATCGCCGAAAGCAAGGTCTGCTGGGTCTGCGGCAGCGACACATGGCTGCGGTAGGAGATGTCGTTTCCCTGCTCGTCGAACGAGTGGATCCCAAGCACGATCAGCGTGGGCTGCGGCGAGTCCAGGACCCCCGCCCAGAACAGCGCGGCCCCGGGCGGCAGATGCGACTTGCGGTAGGTCTGCACGCCGAAGATTCCCAGAGCGATGAGCGCGGGGGTCAGCAGGCTGTAGAGCGCGAGCAGATGGAGACGGGCACCACGGCGCGGGGTAGCCGGAGGCGCTGCCTCAGGCACAGAAACAGGCGCCAGGGAGTGGGGCGTTGGCAGG
>CAXUEE010000016.1:7309-23960 GCA_964249905.1 uncultured Acidobacteriaceae bacterium
TGGCAGGACGGGGGCTTCGGGGAGCTGTCTCATGGGAACGGAGACGGCGAGCTCTTGTGGCGACGCATCCTGGACTGGCTCGTCCCGGTCTTCGTTCGCTTGCCCCGGGGCAGCGAGGTCAGGGCCGAGCGTGAGCTTTTGCGAGTTCGTGCTGTCTCTGCCGTCGTCCTGCGGCCGGAAGAACCGTGGCTGGTAGGAGCCTAGGGGAATCTCGATGCGCAGTTCCTGCTCATGCCCGCTTGACTGGTAGTACTGCGCGATCCGCTTGCGCACCTCACCGGCGGAGATGCGCACCACCGGATCGGCGTTGGTGTCGTAGTCCACGTCACGGCCGAAAACGCTGATGCCGAGCGTACGCTCTTTGAGAGCATAGCCACGTCCAGCCAACGTTTCATCGACGATGAATCGCAGCAGCGAAGGGTAGCGCTTGCTGTTGCGGAATAGGGAACTGCCGGCAAGACGTTCCAGTTGCCTGAGGATTTCCTGCCGCGACGGCTCTGGGGTGAGCCTATCCTCTGTCATTGCTAAAACCTTAGATCTGCCATCCTGGTGCATAAATAAGTCTCTCCGTCGTTTGCTGATCAGAAGTACGGACGGGAAAGGTACCCAGACAAGTCCATCAAAGAAACAATTTCGAGGTAAAATCTACGCTCTTGTACGGTATTTTTCTCAATGGCTAACACCACTCTGCTTAGGTTGTTGCTTTACTGTCATGCAAACAATCAATAACAACGGTTTTGAGCATAGCACTGTTTTGAGGCAGCCACTCTTTCGCGGATAGGCTTCCGCAAAAACCGGTAACCCGTACGTGACTCGAAGTCGATCTGCCCGGCCAAAAAACAAAGAGCTTCGCGCACAGAGGCGCCGCGTGGCTTAACCCTGCAGTCCCGTGCAAGACTCGGGCTGGACCTGTTTTCGTGGGATCTGGAACGGAAGAGAGATGCGTTTTGTGCAACTTGGCCCGACATCCCCGCAACTGGCTTGCGCGCTGCCCGGCGCTTAGGGAGAGCGCTCGCGCCCCGCACTGCAGGTGCTTCCGGGAAGGCGGGCGTGTGTCCAGGAGCTTCCGTACTTCAACGGCTACCAGCGAGATGCGTCAGCGCATTTCTTCTTCTTTGTGGGTCGAGAGTGAAAGATCGCGAGATCTGGCGTGCAGTGGCCGCTCAACTCCACAGAAGATAACGTCCGCGGAAGTCTCCGGGAGAACTATTTACGGTTATTTTAGAGGAGTCTCGCTTTATTTAGATAAGGTCATGGTTGGAGTTACACGTATGATGTCTTCGTGTAAGTAAGTCATAGTAACAAGCACGTCAACGACCATGAATGTAGCTCCCCAAGCCAGCACGACCTAAGACTGTGCAAAGCCCGGAAAAAGCACCTTAGGAATTGTTGTAAGAAGAGAGGCTTATGCTTTCTCGCTTGATGCCACGCAATGCGGTCTGCTCCGCGCCTGGAATTTTGAGAATCTATGCACGGTTTTGCGAGCTTCAGTTTTCAATGCATAGGACAGCATGCGTGCTCGCGTCAGGAACAATGAGGCAAACTCGTGTCCCATGATGGGAAAAGATTCCTAATCTGTTGCGCAGCCAGCTCGCTGGTCAGAATACGGTAGCCAGGCGCAGACGGACACTCCGGCCAGGACCGATAGCATTGCCGGAGAATAGACCGCCAAAGTCAATTAGGTTCAGGAAATTGCTGAGGTTTGTGCCGTCGACCTGCAGGCGCGTGTTCACGCGTTCCCGTTCATACACGCTCAGACTTGCGGAGGCGTTCGCCAGCAAGGAAGGGGTGATGCGTCCGCGGTTGAAGTCGACGTGGTTCACGACGGCCTGCCCATACTGTGCCAGCGCGTCAGCTTGCTCGCCGTCGAACTGGAAAGGCAGGCCGGAGTCGTAGCTCAGACCACTGGCGACCCAGAGCCTCCCCGTCACCTGATATTGAAAGCGGGCACGAACGGTGTTCCGTTGGTGCTGGGTGTCGGGAAAATTTCCGGCGAGCGGCGTGAGCGCCTGGGCGGCATGCTGCCCGAGGTAGAGGCCTCCGGTCACCGGCGCGAAGACGTTGCCGACGATGTAGGAGTAGCTCACATAGCCGGTGAAGCGCCCGGCCTTCAGCAGCTCCAGTTTGCCTTCCGCCCCGTTCAATATCGCTTTCCGGAAGGCAATGGGATAGCTGACGCCGGTGTTCAGCAGCTGGTCATCGTCAGGGTAGTTGTTTACGTCGCGCCGGAACACATTGACGTCTGTCCGGACGTGCTTGAAGGCAAGCGTGGTCACTCCGCCCTCATAGAAGTTGCCGTGAGACGGAGGCACCGGCAGGCCGAGCGAGACTGGATTCAGGGTCTGCGCGAACGGTGAGCTCGAGAGCAGAATGTTTTCGTTCGAGGGCGTCTGAAAGGTGCGGTCGTAGGCGAAGTGCACGACCAGCGAGGCGGCCGGAATGTAGCGCGTGACACTGAGCCGCGGGCTGAAGGCGTTCTGGTTTACGAGCAGCTGGTAGTGATCCCATCGGAGGCCACCGCTGACGGTGTACTTGCCGAGGCGCACCAGGTCTTCAACAAACGCGGCCTGCTCCAGATCAGGCCGGCTGCTGTTGAAGGGCGGCGCCGTGACCGGCGTACCGGGATCGAATTGCGTCAGGTCCGTGATGGCATACGCAAAGTGCTCCCGCAGCGAGGTTGCATCGGACTCGATGCCGGCCTTGAGCTCATGGCGGCCGAGCTCTGTGAAGTAGGTCGCCTTCACGTATCCTTCGCGGGCGTCGTTGTGCTGCGTGGCCAGGATCGGCGTGGACTTAGCGTTTGAAGCGAGATCGTTCTTCAGATCGCGCACAAAGCCGGTCGCCGTGAAGATGCTGGTGGGTGAGATCACATGGCGATAGCTCGCTGTGCCGATGGTCTCAAAGTCGTCGCCGGTCTGCAGCTGACCGGCCTGTTGCTGCACCAGCTCATTGGGGATCTCGAAGCGCGACAGCTCATGCCTCACGGTGATGGCGAGAAAATCGTCCTGACCGAGCTGGCGGTCATAGCGGCCGGAGAAATCTCCCGTGGTGCCCTGGTTGGTGTAGTTCTGCGGCACGACCGGGTTCAGGTAGTGACTGCTGCGGCTTCCGGCGGCCGTTACCCCAAAACCGTTCCGGCCGATCGCCTGCGTGTACTCCGCAAAGCCCCCCGCGCTTGCGTAGGAGCCCCCGGAGAGCTCGATCTTGCCCGCTGGAGCGGCGGCCGGCTCGTCGCGTGTGTTCAGCTCCACCACGCCGCCCAGCTTGCGTCCATACTCGGCCGGATAGCCGGCCGTGTAGATCGCGATCGATTTCACGTCCTCGGCCTCGATCTCCGGTCCGAAGCTGGGGGAGCGATTGTCGGTCAGCGGTAAGCCGTCGACCACGAACTGGGTCTGGTACTCGGAGCCACGCGGATGGAGCACGGCATTGCCCTCATACAGCCAGCCCGGCTGCGTGACCACCAGATCCTGGATCGAACGGCCGGGCAGCGAGGTGACGCGGTCTTCGATCTGCCGGGCACCGATGCGCGCGACCGGCGACGGTAGGTAGGGGTCGATCAGGGTGTCCGTATCGCGGACGTCGACGGAGGCTGTCACCGGATGGAGGGAGAGCTGGACGGTCTGCTGCAAGGCCAGCGCAGACCGGATCTCGACCGGCGTGGTCAGTGGCGCGAAGCCCTCTCGGCGCACCATTACCTGATAAAAGCCGTAGGGCCGGCCCGGCAGGTCGAGCTCTCCGGCAGCATCCGTCGCAGCCTTGAGCTGCACCTGATTCCCTGCACCGGTAAGCTCGACCTCGGCTCGTACCGCGAGACCGGTGGGATCCTTGACGTGCAGCGAAAGCTCGCCGGTGCGCACCTGCGCGTGAATGGAAGCACAGACCAGGGCAAGCAGTGCTGCGGCGTGAGGCGGACGGGGACGATCTGCTCTCATTGGGAAGGTCCTCCGGAGTCGAACCGGAGGCCGGCTTGGACCAGGCGCGGGGAAGCCAGGGTCAGCGTGGGCGTTCTGCCCGCTTCGATCTGCCGGTTGAACATATTCTGCGCGCCCGCGGTCAGCGAAAGATGCCGGCTTACGGGGCGCTCCACGGAAACGTCTACGCGGGTAAACGAGTGCAGCAGAAACTGGTTGGCGGAGTCATCGTACTCGCGTCCGTTATAGGTGGCGAAGAGATGAAAGAGCCCGGTACGCGGCACGGAGGCGTTCAGGTTCGCGTTGACGGCCTCGCGCGGCACCTCGGGAATCCACAGGCCTGTGAGGCTCGGCTGTACCGGAGTTGGCGGTACGAACTGCGTCACCGTGGCAATGGCGAGCTGATAGCCAAAGTTGGCGTCGATGCCACGCCAGGTCGCGCTTTGCGCCTCGACGGAGATCCCGCGGCTGCGGATCTGGCCCAGGTTTTCGCGCTCAAAAGTCTGGGTGGTCGCGGTCTGCGCGAGGGCAATGGCTGCGATGGGCCGGTTGACCTCCGTCCAGAAATAGCTGCCGCGCAGTCGGCCGGCGCGGCCGGACAGGAGCCCGCCGAACTCGAAGCCGGTGGCTCGTTCCGCCAGCAGCGATGAGTTTGCCAGGGTGGTCTGCTGGCCCACCTGAGAGTTCCGGTAGAGCTCATTCAGGGTCGGCCCGCGAAAGGCACGGAAGGCCGAGCCCGTGAGCGTGAAGCCATGGCGTAGAGTGCGGGCGACGCCTACGCGGGGGCTGGCGAAGAGCTCATCGAGCTCCGGCAGTGCGGCATTGCGCTGCGTGGCGCCTGTCACCGTGTGTGCGTCCAGGGTGCGGAAGGAATCCGCCCGCACCGACGCGGAAAGCGACCAGCGGCCGGGCTGCCAGATCGCATCCGCGAAGCCTCCGGTCGCGCGCTGGCGAGCGGAGGTACTGTTGGCCGGAACAAACGCGCCGTTCGCAACCCCGGTCTCCCGATCGGTCGAACGGAGATCGCGAAGATCAAAGCCAAGCGCCGCGGTAAGCTGCCGGGCGATGGGCCGCGAGACCTGAAGCGAGAGCCCGAGCTCATCCGTAGGCACATGCTGGATCTTGGTCAGCTGTTCGGAGTTGCGATCGGCGGCGATCGCGCTGAAGCTTTGGCGATAGGCCTCCCGTGAACCGAACAGGCGCAGCGCTGCTGTGCCTTCCCCCCTCGTCAGGTTGCCGCCTCCGGCGTAGCGCCACAGGTTGGTGCCGTCGGTTTGGAGCGGCGTGCCGTTGGCGCGGGATTCACTGAGAACATTGCCGCGCAGAAAAGCGCTGCGGCTTCCATCGGGAGCACCCGTCCGCAGCTCCAGGCGGCCGACACGATCGTTGACGTTGGCAGGAACATCGACCAGACCGCGAATTGCGGGCGCGGTGGGAATGTAGCCCTGCGTCACCAGCGTGCTGCCCGCGGCCAGCAGACCCATGCTCCGGCGGGAGGCGGAGACGAGCAGATCCGCGAGCGCTGTATCCTCCGTTGCGCCGGAAGTATCGCCGCGCAGAGCGTAGGCCGGGCTCGGCGGCGGGGTCTCCGGCACCACATCAATGACGCCCCCGATCGCACTTGAGCCATACAGGTCTGCCGCGCCGCCGCGCAGCAGGTTGACCTCGTGCACAGCGGGCTGGGGAATCTCGTTCCAGTGCACCCAGCCCCCGAACGGATCGTTGAACGGGACCTGGTCGCTCACCACCAGCGTCCGGCTGGCGGCGGTCGAGCCCAATCCGCGCAGACTGACACCCTGCGAGGTGGGATTGGCCGTCCAGGAGCTCGTCCGGCGAAAAAGCTGAAATCCC
This sequence comes from uncultured Acidobacteriaceae bacterium, assembly GCA_964249905.1. Lineage (GTDB taxonomy): Bacteria > Acidobacteriota > Terriglobia > Terriglobales > Acidobacteriaceae > Edaphobacter. The sequence goes on from CAXUEE010000016.1 coordinate 13,075, forward strand.
GCCACCTGGTGCAGGTCGTCGTCGAGCGTCAACCCGGGAGGCTCGATCAGTTGCTTCCCCGTGAGCACGGTGACCGTGGCAGCAGAGTCCTGCACATTTACGAGGCCACGATCGGCGGTCACCGTGACCGAGTCCTTTGCCGTGACGGCAGTCTGGGTCGCGGGCGCGGCAGTCTGGCTCGCGGGCGTGGCAGCCTGGGTCCCGGGCGCGGCCGGCTGCGTCGGCGCGGCAGCGTTCTGCGCGGCACCGCGGACAACCGAACAGGCCAGCAGGACAAAAAAAGTGGTTGGACGGTAACTCATGACAGGAAGCCTAATGGGCTCCGGGATGGAGTCTGGCCTGCGCGGCACTGACCCGTGCCAGCCAGCTCGGGAACGGGTGCGAGAGCGCCTGCGCATACGTGAGGGAGGGCGGATCGCCACGCGCGATCAGCAGATCCACATACGCTTCGAGCGTGAGCTGGCTCCACGGCGAAACAGTTCGGTGCACATTGTCCGTGAAGAACCATTGCCCGAAAGCCGTCCAGCGGTCCTTTGCCTGCGACTGGCCGAGCCGCACTTTGAGCGCGTCGATCTTCTGGAGGTCGGGCGTCTCGCCATGGTCGTAGTTGTTGAGCGTAGAAGCGAAGTCGGCCAGATCGGCCAGCCACGCGGGAGCATCCTCATCCGGCGCAAGGTCGACGACCATCGCGAGCGAGCTGCCCGCAAGGAGCACCGACTGCGCGCCCGGGCGAAAGGCCACATACGCGGCGGCATCGAAGAAGAGCGGCAGCGCGACCGGGTCACCAGTGGCGGCATTCCAGAGCCGAACCGCCTTATCGCCGGCCACCGTGGCCACCAGACGGCTGTCCGGGCTGAACGAGGCGCGGCCCACGGGCGCCGGATGTTCAAGCGGCGCACCCACCGGCCGGCCGGTCTCCGCGTCCCAGACGCGGGCCGTATGATCCCGGGACGCGGTCAGAATCAGCCGCCCATCGGGACTGAAGTCGGCGTAGACGATGGCGTAGCCGTGCTGCAGGACCGCACCGGTGGCCTCTCCTGTCGCGGCATCCCAGACGTGCGCGCGGGAGTTGGCGCCGGCGGTCACGATCCGGTCGCCGGCTGCGTTGAACCGCGCACTGAGGATGGTGTTCGCCCCTGCCAGCTTCATGCGCCGCACCCCGGTGCGTGCATCGCGAACATCGGTGTAATCATCTCCGGTGGGAATTAGGATCGACTTGGAATCGTTGCTGAAGCTGACGTGGTAGGCAGCCTCATGGTATTCGATCGATTGCGCCAGCGGCTTGCCCGTGAGCGCGTTCCAGGTCCGCACCTTGCCGGAGTCGGAGGCCGCGGCCAGCAGCGTGCCGTCGGGGCTGAAGCTGATCGACCAGGCGGCTCCGGGAAGCGTTACCGAACGACCCACCTGCTTTGCCGTCGCGGCGTCCCACATGGTGACCTCCCCGCCCTCGGTGCCGGTCGCAATCCGTTTGGAATCCGCGCTGAAGACCGCCGCGACGATCTCCTCTTCCTGCTGCATGGGCTGCGCGAGCGGCGCACCAGTACGCGCGTCCCAGAGCCGCGCCGTGTGGTCGTTGCCGGTGGTTAGAATCGTCGCTCCATCCGGGCTGTACAGAGCCGATGTGAAGATGCCGGCCTGGCCCAGAAGCCGGATCCCCGTGTTGGCGCGCTGCTCCGTCAGCAGGCGAAAGCACAAGGCCGAGGCTGGACGCGCCTGCGGGTCGAGCCGGAGACTTTCCGCCAGCAGGCGAAACGCCGCCGGCCGGCTGCCGGTCTCGGCGAGCTCAAAGGCTTTCAGGTAAGCAGCATAGGCCTTCTGCGAGGACAACGAAGAGGCGGCAAGGGCGCCCTGCGCATATCCGGGAACTCCCAGCAGCAACACCAGAAAGAGAGCTCCACAGGTGCAGCGCCAAGCGTCCGGGAGTCCGCTTTTTCGGTGAGGCCGAGGAAAGCTGAGGGTCATGCAGGTTCCTTCTTCCGCAGCGAGACATTCAGGTGCATGGAAGCGGTGAGTGAAGCGAAAGACAAAGCCGCCTGGAGCGAAGCTACACCTCCCAGCGGCCCTGTCGCTATTGGTAAATTTCGATGCCGTCGATCTTCGGCTGATCCGCGCCCCCGGAGGTGAAGTTGATCGTAATGTTTCCCCTGGCGTCGGTCGTCGTGGTGAACTCCTCGATGATGGCGATGTTCTTTCCACCGGAGGCGGCGAAGATATCGAAGTTATTCAGCTGAAAACCGTTACAGCTTACGTTGAAGATGCGATCCCCGGCGGCGGGCCAGTAGGTCTCCGCGAAGTGCAGCCGTACGGTCGAGACCGTGTTGGGCTTGAGGCTGTTCGTTGCTGTGTTGAAGGAATAGCTGAAGCTACTGGCCGAGTGCTCGTTCTGGTACACAGCCACGGGCGCTGCCTGGACGACGCCTGAGACGGTGATCCTGTTTGCGTTGGTGGAGGCGCCGGTCTTTCCGTTCGGATCCGCGGTGAACGGCTGGCCGGTCGTCGGGTCGGCGATGGAGGTGGTGCTACCCGCGGCCATGCGAACGATCGCCGTGCCGGGTACGGCCGTGCCCGTGGTGATGTTTGCCTCGGTGGCGCTGCTTCCACTGCCGTTGCTGGAGACGACCTTGTACCAGTAGGTCGCTCCGTTCAGGGCTGTGGTGTCGATGTAGAACATACTCATCAGGTTGCTGGCGTTCGGCAACAGAGTGGATTCCGCGCCCTGCGCCGTTCCGCGATACACGCTGAAGCTCCCGGTGGGCCCGGATCCGGCGTTCCAGGAAAGCGTGTTCTGGTTGTTGCCCGCCTGCAGATTCAGGTTGACCGGTGCGGCCGGCAGGGGAAGACTGCTGTTGTTGGTCAGCAGCTCAATGCCGTTCACGATGGCGTTGTCGGCCGACGGGGTGAAGGTCAGCTTCAGGTTCCCGTTGCCGTCCGTGGTGACCGGCGCGGACAGGACCAGGGCCGTGTTCAAGCCGGCACGCGCATAGATGTCCACATTCTTGAGGCAGAGCGTGGACGCTCCATTTGCAGCCGGGCAGTTGATCGCCGCGCCATTCGCGGTCACGGTGAAGACGCGCTTGCCCACGGCGCCGTCCCCCGAGTAGGTCTCGGCCAGGTGAAGCACCACGGTATAGGTACTGTTCGCCGACAGCGACGGGAAGACGTAGGAGAAGGTGCCATACCGGTTGGTCTGGTAGACGGCTTGCAAAGCCGAGTCTCCGGAGGCCACCGTGATGGCGTTGGTGGTGGACGAGGTGGAGCTGCTTGAGAAGAACTCGTCCGGAACGAAGCTTCCGGCAGATTTCCCGCTGCCCGCGTTGATCTGGTAGATCGGCGTGCCGGTGGAAGGCGCACCCGGGGCCGAAGCGGCGGTCTGGGTAGTGATCGACACCTCGTTCGAGGCAGTAGTGGCGCTGCCGGAGTTCGAGGCGACGACCTTGTAGAAGTACTGCGTGCCGCTCGAGACCGAGCTGTCGGTGTACGAGAGTGAGGTGGTCGTGGTCAGCGACGAGCTCTCGCTGCCGGATGAGGCGCCACGCAGGACCTGGTAGCTGCCGGCCCCCGCGCTTGCCGTCCATTGCAGAGCAACCGAGCTGGCCGTGGCGGTGGGTGTGGAGAGCGTGAAAGCGCCAGGCGCCGCAACGGGCGCAGTGTAGGTGGCGGACTGCTCGTTGGAGTTGCCGGAGAGCGCGCCGCCGCTGCCGTTTGCGACGACGTAGTAGAAGTAGGTCGTGCCGCTGGCTGCGGCGGTATCCAAGTAGGAGTTGGTCTGCGAGGAAGCCAGCGATGTCTCGGAGCCCGAGCTCGTGCCGCGGTAGACCTTATACCCGGTGGCCCCGGTAACGGCGGTCCAGCTGAGCGAAATGCCGGAGCTGGAGACCGTCGGCTGCGCCAGCGTCGGCCTCGCCAGGGGGGTTGTCGCCTGCACTTCATTGGAGGGTCCGGAGGCTGTGTAGCCGCTTGCTGCCGCCGTCACGTAGTAGAAGTACGTGGTGCCGCCGGCCAGGTTGGCGGTGTCCGTGTACGACGTGCCCGCGGTGGTGCCGAGCGCGGTCGAACCTTCGCCGCCGGAGCTGGTGCCGCGGAAGACGTTGTACGAGGTTGCGTTGGCGCTGGCGCTCCAGGTAAGGCTGATCTGGGTCGCGGTGGCGGTGGGCTGGTTGACCTGAGGTGCGGCGAGGGTGGGGTTCGGCGCCGGCGGCGCGGCTGCCGCGGTGCCGGGCTGGCCGTAGACGATGAATTCAGAAAGCTGGTACGCGTACGGAGCCTGCGTGCGCACCGTGCCATTCATCTTGAAGTAGCGCGCCGCCACCGGGGGGAGCCCACGGTAGTTCTTCGTCGAGCCGGCGGCGTTGTTTGTCTCGCAGACCAGGATGTGCCAGCCGCCATCGGCCGGGCAGGCCGTGGAGGAGGTGGTCGGCGCGTCGGCGCAGGTGCCACCGGCCGCGCTGTTCAGCGTGTTGCAGTACTCGATGGTGTACTGCGAGGCGGCTGCATTGTCCCAGAAGAGGGTGAAGCCATCCACGGTGGCCGGCGCGCCCAGGTCGACGAAGATCCAGCCCGGGTCGACACCCGCCACGCCGGAGTTGGCATTGCCGTTGCCCGGGCGCACGCTCTCCCACGTGGTGTTCAGGTTGTTGTCGAATGCGTTGGCGGTAACGTTTTGCGTATTCTGCGTGGACACGCCGGAGGAACCCGATACCTGGAAGACGGAGAGTTCGGTATCGATGGGTGCGGTCCAGGCTGTGCCCGCGAGCGAGGTCGCCAGGTTGACGTCGTTCGCGTCGATCCGGCCGTCCAGATTCAGGTCGAACATGGCGTTGCCCGCGTTGATGCTGGTCACCGCGCTGTTGTTGTTGGCCGCGATCTGCCGGGAGATGGCGTTCGCATCGACCGTGTTGATCTGGTGATCGCCGGAGACGTCGCCGTTGAAGACGTTGAAGGGCAGATCGTAGGCCGCGTTCTGCGAGGCCTCACTGGTCAGCCCCGTCAGGTGCAGATCGAGCGCCTGCGCGTTGCCTACATTGGCGAGCACAGCCGTCACGATCATCCCCGTCGAGTCAAGCGTGACCGACTGCACGGAGCCCTGCACGGCGGCGGAGGAGCCGGACTGCGCCTGAAGCGTTGCCGAAGGCGTCGCGGAGAGCGGCTGGGCAAAACTCAGCTGCAGCGTATAAGTTTTGCTTGCGTTGATGCGCGACTCCGTAGCCGGCACGCCTGCCACTCCATACGGATACACCGGGAGCGCGATCGCGTTTCCGCCGCCCGCGGCCGTATGCGTCTGGATCGACGTCGCCAGCAGGACCGGGTCGGCCACCTGGTTCAGCAGCTGCGCGGGGGCAAGAACCGTGTTGTAGATGCGGGTCTCGTCGATATAGCCGCCGAAGCCATCCGTCATCGTCTGGTTGGTTCTGTCGGTGCCGTAAAGGTTCTGCTGGCCGAACCAGAGATTGCCCGCGCCGCTTGCATCCTGGGCAGCACCGGTTGCGGCCAGCGTGCCGTTCACGTAAAGGGAGCGCTTGTTGTGGGGACCGTCCTGTACCAGGGCGAGCTGGGTCCAGCTGTCGATAGTCGCGGCCGGCCCGGTCAGCACACCGCCGGGTCCGCGCGCCTCCCACTGCCCGTTCAGGTTGATCCAAAGGCCGTAGTAAGCGCCCTGGTCTCTCGACTTCACAATGATGGACTCTCCGTCGTAGCCATCCGTCGTGTTGGGGCCGGAGGAGCCGTGAAGCGTGGCGGGATTGACCCAGGTGACGAGGCTGAAGCTCTGCGCGGCCGTGAACTGCAGGTCGGCGCTGTTCTGCACCACCAGCCGGTCGATGACGGTAGTGCCATGATAGTTCCACGATCCGCCCACGTAGCCGGTCGAGGACGAGGTAATCTCGTTCGATCCGCCGGACGTGTCCTTGACAGCCGTGTGTCCGCGGCCGGTCAGGTCGGCGGAGCTGGTTGCGTTTTCTCCCTGCAGAACACCCTCGTCAAAGGGCCAGTACGCGACCAGTCCGGGCTCGGCGTACTGCGGAAACGTCGTCGCACTGGCGGAGCTGGCGTTCGAGTTTCCCGCCGAGTTCGTCGCTTTCACAGTGTAGTAGTAGGTGCTGCTGGGGCTCAGGCCGTTCATGGTGAAGGTGGAGCCATTGCTGTTGGTGTAGGTGCCTACGCCGGTATCCACGTAGGAAAAGACCGAAGCTTCAATGGGGCTGTTGCCGTTGATGGGCGCGCCGGTGGGGGCGCAGCCGGAGCAGGTGGCGCGGTACACGTTGAAGCCGGTAGCGGCGGTGCTCGATCCGGACTGGCTCGGATAGGTCCAGCTCACCGTGATCTGCGAATCGGAGTCCGCCCGTGCGACGGTGTTCAGCGGCACCTGCGTCGGCGAACCGGCCGGAACCGGAGCCGCACCGTACACAAACAGGTAGCCTGGACGATTGTCGCTCGGCTGGCTGAAGGTGGCGACGTTTCCGTTGCTCTGGGTGTAGCTTCCACTGATCGCCGGGGTCTGGTAGCAGCTGAAGTAGACCTTGCTGTTGGACACGATCGGCAAGGAGAACGTCGCCGTGTTGCAGTTGTTGCCGGAGCCGTCATCGGTCTTGATGTTGACCTGCGAGAAGATGGCGCCCTGCGCAAGGTTGTTCGCATCCCACGCGCGGATACCGTTGGCCGTCTGCCAGACCAGCCCGCCGGTGGTGCCGTTCGCCGAGAGGAAGACGCCCGCGTTCTTGTCCACCGGACCCTCGGGGGATCCGTCCTCGGTGCTCGAGATATACGTATTGGTGCTCTGGTTGTAGCCGACGGCCCGCGACCGGACGCCGTGGCTGCCTCCGGAGAAATAGACCTTGTTGTTGAAGAAGGCCGGCGTGTTGAAGAACCCCGGGCTGTCGGAGAAGGTGATCTCCTGCACCACGTTGTCATCCTGGTAGGTAGGCGGGAGATTGCGGCTGTAGGTGCCGTTCTGCGAAGTATCGATACCGCCCAGGTCGGTGCGGTCCAGCACATACATGACCCCGGCCTTGCCGCCGCCCATCAGCAGATGCTTGGTGCTCCCGTCCGGAGCGGTAGTGTCGAACAGGAGCGGACCGCCGGCGCCGAGGTCCTGGTCGCCGTCGTTGAATGAGTCCCACTGGGCCGGGGTAAACCACCGGGTATTGTCCGAGAACGGCACGGTCAGCTCGTTGCGGTTGCGGTAAGCGACCGTCCCGCTCGGCGTCGTGTCGAAAGCAAGCACACTCATCGGCCAGTTGGTGCCCTGGGAGTACACGTTGCCTTGGCTGTCGGTGCCCATCGCAGGCAAGGCGTTGCCGTTTGAGTCCTTGTTGTCCCAGTTCGCGCCGTTGCCCGTGAGGATATACATCTTGTTCAGCGTCGGGTCGATGGCCGGGCTGGCGCCGCTCATCCAAACTCCGCTCTCGGGCGTGTTGTCCGGCGAGACGGCGAACTCAGTCGTCTGCTGCAGCGAAGTCGCATCGTAGCCCACGACAAAGCCGGAGTAAGGCGTGCCGTCGCTGTGCGAGGCATAGGTAAGGTAGAGCGTGTTGTGATTGTTGAACTGGTCGAGAGTCAGCGCCGTCCGCAGATGCGAGTGCAGTGGGTAAAACGGGATCGTTCCCGCGGGCGCTGCGGGCTCCTGGTCGAGCTCGCAGCCGGCGTCGTTGGGGGTGCCGGCCTTGTAGTTGGAGCTGGTGCAGGCGGGGTTGTTGTCGCCGGAAAAAACGCCGTTGAACTGCGGATGGATGGTGACCGGGCTGCCGTTCACCGGCTGGCCGGTCTTGACGTTGAGCGCCCACAGCAGCTGCTCGTAAGGATGCGCGGCCGGCAGCGTGCCCGTGTCCTTTAACGAAGAAACGACGTAGATGATCCCGTTGACCGCATCGATGACCGGCGTGGCGGTGGCGCCCAGCAGTGGGTTGATGTCGTTGGCCGCGTTCGTGTCCAGCTTTGGAATCGCCACCGCCGTGGTGTTGCCGGAGGGGACGAGATGGAGGCTCCAGATCGGGTTCGAGAAGCCGGTGTTCGGCGTGTAGTTCGGCTCCTGGTCGCCATCAAAAGCGTACAGGGTGGCGTTCTCCGTCAGGACAAAAACGACGTCGTTATGCTGCTTGCCGTCGGCCCATCCACCTGGCAGCCTGGAAGAGCTGGCCGCGCTGAGGAAGAGCGGCTGGGCAAACACCTGTCCGTCCACCTTCTCCGTGTAGAGCAGCGTCACATTGCCCGCCGTGCTGACGAAGCTGGGGTTGAGCGTGGTCTCGCTCGGATTGACTCCGGTGTGTTTGGTATCGAACTGCCAGGTCGTGATATCGGGCCCGGATTGGGCCAACGCAGATCCGCTCAGAAGCACCGCGAAGACTACGGGGAGGGCAAGCCGAAGGGGAGCACGAAAGCGCTGCATGAAGTCTCCAGAGACGTCGAGTCGTGGTGCAAAAAATCCGAGTGCATGGCCCGGTGTGTGCGTCAGGCGGTGAGGGGACCGGCCTGTACGGCACAGCGTCAGCGCTGGGCAAAGAGAATCCCTGCTCAGCAGCCAGTCAGACGATCCATGGAAGGGGGCTCATGGAAGATCTTCATGGCTGGCAAAGAAGCCCAGCCAGCTAGCCCAGCATAGGCCCTCGGAGGGGCTCCGGAAGGATCGAGTTCGCTTCGTTACGGTTCCATACTTTCCGCCGCGTGGAGATTTGATTTGAATGCGGCGGTTTTCTCGAAGAGTTGCTCGCCGGCGAATGGGACGTATCATACGTCGCTTTTGTCGAGGTAGCGGCTCGAGGGTGTCTGCAAGACACTCCATGCGACGGCTGCGGACGAGTTCGCTTCGGGAGGAGGACGGCAGAGCTGCGCTCCTTTCATCCTGAAGCGCAAGCCGGACTGTGTCGGGGAGGCTGGAAGGCAGGGCTCGGAGGGGCGCCTTGAGGGCTAAGGCACCCGAAGTGCGCTCCGCAGCCTGTCCGGTTTCTCCATACCTTTTCCGAGACGTATGTTACGGCCCAATCGCTACGTAATTCCTACAGAGTGCGATCTTCACGGGACTGAAACAGACGATGCAAGCAAGGCTCCTGGCGTTGCTTTTTCATCCGTCCTTCGGTAGAGACCCCGAAGCGCTGGCGGCCTTACCAAGAACTTTATTCCCGTAGCCCGGACGTGAAACCCGAGCATACTAGACGGCCTGGACAGCCCGACATACGGTTTGGGGGACGCAGAAGAGAGCTGAAAAGTCTTCGTTTTGCGTCGCCGGCTTCCCTGGCAGATCCTCCCCGACCCCGCTAAATCGGGCAGAGGAGTCGCCGATGGGTCCCCAGCCGTTGGCTGTTGTGCCTGATCTTGCTGCTCCGTCCGCTCCGTCGGCGAGAGGGTGTCAGGCTGATGCACTGTCGGTTTCCTCTGCGAAAGGTGTTGCTCAAATCATGTCCAGAGGTTCCTCCATGCGCCCTCCCCGTTTGTCGTCTCGCCGCTCCCCAAACCCAGTTTCGGGTCGTACACTTGCCTCCGCCACGCTTTTCCTGTTGGCTGTTCCCTGCCTGACGGGCACTGCACGGGCGCAGTACAACTCCACCATCTTTGGGCCGAACGTCTATGTGTTCGATCCTTCCGTTCCGGGCGCGACGATCAACGCGCAGCTGGATGCGATTACCAATCCGTCGGTGGCGGAAGCACAGTTCACCATGCAGCGCACGGCCGTGCTTTTCAAGCCGGGCACCTATGCCGGCGTCAATCACGAGGTCGGCTTCTACACCTCAATCGCCGGTCTCGGCACCACGCCGGACGACACGATCCTGAACGGCGGCGGACTCTACCTCGACGTCACTGACACAAGCGGCAACGTGACCACGAACTTCTGGCGGTCGCTTGAGAATCTCCGGATCAACGTCCCGGCCGGGGGCACCGACCGCTGGGCCGTCGCGCAGGGTGCGGCCTTCCGCCGAATGCACGTCGCCGGCGGCCCGCTGGAGCTGACCAACGCCCAGTGCGGCTTCGCGAGCGGCGGCTTCATAGCGGACACCGTCATCGACGGCACGCTCGAGGCCTGCTCCCAGCAACAGTGGTACACCCGCAACAGCGTCCTGGGCGGCTTTACCGGCGGGGTATGGAACTACGTCTTTTCCGGCGTCCAGGGCGCGCCCCCGCAATCGTTCCAAAGCCCCAAGCCGGCGAACAACCTGCCCGACACCACCCTGGCGACAACGCCGGTAAGCCGGGAGCGGCCTTACCTCTATCTGGACAGCGCAGGAGCCTATAACGTCTTCGTGCCCACCCTGCAGACCGCGTCCCAGAACACCACCTGGGCCCAGGGAGGCCTGGGGGTCGGCTATTCGCTGCCGATCGCGAGCTTCTTCATCGCCAGCCCGTCCAGCACCGTGGCGCAGATCAACGCGGCGCTGGCGGCCGGCCAGAACCTGCTTCTGACGCCGGGGATCTACAAGCTCATGGCGCCGATCGCGGTGACCAACCCGAAGACGATCGTGCTCGGGCTCGGCTATCCCACCCTGGTGCCGCAGACCGGCACCGCTGCCATCTCGGTTGCGGACGTGGATGGCGTCCAGCTCGCCGGCCTCCTGATCGACGCCGGCCCCGTCAACTCGCCCGTCCTCCTGCAAGTCGGCGCGCAGGGTTCCACCGCGGCCACACGGGCGAGTCACGCGGGCAATCCCACTTCGCTTAATGATGTCTTCTTCCGCATCGGCGGCGCAACGGCGGGCACCGCGACCACCAGCCTCGAGATCGACAGCGATAACGTCATCCTCGACAACATCTGGGCGTGGCGCGCCGACCACGGAACGGGCGTCGGCTGGAACGTCAACACCGCCGCGCACGGCCTGGTCGTCAACGGCGACAATGTCACCGCGCTGGGGCTGGCGGTGGAGCACTACCAGCAGTACGAGACGGTCTGGAACGGCCAGGGCGGC
>CAXUEE010000016.1:23970-26080 GCA_964249905.1 uncultured Acidobacteriaceae bacterium
GAGCGAAGACCCCTACGATGTGCCGAGCCAGAGCGCCTGGACCTATACGCCGCTGACCGCGAGCGGTACGCCCGGCACGGCGCAGAACGGGTATCCGAGCTACGAGGTCACGGCCGCCGTGTGCGCTCACACCGCGTTCGGGCTGGGCGTGTATTCGTACTTCGATCAGGGTGTGCCGATCGTGCAGGATAACGCCATCTTTGTTCCCAACACGGCGGGTATCCGCTTCACCGACATGGTTACGGTAATGCTGAACGGATCGGGCGGCATCAACAGTGTGATCGACGGAGAAGGCGGTGCGACGCCGCCCAAAGCAGTGCCCAATAACTTCACGCCCTTCAACGGCAGCGGCGCGTGTCCCACGACGAAGACGGCCACGGGCGTCGACATCAACGTAGGCGGCGGCGCGGAACCTCCGTTTGTCGCCGATGAAGACTCGAACACCGGCGGCAGCGCCAGTACAACCAAGCCCATCACGCTGCCGGCCGGACTGCTGAACCCCGCGCCCATGGCCGTTTACCAGACCAACCGCGCCGGACGCCTGCTCTACACGATCCCAGGCTTCACCCCGGGAAGCGTGCACACGGTGCGCCTGCACTTTGCGGAGATCTACTTCTCAAAGCCGGGCCAGCGGGTGTTCAACATCAGCATCAACGGCGTCGTGGTGCTGAAGAACTACGACATCATTGCGCACGCCGGGGCGGCCTTCACAGCCGATATCCAGCAGTTTGCCGTTACCGCCAACTCCTCCGGACAGATCGTGATTCAGCTGACCGACGGGACCGTCGATCAGCCTGAGCTGAGCGGAATCGAGATCCAGTAGCTGGCTTCGCTAACGCAAGCCACGGCAGCCCAACTGCCGGCAAACAGGTGCGGGCCCAGACTTCGCCAGAAGCCGGCCGGGCAGGGCCCGCACTCTTCCCAACCACACCCGTTTCGCAACCACCGTTTCCCTGGAGAACCGACCATGTTGACCAATCCTCCCCGCTTTCCGGCACTGCCGGCATGCCTGCTGGCTTCCCTGCTGACACTTGCCGGCTGCACCACCGGCGGCCTCTCGCCGCTGACCCAGCCCAACGCCAACGCGAAGGCCGCAACCATCAAGAGCGCCAAGCGCGGCGTGGCCTACGACCTTGCCAATCCCGCCGACCTGGCGGCGCTCTCACCCGGCGTGAGCTGGTGGTACAACTGGGGCGCCACCCCCAACCCGGAGGTGCCCGCAAACTACCTCACCCAGTACGGCATGGATTACTACCCCATGCTTTGGAACGGCAGCTTCAACGCCGCCAGCGTCGAGGCCTGGCTCAAAGCCAACCCGAACGTGAAGTACCTGCTGGTGCTGAACGAGCCCAATGTCAGCGGCCAGGCGTACCTGACGCCCACGCAGGCGGCACAGCTCTGGCCCCAGTATGAGGCCGTCGCGGCGGCGGCCAATGTAGAGATCGTCGGCCCGCAGATCACCTGGGGCACCATGCCGAACTACGGCGATCCTGTGGCCTGGCTCGATGCGTTTTACTCCGCCTACGAGGCCGCAAACGGCGGCCGCGAGCCGCGCATCGATTACCTCGGCTTCCACTGGTACGACTATGGGCTGAGCAGCGAGCTGGATCGCCTGGATAAGTACAACAAACCCATCTGGGTGACGGAATTCGCCAATTTTTATATTGATAAGGAGTGATCGGAGATCAACACACTGAGCAAGCAGGAAAGCCAGATGACCTCCATGGTGCAGACGCTCGAGAGCCGCAGCGACGTCTTCCGTTACGCGTGGTTCACCGGCCGCGTCAACCCGGATCCGCACTTCAGCAGCCTGCTCGGGAACCCCGGCCAGCTCACCGGCCTGGGTCAGCTCTACCTCACGCTGCCCTCCTCCACCACCGCCCAGTAGTCTCCCCATCTCGTCCCGACCCGCACGTTCAGGAGCCCTCCCCATGCAGCGCAAAGCCGCGTATCCGCTCTTTCTCGCCACGCTCGCCCTTCCTTTCGGCGCAACCACCTTCCCCATGCCGCTGGCCGCACAGGGCACCACGCCCTGTCCCAGCTGTCCTGTGGACATACTCGCCATCGACGCCGGCGGTCCGGCTACGGGCGCCTTCAGCGCGGACAAAGA
>CAXUEE010000016.1:26090-26578 GCA_964249905.1 uncultured Acidobacteriaceae bacterium
CGGACTGACCTCCTCCACCACCGCCGCCATCGATCTGACCGGCGTCACCAATCCCGCGCCCATGGCCGTCTACCAGACCCAGCGCTACGGCAACCTGTCCTATACCCTGCCCGGCCTCAGCGCCGGCGCGGCGTATACGGTACGTCTCCACTTCGCGGAGCATTACTGGACGGAGCCCGGCCAGCGCATCTTCAACGTCAGCATCAACGGCGTTGCTGTGCTTTCCAACTTCGACATCATCGCCGCCGCCAATGGCCCGGACCGCGCCGTCATCGAGCAGTTCAACGCCACCGCAAACTCCGCTGGACAGATCGTCCTCCAGTTCACCAGCGTGAAGGACAACGCGCAGATTAACGGCATCGAGATCACCGGCGCCGCGGCCGCAACCCCGGTGGCCGCACCGCCGGTGTTCACGCCTGCCGCCGGCACCTACACGGGCCCGCCCCCGGGCGCGCGGGGCGGCAGCCCCCCCCGTGGGGGGCTCCCCG
>CAXUEE010000016.1:26588-27370 GCA_964249905.1 uncultured Acidobacteriaceae bacterium
TCACCACCAACGGCAGCGTCCCCACGGCGCAGGCGCCGGCCTATGCGGGCCCGATCGCGGTTGCGGCCAGCGAAACGCTCCAGGCCATCGCCATCGCGCCCGGCTATACCAACAGCTCGGTCGCGGCCGCCGCGTACGTCATCCATTCCTCCACGCCACCCCCGGTCGGCCCGTCCGCCGCGCCCACCTCCCTCAGCGCGGTTGCCTCCACCGAGACCCAGACGTACCTGAACTGGGTCGCCAGCACAACGCCGGGCGCACAGTACTCGGTCTATCGCGGGAGCAGCGCCGGGTTCACCCCATCCAGCACCAACCTGGTCGCCTCCACCGGCGCCATCACCAACTTCTCCGACAGCGGCCTCACGCCTCTAACGACGTACTTCTATATCGTCACCGCGGGCACCGCCGCCGCTGCTACCGCGGCCGTGCCGGTCACCACGCTGGGTGCGGCCACCGCGGGCGCGCCTGCCGCCGTCACCGGACTCAGCGCCACGGCCTCCTCCAGCAACGAGATCGATCTCACCTGGAACTCGAGCACCGCACTCGGCGTGAACTACGAGATCTTCCGCAGCCCGACCCCCGGCTTCACCCCCGCCCAGGCGAACCAGATCGGCAGCACCAAAGCCAACCTGTACCAGGATGTGATCCTGGCTGCCGGCACCCCGTACTACTACCCAGTCAACCCGAGCAACTCGTCGGCCACCGCCCCCGCGAGCCCTCTAGTCAACGCCACCACCGACGCCCTGGGCTCCGGACCGCCGTTCTCGGATCAGACCCACATC
>CAXUEE010000017.1:0-464 GCA_964249905.1 uncultured Acidobacteriaceae bacterium
TCACAGCACCAGTGGTCACCGGGTATCTGACCGCAATTACTCATTCCTTTGCCGCGGCTTTCCTGGTCCCCGGCCTGGTGATGCTGATGGGTCTGGCTGGCTATGTCCTGGTCCTGGGGTCGGTTGAGCGGGTGCAGTTGGTTCAACCCGCCGGAGCTGAATCTGTCTCTTGACAACCAAAGTATAGATAGTCTATAACCGGCGCTGAATCAAACCACTCGAGGCTTCCTATGTTCGCTCCCGCCACTCCGGCAACCACCAGCACAGCCAAGGTTCGCCTGAACCGCACCGTCGTCGAAAGCACCATTACGGCTGCGCTGGGAGGACTGCTGTTTGGGTTTGACACGGCCGTGATCGCCGGGGTCACGGGAGCCCTGACCGACCGCTTTCACCTGACGGCCTGGACGCTGGGCATCGCAGTCGGCATCGCGCTTTGGGGAACGGTCCTCGGTGCGGCTTTTGGG
>CAXUEE010000017.1:474-12370 GCA_964249905.1 uncultured Acidobacteriaceae bacterium
CGCTACAGCTTGCGGGTTCTGGCGGTGCTGTTTTCGCTGTCGGCCATCGGATGCGGCATCTCGTGGGATCTGACGTCGTTCATCCTGTTTCGCCTGATCGCCGGCATTGCGATCGGTGCCTCGTCGGTGGTCGGTCCGATGTACATCGCGGAGATCGCGCCGGCATCGTGGCGCGGCCGCATGGTGGGCAGCTTTCAGGTCAATATCGTGTTTGGCATCCTGGTGGCCTATTTCTCGAACTACGTGATCGGCACCCTGGGTCTGGGGCCGACAGAATGGCGCTGCAAGATCGGCGAATCGGCGGTGCCGGCCGTGCTGTTTTTTCTCATGTTGTTTCGCATCCCAAGGAGTCCGCGGTGGCTGGTGAAGAACGGTAAGCTGGCCGAAGCCAGACAGGTGCTCACGCAGATTGCCGGAGACGCGGCCAATGCGGAGATGAAGGAGATTGAGGCCTCGCTTGCGAGCGATCGCGCCGCAGGCAGCCAGCCCTTGTTCTCGCGGCGCTACAGGATTCCGGTGATGCTGGCGATCACGATTGCGGTGTTCAACCAGTTCTCCGGCATCAACCCGACCCTCTATTACCTGAACTCGATCTTTGAGAAAGCTGGTTTCTCGAAATCCTCGGGCGACCTGCAGGCGGTCGCGATTGGGGCGACCAATCTGATCTTCACGCTGGTCGCCATGCTGATCATCGACAAGGTGGGCCGGAAACTGCTGCTGCTGGTGGGCTCCGTGGGGACGTGCGTCTGCCTGTCCATGGTCAGTTTCCTGTTCTACACGGGGCTCCATCAAAATCTGCTGGTCATTGCGCTGGTCGGCTTCGTGGCTTTCTTCGCGGTGTCTCAGGGCTCGGTCATCTGGGTGTACATCAGCGAGGTCTTTCCCAACTCCGTGCGCGGCAAGGGCCAGAGCCTGGGATGCTTTACGCATTGGGTCGTCTGTGCCTCGCTCGCCACCGGGTTTCCTTATGTCGCTCACCTGTCCGCAGCGGGTCCGTTTGTGTTGTTCGCCGGAATGATGGTGTTGCAGTTCATCGTAGTGTTCAAGTTCTTCCCGGAAACCAAGGGATTCACGTTGGAGCAGTTGCAGGAACAGCTCGAAACCAAGTAGACGCGGACCCCTGAACTTACCCATAAGAGAGAGAATCGATGCAACGTAGAACTTTTCTGAAGAACTCGGCAATGGCCGGTGCAGCCTTCGCCTGGTCCGGCCGTTCGGTCTTTGCCAAGTCGGCCGACGCCTCTGTTGAGATCTTCGCGAACGATCCGAAAGACGTGATCAGCCCGAACCTCTATGGGCACTTCACGGAGCATATCGGCGGCGTGATCTACGACGGCGTTTGGGTCGGCGAGAAGTCGAAGATCAAGAATCAGTACGGGATCCGCTCCGAGCTGATCACGCAGATGAACAAGATCCATGTGCCGATCCTGCGCTGGCCCGGCGGCTGCTTTGCCGATAGCTATGACTGGAAGGATGGCGTGGGGCCGCGGGCGAAGCGACCCGTGCGCACCAACTTCTGGGAGGTCGATTCCGACGCGGCCCGTCTGAACGAGAAGGGTTTCCAGATCTTCGAGCCGAACGAGTTCGGCACCGATGAGTTCATGCGCTTCTGCATGTTGACGCACGCCGAGCCTTATCTCGCCGCGAACCTGCGCAGCTTGCCGCCGCTCGACTTTGACCACTGGGTGGAGTATTGCAACTCACCCAAGGGCAGCACCACGCTGGCGGAGATGCGCGCGTCCGGCGGCTTCCCCGACCCCTTCAAGGTAAAGTACTGGGGCGTGGGCAATGAGAGCTGGGGCTGCGGCGGCAACTTCGCGCCGGAGGAGTACGCGTCGGATTTCCGCCGGTACACCAACTGGATCCCGCGGTTTGGCGTCGATCTGCAGCTGATCGCGGCGGGCCCGAACTCCGATGATGACTCGTGGACGCAGAAGTTCTTCGAAGAGATGTTCACCGGCACCCATGCCGATCGCAACCCGGAGTTCAGCGGCTGGTCGGTTCACCACTACGCGAGCAACCTGAGCCGGGGCAAGATCCGCAACAACTTCCATGAGGCGCATGGACAGGCGTTGAACTTCGACAACACTGATTGGTTTGAGCTGATGCGTGAGACCAACCGTGTGGAAGAGATCATGACCGATCAGTGGGCGATCATGGGCGAATACGATCCGCAGCACCACGTCAAGCTGGTGGTCGACGAGTACGGGCCGTGGTATCACCAGGGGACCGAGGTCGACCCGACGCACCTCTTCGGGCAGCAAATTACGGTGCGCGATGCGCTCGCGACGGCGATGTCGCTCGACATCTTCAATCGTCACGCCGACAAGGTCAGCGTGGCTACCTGTGCGCAGCTGGTGAACAATTTGAACGCCCTCTTTCTTTGCCACGAGGACAAGTTCCTGTCGACGCCAAACTTCTACGTCTTTGAGATGTACGCGGCGCACCAGGGCGCGCAGTCCTTGCATGCGGAGTTTTCAGCGCCGCAGATTCACTACGACCGCGACGGCAAGCCGGCGAGCTTCTGGGGGCTGAACGGCTCGGCCTCCCGCAAGAGCAACGTCGTGACGCTGACCATGGTGAACCCGAATCCCGCTGGCCCGATGGATACGCAGGTTCTCCTGCGCGGCGTGAACGGGAAGAGTGTCACGGGCACGGTGCTCGCCGCAAGCGACATGCATGCGCACAACACGTTTGAGCAGCCGGAAGCGGTGAAGTCTGCGCCGCTTTCGGCCACCATCAGCGGCGACATGGTGAACGTCAGCATTCCGGCCGAGTCGGTTACAAAGCTCGAGATCACCCTCAGCTAAGCGCTACATAGGAGACAGGCATGGACCGCAGGAGTTTTGTGAAGACAGGAGCGGCCGCCACGCTGGTGGCGACACTCGAAGGAAAGGCACAACCGGCGGCGAAGAAGAAGCCGAATATTCTTTACGTCTTCTCCGACCAGCATCGGGCACAGTCGCTGCCTGGGGAAGCCTACAGCCCAGCGTCCGCGCCTTCTCTGGAGGAGTTTCGCAAGCAGAACTTCTCGATGGAGCGCTGTATCTCGAACTACCCGCTCTGCACGCCGTACCGGGGTATCCTGATGAGCGGGCGCTGGCCCAGCCAGAGCGGCCTGATGTACAACAACATCTCGCTGAGTCCGAACGAGGTCACCGTCACCGACACCTTCGGGAAGGCGGGCTACCATACCGGCTATATCGGTAAGTGGCATCTAGCAGGTCACGGCGAGGACCCCGGCTTCATTCCCAAAGGCAAGCAGCGCATGGGCATTGAAGATTGGCAGGTGTGGGATGCGACCAACCTGCACTACAAGGCCTGGACCTACAACCAGGAGACGGGTGAGAAGATCCAGCCGCCCGGCTGGCAGCCTACGGCCATGACCGATGCAGCCGTTACGTTTGTGGAGCAGCAGCCAAAGGCCAACCCGGACAAGCCGTGGATCCTGTTTCTTTCCTGGAATCCGCCGCATCCGCCCTACAATCCACCGCCCGAGGATGCGAACCTATACCCGCTCGAGAAGTTCAAGCACCGGCCTAACGTGGTGCTGCGGCCGAACGAACAGGACCCGCAGGGAACGCAGCAGTTTCTGGTCTCGGACGAGAAGCTGCGCACGGCGATGCAGGGCTACTACGGGGCTATCACGGGCATCGATAAGGAGTTCGCGCGCCTGCTGAAGGCTCTCGACGACACCGGCCAGGCGGCGAACACGATCGTGATTTATACGTCCGATCATGGCGAGATGATGGGCTCGCACGGCCGCATGCAGAAGCAGATGCCGTTTGAGGAGTCGTGCCGCGTGCCGTTTATGGTGCGCTACCCAGGCGTCACCCCGAAGGCAGCGAAGTCCGACGCGCTGTTTGCCGCGGTAGACATTTATCCCACGCTGTGCGGCCTGGCCGGCATTCCGGTGCCCGGGCACTGCGTGGGCCGCGATCACTCGCCCGTAATGCGCGGAGAGACGATAGAAGAGGCGGAGATGGTCTTCCTGCTGAACCAGGTGGCTGCGGAGACTCCCGCCGGACGCGCCCCGGCGCAAGGCGCGGGCGAACACCAGATGTGGGTGAACCTGCCGAGCTATCGCGGCGTACGCACCAAAACGCACACCTACGCCGTAGCGCTCAGCGGACGCTGGCTGCTGTTCGACAACGTGGCCGATCCGTATCAGATGAAGAATCTGGTGAACGATCCCGCGCAGAAGCCTTTGATGGACAAGCTCGATGCGGCGATCCTGGCCTGGATGAAGACGGCCGGCGACGAGGACTTTCCGTACAAGGATGCGTTGAAGAAGATCTCCAATTTTCCGAGTTGAGAGCAGATGAAGACGACGCGAAGAGAGTTCATGCAGAGCAGCACCGCAGCTGCTGCCGGAGCCATGCTTTCTGCTGCGCACGCGGACAGCGCGGGACAGTCCGCGTCCAGCAAGCCCAACATCATTCTTATCCTGGCCGATGACATGGGCTTTTCGGACACCGGCCCTTACGGATCCGAGATCCACACGCCCCATCTTGACCGGATGGCCAAAGAGGGCATTCGCTTTTCGCAGTTCTACAACAATCCACGCTGCTGCCCGTCGCGCGCCTCGCTTTTGACCGGCGTGTACGCGCAACAGGCCGGCATGGGGATGATGACCTCCGATTTCGGCCGCTACCCCTACGCAGGCTACAAGGGCGACCTGAGCGAAGGGTGCGTGACCATCGCGGAGGCGCTGCGGAGTGGAGGCTACCAGACGGCAATCGCGGGCAAGTGGCACCTGACGCCGCCGCTGCCCGGCTTCAGCAAGCACAATTGGCCGCTGCAGCGCGGCTTCGACAAGTTCTTCGGGACGCTCGAAGGAGCGGGAAGCTATTTCGACCCGTTCAGCCTGACTCGCGACAACACGCCCATCCAGGCCGGCGAGAACTTCTTCTACACCGACGCGATCGCGGAAAACGCCACTAGCTTTCTCCGTGAGTTCGCCAAAGAAGGCAAACCGTTCTTTCTTTACACCGCGTTCACCGCGCCGCACTGGCCACTGCATGCCTCGGAAGAGGACATTGCCAGGTACAAAGACACGTACGGCGGCGGCTGGGACCAGCTGCGCAAGACACGGCATGCACGCCAGCTCGAGCTCGGCCTGCTCCACGAGAAGTGGGGCCTGACCGACCGCGATCCACGCGTGCCGGCCTGGGAAAACGCAAGCTACCAGGCATGGGAGCAGCGGCGCATGGCAGTGTATGCCGCCATGATCGAACGCATGGACCGCGGCATCGGCCGGCTCCTAGCGACGCTCGACGAACTTGGCATCGCCGACAACACGCTGGTGATGTTCCTGTCCGACAATGGCGGGAACTTTGAAGAGCTTGGGGATCCGGGGCCGTCCGTTCCGCGTGAAGACTGGCAGCCGTACTTCACTCGCAGCGGCAAGCCGGTCAATCGCGGCAACAAGCCCGCCGTGATGCCCGGCCCGGAGGACACCTACCAGAGCATCGGTATTCCTTGGGGCAACTGCTGCAACACGCCATTTCGGCTCTACAAGCACTATGCGCATGAAGGCGGCATCAGCACGCCGTTCCTTGCGCGCTGGCCGAAGGGGATCCAGCAGAAGAACGCCATCACGCATCAGCTCGGCCACGAGACCGACATCCTGGCGACATGTCTGGATGTTGCCGGTGTCGCGTACCCTGCCACGGCGAAGAACGGCGAAGCGCCTCCAGCGCTTGCGGGGACAAGTCTGCGGCCCATCTTCGAGGATCGCGTGCGCACCGGCCGCGCCCCGTTCTTCTGGGAGCACGAAGGCAACGCCGCGATGCGCGAAGGCAAGTGGAAGCTGGTCTCCAAATACCCTGACGCCTGGGAGCTGCACGACATGGAGGCCGACCGAACCGAACTCCATAACGTGGCTGATCAGTATCCTGACCGCGTGAAGCAGATGTCCGCCGCGTATGCGGAGTGGGCTAAGCGAATGGGCGTGCAGCCATGGCCGATGCCGGAGACGCCGGCCGGGGAACGGGACGGAGCGATGACCTCGCCGCCCTATTTGCGCCACGACCGCGCCTGATCCGGTCTGTGCGCGACGGGAGCCGCACTGGAGAGCGGCCTGATCGCTTCTTTTGCCCCACTGCTCGGTATGGACAAGAAGCAGACCCTACGGAATGACAACTGTGAAGCTGCAGCGAACAGCAGATCCTCCGCCTTGGCGAAGGATGACAACCAGCTTCGTAAGACCATAGCCGGACGGAGATGCTTCAGAACGTGGCGAGCCATCCGCCGTCGACATAGATCACCTGCCCGGTGACAAACTTTGCTGCCGGACTGGCGAGAAAGACCACGGGCCAGGCAATATCCTCGGGCGTGCCCCATCGTCCGAGAGGACACCGTCCCTTCACCCATGTGTCGAAGGCTTCATCGGCGACCAGCGCTTTGTTCAGGTCGGTGTCGAT
This sequence comes from uncultured Acidobacteriaceae bacterium, assembly GCA_964249905.1. GTDB lineage: Bacteria > Acidobacteriota > Terriglobia > Terriglobales > Acidobacteriaceae > Edaphobacter. The sequence goes on from CAXUEE010000017.1 coordinate 6,900, forward strand.
GTACCCTGGCGCGATCGCGTTCACGAGAATGCCGTTCTTAGCCCACTCGATGGCGAGGACCTTGGTCAGCTGCCCCACGGCGCCTTTCGAGGCCGTGTAGGGCGAGGTTCCTGGGCGCGCTGCCGCCGTCATCAGCGAAGCGATGTTGATGACGTTGCCGGGCTTCTCTTCCGCGATCAGCCGCCGCGCAAACGCCCGGCTCAGCTCAAAGATCGCCGTCGCATTCAACGTCATGACCGCGTTCCAGTCGTCCAGGGTGAGATCGACGGCAGGCCCGCGGCGCGAGATGCCCGCGGAATTCACAAGGATATCCGGTGTGCCGGTTCGCAAACAGAGTTCGTCGAACCAGGGAGCGATGCCGCTGGTCTCGGACAGGTCGTACGGGGCTACATGCACGGTACGGCCGAGCGCCCGCAGATCGTCTGCCGCGCGGTTCAACTCCGCTTCCTCCCGTCCGACCAGGATCACCGCGGCAGCGGCCTCCGACAAGGCCCGCGCCACGCCTAGCCCGATGCCGCGCGTGGCGCCTGTCACCAGGGCCAGCCGGCCCTCGACACCGAACGGGATCATGCCGGGACCGGGCACGGCATAATCAGCACCTTACACACATCGCCCGACCGGAACTGCGCGAACGCCTCCGAAACCTCGTTGAGCGAAAACGTATGCGACACGATTTGCTCAAGCGGCAGCGACATCGCCATCTCGATGGCCTCTTGGAAGTCCTGGCGCTCATACACCCTCGAGCCTACTAGCTCGATCTCCTTGAAGTTGATCGCCTGCAGGTCGACTTCGGCGGGCTTCTTGAACACACTCAGGTTGACGATCGTTCCGCGCGATCGCACCAGCGCGGTCATCTCGCGCGCCGAGGATGGGTGTCCCGCGCACTCGTAGAGGATGTCCGCGCCATTCCCCTTTGAAAGTTCCGTGACCTTCGCGCGCAGGTCCTCGCCCGCCTCCACCGGCGTCAGGCCGAGACGCTCTGCCAGCTCCAGCCGCGCGGGCAGGACATCGCTGATGAGCACGTGAGGGATCTTGCGAGTCTTTGCGACCAGGGCAGTCAAGAGACCGATCGGTCCCGCGCCGAGCACCACGGCGAGGTTCACTCCTTCTATGCTGGTGCGAGCGACGCCATGCACCGCGACCGCTAGTGGCTCAACCAAGGCGCCGATCTGCGCCGGCATGTTCTCCGGCAGCTTCATCAGCGAGCTGACCGGGAGCTTGATGTACTCCGCCATGCCGCCGGCCACATCGAAGCCGAAAAGCTTAAGCTGCCGGCAGACGTGGGAAGCTCCATGCGTGCATGCGTAGCAAACGCCGCAGGTGATGAGCGGGAAGGCGGTCACCCGGTCGCCCACGGCAAGACCGCGCGCCGGACCATTCATTTCGACGATACGCCCGCAAAATTCGTGGCCGACGATCAGCGGAGCCTTGGCCCGCGGATGGGTACCAGCAACAATATTGATGTCGGAGCCGCAGAAGCCGCACGCCTCCACCTGCACCAGCGCTTCATTCTCGCCGATCCTCGGAACCGTAACCTCTTCGGCCTCAATGCGATCCGGTCCAAGGTATTGCGCAGCCAGCATGGTACTCATGAGGTCTCCCTATTGCGCGGTGTAGCCGCCATCCATCATCAGGATAGCGCCGGTGAAGAAGCTGGCTTGGTCGGTGGCCATGTAGGCGTAGAAGCTTGCTACTTCTTCCGCGCTTGCGATGCGTCCGATGGGATGCGCGTTTTTCAGCATCGCCCAGTACTTCTCCGGGTCGCCCGAGGAAGCAGCCGACGTATGCACGATCGGCGTGTCGACTGTCCCGCACGCAACGGTGTTCACGCGGATCCCGAACGGTGCATATTCAATCGCCATCTGCCGCGTCATCTGGTGCAGCGCGCCCTTGGACGGCGCATAGGCTCCTTGCGTGGGGATGCCGGCCTCGCCCGAGATCGAGCCGCTGATCAGGATCAGGCCTTGTTTCTGCTCCATCATGACCGGGATGACGTGCCGCGCCGACCAGTAGAGGCTCTTCACATTTGCGTTCATCACCGTGTCCCACTCTTCGGGTGAGTGCAGGTGGATTGCCTTCACAATACTGAGCGCTGCATTGCTTACCAGGATGTCCAGCTTGCCGAAGCGCTCGATGGCCGCCCTGGTGAAGTCAATGGCCGTTTGTTCTTCGGCTACATCGCCGCGCACAATCACCAGCTTGTCCGGATAGAGCTGGAGAGCCTCTTCCAGCTCTTCCGGCATCTCCGCGCGCCGAAACACGGCGACCACGCCCTTTGCGCCGCAGTCCAGGTACGCTCTCGTAATGGCAAGTCCGATCCCTGACGATGCCCCTGTGACGACCGCTACCTTGCCCCGCAGAGAAATTTCCATTATTCACCGATCCAAAAAGAAGTCATGGAGCGCACGTTGTCGCTCCAACACTGGAGAGCTCAGGCTCATTGTTTCCGAGGCGCTGATACACCCATGGTTCGTAGTACCTGAGCTGCGTAAACTGCGCCTCGGCATGAAGAAGATCGAGCGCGACGCGAAACATTTCGGGCTGTCCGACGTTGTTGACCATCATGTCGTAATGGCAGGGAATGGCCACCTTGGGTCGAATCGCCTTGATGATGGCGGCCGCCTGCATCGGCGCTAGATTGTGGCAGCCGCCGTTGATGCAGATGGCGCAGATATTCGCCTCCTGCGGAAGCAGCTCGTGCAGCCGCTCCGTGTAGGCGGTGTCCCCTGTGTTGTAGAAACGTATGCCATTGCCGAACTCCAGCAGCAATCCCACGTGATTCAGGTCGCGCGCGTCGGTCGGCATGGCAAACGTTGCGGAGACGCTCGTGGTCCGGCTGAGCGAGAGTCGCTCGCCGGGATGGAGCAGCCGGCAGTTTTGCTGGGGAACGCCACACGCCCCGTACACGCGCTGGGCATCGAAGGGTCCGGCAAAGGTCGTTCTTGCGTGCTGCATGCGCCCGATCGTCTCCGGATCGGCGTGGTCCTCATGCGAGTGGGTGGCAAGAAAAATGTCGATGTCCAAATCTTCGGGCTCCACGAAGACCGGCAGCTGCCGGTCCAGCCGGAAAGGAAGGTGCAGAGCGGAGGTTGCGCAGCTGTTGGTCAGGTAGAGATCGATCCCGATGAGCAGACCGTCCGCGTCCTTCAGCAGGAATCCATTCTGGCCCATATACCAGACCGCCACGCCGTTCGCCGGTACCTGGAAGCTACGGATAGAGCGCATGTACTCCTGGCTGCTGAGCCGCTGTTCGATCACCATCTTTACCGGCGCGCTCCTGTCATACGCGCTGTTGCCAGCGAAGTCGTAAGCCCGCTCGCCTGGGGATGAGATGGATTGCGGGGACATCGTGCTCCTTCGTGAAGACATGTTATAGATTATCTTTTCACGTTGCAAGATATCATCAGCTCATTCACCGCAGGAGGGACCTTCTCGCCTCATGAGAGGTATCACGCTTTCTCTTCACGGCAAAGTTGCCTTGGTCACCGGGGGCTCGCGTGGCATCGGCGCGGCCTGTGTTCGCATGTTTCGCGACGCCGGAGCACGCGTCGTCTTCAGCTATGAGAAGGCCCGCGACACGGCTGAGGCGCTCGCCGCCGAGCTTGGAGGACCTGATCATTGCCGCGCTCTCGCTCAGCCGCTCGCGACTGCGGAAGACGGCCGCATGCTCGTCGCCGCCGCCATAGCCTGCTTCGGTCAGCTCGATTGCCTGGTCGGCAACCACGGCATTTGGCCCGCGCACGACCAGCCCTTCGAGACCATGGCCGATGCGCAGTGGCAGCGCACCCTTGCCGTCAATCTCGAGAGCGTCTTCGGCCTGGTGCAGGCGGCCGCGGCCCACCTGCTCACGCATCCGGCTCCCGTGCGCGGCCACATCGTCCTGATTGCTTCCACTGCCGCCCAGCGTGGTGAGGCTTTCCATGCCGACTACGCCACCAGCAAGGGCGCCCTGCTTTCGCTGACCAAGAGCCTTTCCAGCGAGTTCGCCCCGCGCGGCATCTACGTCAACTGCGTCGCGCCTGGCTGGGTCGCGACTGAGATGTCCCTGGCAGCCCTCCGCGACCCGGAAACGTCCAAGAAAGCGACGGCCTTGATCCCGCTCGGACGTGTCGGCCATGTTGATGAGATCGCCGGACCGGTCGTCTTTTTGTGCACATCGCTGGCCGGCTTTATCTCCGGCGAAGTCTTCAATGTGAACGGCGGGGCTGTGCTGGTCGGTTAGAGGGACTCGATGTTCACTTGTTCGCAAAAAATCGTATTGCTCCGGAGGTGTCGTGTGTTCTTCTGGCGCGACCGGAAGCGCGGCTTCGGCGTCTCCGCATTGTGTCTCTGTTTTGCGTGTCTCTCCTTTGCCTGGCTTCCGGCAGCACAGGCGCAGTCCGCCTCTGAAATCCAAAATGCCGGCCCCGAAAAGCGCCCCGGAGAGACCGAGGAGCAGCACGGCAAGCGCCTGCTGGATGAGATGGTCGAAGCGCTTGGCGGCAACGCGTGGCTGAACAAGACGACGATGTATCGCGAGGGCCAAACCGCTGCTTTCTTTCGCGGGGAGCCCACCGGTTCGGTGGTCCGCTTTATCGAGTACCGCCGCTACGCCCGCGGGAACGAGCCCGAAACATCGCGCATCGAGTTCCTGCACATCCGCGGCATGATTCTGCCCGGCATGAAGCGCGATGTCATCCATCTCTGGACCGCGGATAACGGCTACGAGCTTACCTACAAAGGCCAGACGCAGCTGCCGCAGCTGCAGGTGACCGACTACCTGCGCCGCCGCGACCACTCGCTCGAGGAAGTCATGCGCACCTGGGTGCAGCAGCCGGGCGTGATGATCGTCGCCGAAGGGATCGGCATGCGCGACCGTCACGCCATCGACAAAGTAAGTATCCTGACGGCAAACAATGACAGTGTCACCATCGAGCTCGACCAGAACACCCACCTGCCCCTGCAGCGCGCCTTCGAGTGGCGCAACACACAGTTCAAGGACCACGACATCGACGAGGAAGTGTATGGCGACTGGCGGCAGTTCGATGGCATTATGACGCCCATGAACATGACCGACTACCGCAACGGAGACATGGTTGCGCAGAACTTCTACACCAAGGTCCACTTCGACCAGCCCATGAACGACGATGTCTGGAACGTTGAAAAGCTGAAGGAACAAGCTTCGCAGCTGAACAAAAAATAGCGATTTATACTCAGGTCTGCTATGGATGATCCTGAGATTGCTTCCCCTCCCGCGACGCAGGCTGCGACCCAAGCCGAGACGCAACCTGCGACCCAAGCTGCGACCCAAGCCGCGACCCAAGCCGCGACCAAGATGACGCTCGACATCCACGAGATCATGGCGATTCTGCCGCATCGCTATCCCTTTCTCCTGATCGACCGGGTGCTCGAGCTCACGCGCATGCAACGCATTGTTGCTCTCAAGAACGTGACGATCAATGAGCCGCACTTCGCCGGCCACTTTCCCGGAT
>CAXUEE010000017.1:12380-27137 GCA_964249905.1 uncultured Acidobacteriaceae bacterium
GTGCTGATGGTCGAGGCGATCGCCCAGACGGGTGGCGCGCTGCTGCTCACCGAAATCCCCGACCGCGACCAGAAGCTGATGGTCTTCACCGGCATCGACAACGCCAAGTTCAAGCGTCCGGTCGTTCCCGGCGATCAGCTACGCATTGAAGTCAACGTACTGAACTGGCGCACCCGCGCGGTCAAGATGCACGGTTCGATCACCGTTGAAGGCAAGATTGTCTGCGAGGCGACTGTCACCTGCATGGTGGTTCCCCGCGCCTCGGCGGCCCCGGCGCCCGCGCCAGCCGAAGTTCCAGGCTCCGGGCTGGAACTGCCGGAGTGAGTCTCCCATGAGCGTTCATTCCACGGCGATCGTCGCTCCGGGCGCGATTGTTCCCGCCAGTTGCACGGTCGGCCCATACTGCATCCTCGGCCCGAACATCATTCTCGGCGAAGACTGCCACCTGGTCTCGCACGTGGTCCTCGACGGACATACGACCTTGGGCCGCGGGAACCGGATCTTCTCGTTCGCCTGCCTTGGCATCGCGCCGCAGGATCTGAAGTATAAAGACGAGCCCACCGAGCTCCGCATTGGCGACCGCAACTCCATCCGCGAATACGTGACCATCTCCCGTGGGACTGCCGGGGGCGGAGGCATCACCCGCATCGGTTCGGATTCGCTCATCATGGCCTACACCCACATCGGTCACGACTCCTCGATCGGCAACAGCTGCATCCTGGCCAACTCCGCCACGCTCGCCGGTCACGTCACGGTGGAAGACTTCGCCACCGTCGGCGCGCTTTGTCCGGTGCACCAGCATTGCACCATCGGCCGCTACGCCTATGTGGGCGGCGGCACCACGATCACGCAGGATGTGCTGCCCTACTCGCTCACCTCGATCGCCCGCGACAATCATGCGTATGGGCTGAACAAGGTCGGCCTTGAGCGGAAGGGTTTCACGCCCGAGCAGCTGCGCGAGCTGCGCGCCGCCTACCGCGTCCTGACAGGAAGCGGACGCAATGTTTCGCAGGCGCTCGAAGAGCTACGCGGTCAACTCGACGCAGGCGGCCCCGGCGAGCATGTCCGCTACCTGGTTGATTTTGTTAGCCGCAGCCAGCGCGGCGTGATCCGGTAGGTATGCCTACAGTTTTGCGAGTAGGGCCGTACCGCTTCTTTTTCTGGGCGGACGAGCGTCAGGAACCTCCGCACATCCACGTCTCCTCCGCTGAAAATGAAGCAAAGTACTGGCTCCGCCCCGTAGACCTCTCCTGGAATCGAGAGTTTCGATCAGGCGAGTTGAAGGAAATAGAACGTGTAATCGAAAAGAATCTAAACTTGCTCATGGAGGCGTGGCATGAGTTCTTCAAGGTTGGATGAGGATCAAATCCCGGTGGACGTACAGGTGGATGACGCGATGATCCGAGTTCGTTTTAGTGGCGGTCTGGAACTGAGTACACCCGTTTCGCGTTTCCCACGCCTGCAGCGTGCTGATTCGCTACAGCGGAAAAATTGGCAGCTCAGTGGCAGGGGCTATGGCATCCATTGGCCGGACGTCGATGAGGACATTTCCGTACGCGGTCTCTTCGCAACTGTCCGCAAGCTGCCCGAATCTGCCGTGGAGCAGATTCCGGCCCTGATCAGCGATCTCTTGAAGACGACTGGTCGCCTTAACCAGCTGTTCGAAGGACGTTCGTTCACTCCTGACGGGCATCTCGTGGGCAGCATCGGAGAAGTTGTTGCGGAGTACATCTACGATCTTTTGCCTACGCCCAGCAGTACCGCTCAAGTGGACGGGCACACAAAGGACGGAAGGTCTGTCCAAATTAAATTGACTGGCGAGAATGGCACGTCATTTGGGCTTCGTTGGTCCAATCAGCTGGCTACTGAACCCGCTGAAATTCTTATTGCGTTGAAGTTAACTAAAGCTGGTTTCGAGGAGATCTACAATGGGCCGTTTCCGCGGCACTTACTAGAAGGCCGAAGGGAGACAAGCAACGGTCAGATCTCAATTGCGATCTCCAAGCTACGAAATCTGAATCCACAACTACTTGCACAGCGATACAACTTCTCAACCATCAATCGCTGGTTCACTCCGGACTTGTCTGACGTTGCCTAAGCTCGGCCTCATCGCCGGCAACGGCCGCTTCCCTTTCCTTCTGCTTGACGCCGCGCGTGCCCATGGCCTCACCGTGATCGTTGCCGCGATCCAGGAAGAGACCTCGCCCGAGATCGATGACCGTGCCGCCGCCGACCCCCACATCCGTGTCCACTGGCTCTCCCTTGGCGAGCTCTCCCGGCTAATCGACACCTTCCACGCTGAAGGAGTGACGCGCGCCGTCATGGCCGGACAGGTGCGTCATAAGCAGATCTTCTCCTCTATCCGGCCTGACTGGCGACTAGCCAAGCTGCTTCTCAGTCTGCGCACCCGCTCGACCGACATGCTGCTGGGCGCAGTCGCGAAGGTGCTTGGCGACGAGGGCATCGAGCTTCTCTCCTCGACTGCCTATCTTGAGCCGCTGCTCGCCACACCAGGCACCATGACTGCGCGCGAGCCCAGCGCGGACGAGCTGCGCGACGTAGAGTACGGACTCATTGTCGCGCGCGCCCTGGCTGCCTACGATCTCGGCCAGACCGTCGTTATCGCTGCCCGGGCCTGCGTCGCCGTCGAGGCCATGGAGGGCACCGACGCCACCATCACCCGCGCCGGAGAGCTCTTCCGCACCCTCGACTCCGGGGACAGCGCTCTCTCCCGCGCTCTCACTGTCGTCAAGGTCGCCAAGCCGAACCAGGATATGCGCTTCGATGTGCCGGTCGTTGGCGTGCCCACGATCCATACGATGCAGGCCGCCGGCGCAACCTGCCTATGTGTCGAAGCGGGACGCACGTTGCTGTTTGACCGGCGGGCGATGGTTGCCGCGGCCGACCAGGCGGGCATCGCACTCGTCGCATGCTGAGCGTTCCCGTAGGCAAGCCCGGGCGTGACGTAAGATTGTGGTATTCCGTACTCAGGCTTGTATCACCACTTCCGCCGCAAAGGTAGTTCACTTCACCAGACTCAAAAAGGATGCACATGCGCAAAGCCATCTGGATGTTCGCAGCTGCCGGCGTACTCGCCTGCGGCCTTATCGGAAGCAGGACTTTCGCTTTCCCCGCAGCCGATACCCCACTCGCCCCCGGCACCGCCGCGCCGGCCTTCACGCTGCCCTCGCAGACCGACGCTATGGTCAGCCTGAAGGACTATCGCGGCAAGTACGTCGTCCTCTACTTCTATCCCAAGGACATGACCACGGGCTGCACCATCGAGGCCCACAACTTCGAGCGCGACAAGGACAAGTATGCCGCGCTGAATGCCGTCGTGCTCGGCGTCTCGCTCGATACCGTCGAGAGCCACAAGACGTTCTGTACGAAGGACTCGCTCAGTTTCAAGCTGCTGGCCGACCCCGACCACAAGGTCATCGACGCCTACAGCGTTCCCGTGATGACGATGGCCGGCAACAGCTACGCCAAGCGCGAGACCTACCTGATCAGCCCGGATGGCAAGGTGCTGAAATTCTGGGAAGTAAAGAATATCCAGGGACACAGCGACGAAGTCCTGGGTGCCATCGCTGAAGCCAAGAAGTAGCCTTTCACCAGACGCAGAAAGGCCCGGACTCTTAGGAGACCGGGCCTTTCTGCTTGCCTGAAGGATGTGCTGTGCGTTTGCTTCCGAATCCGGCTAAGCTTTTGCCGTCTTCTTCGCTGTGGTCTTTTTGGCTGGAGTTTTGGTTGCGGTGGTCTTCTTCGCAGATACCTTCTTCGCGACCGTCTTCTTTGCCGGGGGAACCGTCTTCTTCGCAGCCACGGCTTTCTTTGCCGGGGCTGCTGCTTTCTTCGCTACGGTCTTCTTTGCAGCCGCCTTCTTCGTTGCCAAGGGAGTACCTCTCGTGATTGAGTTTTTGCTGCCCGTGCTCTTGTTGCCGGCTGTCTTCTTAGAAGCAGCCATACCGCCGCGCAGAGCACTGTTCTTCTTCGCGGCAGATCTTGAACTGGAAGCGGACCCGCTCTTCCGTGCGATCTTCTTTCCCGGAACCTTTGCAGCAGCCTTCTTGGCGGGAACATCCTTCGCTGCCTTCTTTGCTGCTTCCTTCTTGGCCGAGACCTTCTTCGCGGGCCTAGGAGGCACGGGAGCTACGCCCTTCTTTGCCGCCGACTTCTTGCTTGGCGTTCCGCTTGGATTGCGGAGAGCACTGCCGACAGACTTCTGAGTCCTGGTCCGCGCAGGTTGTTGCGCTTCTTTGGTCGGAGGCTCGTACGGGTCGGCTGGTGTGCTCGGCATCGCGGTCAGCGCGGCATCCTCGGAGTGGGTGGTCAGAGGTGCGTCCAGCTCCTCTTCATCCTCTTCGTCCTCGTCCTCCGTTTCGTCGATGTCGTCCTCGTCTTCTTCTTCCTCAAAGTCATCCTCATCGCCGTCCTCGTCCGCGTCGGAGTCCTTAGCGACAGCAATGTCCAAAGCGTCCTCCTCCTCGTCCTCAGATTCATCCTCCTCGTCGTCCGCATCTTCGTCATCGTCGTCATCCGCGGAAGACAACGTCACCTCTTCTTCGTCGTCTTCCTCGTCGTCGGCTTCAGCCCTGTGCGCAGGACGGGAGGTGTCCTCCTCTTCATCCTCGTCGTGTTTGGCTGCTGCACTCAGTTGCCAAGATGCTTCGAGATCGTCACCCATCTTCATGCTTTGCCCTCTGCGTTCGTGATCTTACTTTGATCTCTTGTGATGCTGCTTTTGCTGGAACGCGCAGAGAATGCGCGGCACGAATTTCTAGCAACACGCTAGACGAGTGTGTCGTTGATGGCAAGCAATCTTTTCAAGGATGAAGCTTATCGAGCAGCCCTGCGCTTGCTGCGTGCCGGCGCCTTCGCTGCAGAACTCGATGTCTTCGCACTCAAGCGCGCGGCCGATGGTCTGCTTGCGCTTTGTGAGCCACGATGACGGCTGCGTGTACTGCCGCGCAAAGCGGCTGCACCGTAGTCTCGCGAATGCGACAGGGCGACGCCCGTACGGCGGCCACGCAGCCGTGAAGATGGGGCCAGGCGGACAGGCTCGGTCACCCACAAGGTGCGCCCCGTGCGCAGGTTTGAACTCGTCAATCCATTCCAGCGGCGCAGATCTTCCGTGCTCACGTTGAAGCGATCGGCTACCATCACCAGCGTGTCGCCGCGCCGGGGCACGTAGCGTGAAGGACTGTTCGCAACGTTCACTGCCTCCACAGGCACGACGAGCTCATCGCCCGCGCTCATCGGGTCCTGCGCCGTAATTCCATTTGTTTCGGCAATCTCCGCCGGCCTCGCATGCAGCGAAGTCGCAATGGCCTCCAGACTCTCCCCAGGCTTCACGATGTGAAAGCGCCAGCTGCTGCGACGATCCTGAGGGATATCTTTCAGGCGATCCGTAAACAGGTCCTTGGTCCCCGCGGGAATATGAAGGTCAAACGAAATGTCGCGTGGGGTCGAGAGCCGCAGCAGCGCGGGATTCAGCGCAACAATCTCCGGCACCGTGCTCTCCGTCACATCGGCCACTAGGTGCAGATCGATCGCGTAGCTTACCGGCACCGTGTCATAGAGCACTGGCGGGTCCGGCACGACCTTATCCAAACCATAGCGCTCCGGATTCTTGGCCATCAGGATGGCGGCCAGGATCTGCGGCACATACGCCCGCGTCTCGGCGGGCATCGCGTTGCGCCGGTAGAGCTCCCAGAAGTCCGCGAACCCGGTCCGCTGCACCGCGCGCTGCACATATAGCGGGCCCCAGTCATAGGCCGCCATGGCCAGATACCAGTCGCCGAACTGTTTATAGAGCGACTTGATGTAACGCGCGTACCCGCGTGCCGCCTTCTCCGGGTCGAAGCGGTAATCGTAGTAGCCGTTGCGCGTCAGGCCCCAGTCATTGCCGCTCGAAGCCATGAACTGCCACATGCCACCCGCGCCCGACCGCGCATTCACCACCTGCGATTGAAAGCCGGACTCTGCCACCGCCAGATAGATCAAGTCCTGCGGAACGCCTTCCTCGGCCAGGATTTTCTGGATCATGTCCTTGTACTTGCCCAGACGCCGCAGCGACGCCGCCATGTGATTGCGAAAGTTCGTCGAGTTCGAGAACACGCCGATGTACCCGGCCACCTGATCGTTGATCACCAGCGGCAGGTCCGACGTCACATTCAACTCACTCTTTAATTTCGCCACCAGCTCGGGGTTCGGCGCAAAGGTCGTATCGTTGGCCGCTTCGAGAGGCGCCTCCTCGATCTTCGGCGAAAAGCCATTGCCTTGCTTCAGTGCCGCCATTTCGAGCGAGTTGATGCTATTCAGCAGCCGGTCGAACTCGTCCGCCGCGGCCCCTTCCGCCTTCAGGTCAAGTCCGCTGGTGAGCATCGTGTCTACCGCGAAATCAAAGTCCAGCCGCGCCGCGTCCAGACGGCCCGCTCGGTAGTTCGCTACGCCCGAGTTATAGCTTCCCTCCACCTTCGTGATCAGCTGCTGCGTGCGCGCATCCGGTTGTGCGTTTGGTCCGGCAGCGCTCCCGTTCTGCGCAGCGGTGGCACTTTGCGGAGGTGTGCGTCCGGGCACCGGGCGGGCCGCACCACTGCCGCCAGGCGCAGGCGTCAACGCAGGCGCGGTCTGCCGGCTCGATGCGCTTGCTGGAGAGCCCGCAGGAGCCGTGCCGGGTGCATCGCTCGGACAGCCGCTCAGCAAGACCAGCGGCAGGCACGCACACGCAATCCACCCTCTCTTCAGGGCATCTGTGGCAATCACGAAGCGCTTCTTCAACGGCGTGGACGTTCGGCAGGAGAACACATCTGATTGTAAGACGGAGCAGCGACGCCGGAGTGTCGGCCGAACGCGCATTTTGCGCCTCCGCACCTCACCAGGCATGGCCGTCGCGCGATGCTACCATCGAGTCAGTTGCGCATCTCTTGACCGCGCTCCGCCTCCTCTATGGACCCCAGCCACATCCGCAACTTCGCGATCATCGCGCACATCGATCACGGCAAATCGACCCTCTCGGACCGCCTGCTCGAGCTCACCGGAAGCTTGACCCAGCGCGAGATGCAGGCCCAGGTCCTCGACGCCATGGACCTCGAGCGCGAGCGCGGCATCACCATCAAAGCCCACACCGTCCGCATGATGTACCAGGCCCACGACGGCGAGACCTACCAGCTCAACCTCATCGACACCCCCGGCCACGTCGACTTCTCCTACGAAGTCTCACGCTCGCTCGCCAGCTGCGAAGGCGCCCTCCTCGTCGTCGATGCCTCGCAGGGCGTCGAAGCCCAGACCCTCGCCAACGCCTATCTCGCTATCGCCGGCGGCCTAGAGATCATCCCCATCATCAACAAGATCGACCTGCCCTCGGCTGACATCGCACGCACCAAGGAGATGATCGAAAAATCCGTAGGGCTACCTGCTGACGATGCGGTAGCCGTGTCGGCTAAGACCGGCCTCAATGTCGATCAGATCCTCGAAGCCGTCGTCACCCTGCTCCCGCCCCCCAAGGGCGATCCCGAAGCCCCGTTGCAGGCCCTCATCTTCGACTCCTGGTTCGACGCCTACCGCGGCGTCATCGTTCTCGCCCGCATCATCAACGGCCGCATGCGCAAAGGCATGAAGATCAAGGTCATGTCGAACGGCCGCCAGTTCGACATCGACAACATGGGCGTCATGACCCCCAAGCCCATGCCCCTCGACGAGCTCTCCGCCGGCGAAGTAGGCTTCTTCGTCGCCACCATCAAGAACGTCGCCGACACCAAGGTAGGCGACACCATCACCGAGGTCGACCGCCCCTGCGCCGAGGCGCTCCCCGGCTTTGAAGACATCAAGAGCATGGTCTTCGCCGGCCTCTACACCGTCGACTCGCACGAGCACGCCATGCTCCGCGACGCCCTCGAAAAACTCCGCCTCAACGACGCCAGCTTCTCCTTCGAGCCCGAGTCCTCCGTCGCCCTCGGCTTCGGCTTCCGCTGCGGCTTCCTCGGCCTCCTCCACCTCGAGATCATCCAGGAGCGCCTCGAGCGCGAGTACGACCTCGACCTCATCACTACCGCCCCCGGCGTCCGCTACAAGATCACCCTGACGGACAGCTCCGAGATCGAAGTCGACAATCCCAGCCGCTGGCCGGACCCGTCCGAGATCGAACAGATCGAAGAGCCCGTCATCATCGCCAAGATCCTCACCAACGAGGAGTTCGTTGGCGGCATCCTCAAGCTCGTCGAAGAAAAACGCGGCCGCCAGAAGAACATGGAGTACGTCTCCGACACCCGCGTCCTCATCACCTACGAGCTCCCCCTCAACGAGATCGTCCTCGACTTCTACGATCGCCTCAAGACCGTCTCCCGCGGCTACGCGTCGCTTGACTACGCACTCGCCGGCACCTGGATCTCGCCCATGGTCAAGATGGACATCCTCATCGGCGGCGACCCCGTCGACGCGCTGTCCATCATCATCCACAAGGACTTTGCCCAGCAGCGCGGCCGAGCCCTGGTGTCCAAGATGCGTGAGCTCATCCCCCGCCAGATGTTCGAGGTCGCCATCCAGGCCGCCATCGGCTCCAAGGTCATCGCTAGGGAGACCGTCACCGCCATCCGCAAGAACGTCATCGCCAAGTGCTACGGCGGCGACATCAGCCGCAAGCGCAAGCTCCTCGACAAGCAAAAAGAGGGCAAGAAGCGCATGAAGCGCATCGGCAAAGTAGACATCCCCCAGGAAGCCTTCCTCGCCGTCCTAAAAGTAGGCGAAGAATAATCCTGCGCCACGCGCCGTCCTTATCCCGCCTCAGCCGCCGTCACTCCCCCGCCGTCATTCTGGCGAAGCCAGAATCCCCGTATTTGTTCTCCTGCACACCAGCAAGAAGGGCGAACCAGACTCCCCCAGGAGTCCAATCCGCCCTTACTGACTATCTGTCTTTCCGCGCTATCCGTATAAATCCGCGTAACTACTTGGCGGGAGGCTTCGTCGCCGCCGGCCGAGCCGCAGCCGGGCGTGCGGTAGGCGAAGGCGGAGGAGGCGCCGCGATTCCGGAAGACTTGTTGTAGTTGTCCACGATCGCCTGCGAAATGTCCGTTGACGGAATCGCCCAAAGCACATTCGAGCTCTGGCTCGAAACATCGAGCAGGATCGTGTATCCCTGCTGCTGCGCGTACGTCTTGGCCGTCACGGCGACCTTCTGCGCGACCTTCTGCAATGCCTCGGTGAGCTCGGCGTTGTAGGCAGTCGACGCATCCTCGGCATCGCGATTCAGCTTCTTTGAAGCTGTGTCGATCTCACGCAGACGCGTCGCACGATCCGCGTCCGAAAGCGTCGCCGGCGCGGCCTGCAGAGCCTTGTTTTTAGCGTCCACATCCTGCGACTCGCGTTCGATCTCGTTCTTCTTCGGCTCGTACTTCTTTTGCGTCGTGGCTGTCACGACCTGGCCTTCGTTGGAGGCCAGCACGACCTGTTCAAAATTCACAAGGGCGATCTTGGCATCGATGGCTTGCGGAGCGGCCGTCGCTGGGGCAGCGGTTGCTGCGGCCGGAGCCGGAGCCTGAGCAGAGGCAAGCGGGACGATGGCAAGACCTGCGCTCAGCGCGGTCAAGAGGGGAAAAATACGGTTCATACGAGTTTTGTTGCTCCTTGATCTGCGATGAGGAGGAGGATCCGTTGGCGAATCGTTCCGTACCGTTCACTTCTTAAGTACAGCCATACTGCCCCTGGCGCTGCTGGGCCTGTTTCTGTGAGCCAGAAGACCGTAACCGGCAACAGTGGACAATGCACTCTCCACAATCGGTTGAGAATCTTCACCGACCCGGTCCGCGGTCCAAGACCCAGAGCGGTAACCCGACGTCAGGACTAGCCCACCTGGTAACACCATCCCGAACCCAGAATCAGTAAGAAAAGGCGCAAAAAGCGGACAACTGCGTTGCTTCGATTATAGGCGGCGTGTCCGACAGGGTCAACGCGAGCGCTCCTCCATCTACCAAAAATGGGAATGCTGGATGCGATTCCTTCTATTTCTGGAGTGCTCCAAAGGAGGTGCCCGCCAAATCTGCCGGATATTTCAATGGATTGCGTGCGTGTGCTTTTGGCCTCTCAGTTGCATGTCGGGATACTGCGGCGAAGTAACGGGAAGCTACGTCTCGCGCCCTTGTACGGGATGCACTCAAAAGAGGTGCAACCGGGAAGTCTCACCGGCGGCGGCAACCGCGGTCGGTATTTATGGAGGCCAGTGACTGGCCATGCAGGAACAAGAGCATCGCGACGGCCATCTGAGGCTCATGGTGGCCGTTGTCGCGTGTCGGCATCATTTTTCTCTCGACCAGAGCCATTGAGTTGCATGAACCGCGCGCAGTGAAAAAATGCGGCGAAGCAGACGAAGCAGCCAGGGAACTGCCGAGGTACTGCCCTGACACCAAAGAGGGACTGTCAAAAAACCGGAGATGGCGTTTCCTAAAAGCAGTCGCCGGTTTCGCGGCAGGCACGTGGACCCAGTCTTCAGAGGAGCGTCAGTGCAGACCATTCAGCAGCAGAAGTTGGAGGGACTCTCCCTCATTATCGACGACACTCATTTTGTCGATTGCACCTTCATCGATTGCATTCTCGAATACAGCGGGCGACCCATCTCCTTTGAGCGAACTGTGATGCGCGGCTGCCGCTATGTCTTCTTTGGGAGCGCGCGCAGCACTGTTCAGTTCCTGCAGGGCGTCGGTCTGATGGACGGGTCGCCGATGAACTGGGGAGAGTTTTCTAACCAGGTAAATTGAGCGCTCTGTCCTGGCTGGCCCTTGGCTGTTCCTCGTCCCCAGAAACGGAAAAATATGGCGGCAGGTCGTAACGCGAGCAGGAGAGCTCCAGGAGGCAGAGCAAATCACTTGCAACCATGCGGTCTTGGTGTTAGTCTTGGACTCGCATACGACCGGGTAAACAGACCTGTTCTGGACCCTCCGTCTCGGGTTTATTCTGCGGGCGTCGCCATCCGGGCAGGGGACGAGCCCAGGACCTGCATAACGAAGGACCTGAGCGGTTGGCTTTCATGATTCGCACAAACAGGTCTCATGGTCACAGAACATCCGAGCCGAGAAGATGTAACAGGGCTCCTAGGTGCCGCTCAAACGGAACGGCAGGACGAGGCGGTACGAACGACGTCTTCTCCGACGAGGCGCTGGAGCTCATTCGGCAAAGGTGCGTTTCTCCGCTACGCTGAAGGCCGGAAAATGCAGCAAACGCCATAGGCTGTCCAGGCCAGGCGAAGTTGATCTGGAGTAGATCGGTTGACCTTCGGATTCGGACACCCAAAAACTTGAGCCGTCACCCCCGGCAACCCGACCCTGCGCGCTCTTCAGCTTCATCTTTACGAAGCACCGAACTTTCGTGTGTAGAAACAGCAGAATGGGCGCCAGTTCCTGGTGCCAGGCAAGAGGAAACGGAAGCATGAGTTCAGAACAGAGCGTTACGGAAGTATCGGTGCAGCACTCCGCACTGCAGACGACACGGGAAGACTCCTCCGAAGCAGGCAACGCTGAAAATGGCAGCGCGTACGAGAGTGGGGGTGGCTACGAGTTGGACGAAAGCGGACAGCGAGTTCCTCCTGGCATGGGCCAGTCCAAGAGCAGCCGGCGGCGGCGGCGCAAGCGCAAGGGTAAGGGAACGGGGGCCGAAGCCGGGACTCCAGGCAGCGCCTCCGGAGGTCTGGACGGAGCGGAAGCTGGCCCGACAGGCACGGTCGCCCTTATGGCAGGGGAGGCTTCCCCACCTCAGCCAAACGGCCCTGGGCGTTCCGGCAACGGTCAGCCCCAGGCTCGGAGCTTCTCGGGTCCGCAAGGAGGAAACACCCCGCAAGCCGGGCAAAGCAGCGGCCCCATGAACAGCCAGGCGAACGGCAGCGGTCAGTTGAATGGAGCGGCCGGCACCAAACGCTGGAAGAAAAAATTCCGTGACCGGGATCGTCCACGTCCAGCCGGCGAGAGCTCTCATCCTGTGAACTTCCAGGATCGGGGCAGCAGTGCGGGAGCCAGCAGCTTTCGCGGGCCGGACACCCATCAGCCCGGCAACAACAGCGGCTTTAAACGCAAAAGCGGCTTCGGCAGCAGCGGCAAGCAGCGCAGTGGCGGAAGCGCGTCGCGCGGCTTTGTCGGCCCCATGGACCACAGCTACCGGGCTGCCAACGGCAACGTCTTCGAAGCACCCCCAGCAACCATTGACCCCTACGGCAATGGCAACGGAGGCGGACACGGCGGAGGACGTTCGCGCTCCTACCATCAGAGTGATTCGCAGCCGATCGACTACTCGCAGGGACGTGCGATCCCGATCGCTCCGGACGCTCCAACCAAGATCTACTTCTTCATCGAAGATCTGTTCTTCATCGCCAAGATCTCCGAGACCGCTCGAAAACTAGGGGTCAAGGTAGCCTTTGCGAAGAACGAAAAGGAGCAGATTGCAGCACTCACCGAAGCGACCGAGGATGCGCGTCCCGGGCTGCTCGTGTTCGCCCTGCACCCCGCGAACGCCAAGCCGAGGTCGCTGCTTCCCAAGCTGAAGACCAAGCTCAAGAAGACGACCTCGATCATCGGGTTCCTGTCGCATCTGCAAGGCGACCTGAAGGCCAAGGCTGTCGAAGCCGGGTGTGACACGGTGATGCCGCGCGCCGCCTTCTCGCAGAATCTGCCGAATCTGCTGCGCCGTTACGGCATCGAGGAAGTGGAAGAGCCGAACTACAACCAGTAACGCGGGCCAAAAGCGATCAAGACCAGGGTAAACGTCACCCCGGCGGCCAGTGCATCGGCCGCCCTCCCAGGACGTGCAAATGAAGATGATGCACCGTCTGTCCTCCGTCCGCACCTGTGTTGATTACGATCCTGTGTCCACCGGGTAGCTGGCTCTCACCCAGTCTGGCCGCCATGTGCAGCAGATGTCCAAGCAGCTCTGCCGGAACTTCTTCCACATGCGCGAAGTGCTGCTTAGGGATGACCAGCAGGTGCGTCGGCGCCTGCGGATGCGCGTCCGGGAATGCCTTGGACAGGTCGTCCTCCGCGACTGCGTTAACCGGAATTCCCCCGCTTCCAAGTCTGCAAAAAATACAGTCGCTCACGGCTTGTCCTTTCGAAAATACTTCGGCGCTTCTTCCGTCGCCCACGGATCATATCGTGCCGCGAAGGCCGCACGCAGCCAGATGGGCGGATGCGAGTCGATCCAGAACTCATAAAACGGCGCCGGCGTCGGATCATCAAGCGAGGTTCCGCCCAGAACTTGAAACGCCGCGCGTCCGGTTGCCTGCGGGTCGTGGACGATGCCATGGACGATCTCCTGCCCATATACGTCCGCGGCATGCTCGTTGCTACGGCTGTAGGCGCTCGCGATCGGCGACACCGCAAAGGCCAGCACGTTCACCACCAGAACCATCAACACCAGTGAGCTCCAGTTCTCCTGCCCACCCAGACGCCAATCCGCCCCAAAACGCCGCAGCAGCCACTGAAAACCATGAAAGCCAACCCAAAAGCCAATCCCGATCAGCCCGAAGCTAAAGAGCAGAGACCGCCCAATATGTCCGAGCACGTAATGCCCCATCTCATGCCCGAAGATGAACAGGATCTCGTCCGGCGTGCCTTTCGCGATCGACGTATCCCATACCACCACCCGCTTTGAGGCTCCAAAGCCGGTCACATACGCGTTCAGCGTCGTCACCTTATCGGACGCCTTCATCAGGAACATGCGCTCCGGCGGAATCCGGATCCCATTCCCCTTCGCCACCACCCGTTCCAGCTGCTCCACCAGCGCCGGATTTGACTTCGCCAGCGGCTCGAAGCGGTTGAACAGCGGATCGATCACATAGGGCGTAACGGATACTCCCAGCACGGACAGCACCATCACGCCCGCGGCGCTCCAAGCCCACCATCTCCGCGGAACCCGCCGGATCAGCCGAAACAAAACCAGCACGCCCAGCCATCCGAGCCCCGTCTCGAGCGCAAAACTCTTGCCCGTATCGACCAGCCAGCTGGCCCAGCCCTGCACGCTCAATCCATAACTTCGTTCCACCCGCTGCTCGAAGACCGCAATCGGAAGCAGCAGCAGCGTCATCAGCAAATTAAACTGCAGCACGAACAGCAAGCCCTGGACCCACCGCCGCCGGCTCAGCCGCAGCGCCAAGGCTTCCATGGCTGCCGCAATCCGCAGCCGCAACAGCAGCCAAAGCGCAACCAGACTCCATGCCGTGTCCGCCCAATACACCCGGTGCCTTGTGCGGGTCAGCGCTTTCGCCTTCACCAACTCTCCCGCAGGCAAGGTATAGGCCGTGTGATCGTCTCGCGCCGCAGCCAGCGCCCGCGCCTCGGTCGGCGTCGTCGCCGGGTGAGCCGCGCCCGCGGACAAAGCCAGCGCAACGAACAGCAGCATCCGTAAAAGATTTTGTAGTCGCAAACTGTCTCCCCCGCCTGTCCGAGTGTGCACCAGACCAAACCGTACGTACAACGAACGGGTCACAGCAGCCGCCCTGACGCGTCCAATGGGAGAATACGAATCGGATACACTCGGCCATAACGGACAAACTAGAACCAAGCGGAGCACTTCTTTGAACGCACCCACCCGCAACACCTGCCTTTGGACAAGCCTTGCTCTCGCCTGCACCTCCGCCGCCCTGGCCGTTGCCGCCCACGCGGCTCCTCGCAACAGTGGTCCCGCCCCTGCCACCGTCAAGCCCGACACCGTCCTGATGCAAGTCATGGAGGCCGAGCTGACCCGCGCCATGAGCTCTCTGGGAACAAATACCCCCGCAACCGC
>CAXUEE010000018.1:0-14844 GCA_964249905.1 uncultured Acidobacteriaceae bacterium
GGGATGCGCGGCTGCACCGGGAAGTCGCCATCAAACTGCTGCACAACGAGTACGCCATGCCTGGCATGCGGGAGCGCTTCCTGCGTGAAGCCCGCGCCGCTTCCGCGCCGCACCACCCTAACATCTGCACCATCTTCGACATCGGCGAGCAGAACGGCGATCCCTATCTGGTCATGGAACTGCTCGAAGGCGAGACCCTGCGCGACCGCATCCACAACAGCAGCCTGCCGGTTGAGGAACTGGTCTGCATCGCGCGTGAGGTCGCCGAGGCTCTCGGGGCCGCGCACGCCAAAGGAGTGGTTCACCGCGACATCAAGCCGGCCAATATCTTCCTGATCCCCAAGCCGAACAAAGGATTTCAGGCCAAAGTGCTCGACTTCGGGCTGGCAAAAATCGACAAGGGCGGTCCCGGCGCGCGTGGCTCCCGTTCGCTCGATCTCACGGCGGTCGGCGCCACGGTGGGAACCCTGGCTTACATGTCCCCCGAACAGGCCCGCGGGGAGTCGCTTGATTCCCGCTCCGACCTGTTTTCGCTCGGCGTCGTCATGTATGAAATGGCCGCACGGCGCATTCCTTTCCAGGGGGCGACCAGCGCACTCGTCTTCGTACAGCTTCTGAACCATCCGCCGGAGCCGGTTCGCAGCTGGAACGAAGCCGTTCCTCGCGAGCTGGAAAAGATCATTCTGAAGCTGATGGCCAAGGAGCGCACAGCGCGCTTCCAGACAGCGCATGAGCTCGAAGAGGCGTTGATCAGGCTCTCAGACAAGAACGCAGGCTGGCTGCGCAAAGCAGTCTCTACGGTGCCGCTGGTGCGCGCCGCCGATCCGGTCGCACGCGATAAACGGCAGCCGCGCCGGCGCGACTCGGAGATCGATGCGGCCCGGGACTTCTCCCCACCGAGGTTCGTCTCGCGATCCACTCCGGAGACCCAGGACAGCTCGCCGTCTAATCCCACCTCGAAACCCTCAGCCACCTCCCAGGTGCTCCGCCCAGTTGCGCGGGTTCCCAGCGCCGACAGAATGGCGTATCCGGCAGGCCAGCGTGCGGAGTTCACCTCGCCCAGCTTCACTTCCGGCACCTCGGCGGAACCCTCCGGGGCAGGGCTGGCCGTGGCGCAGGAGTCGCGCAGCCGTGCCGTGCCGGGCGAAATTCATGCTCAGCCTT
Organism: uncultured Acidobacteriaceae bacterium; assembly: GCA_964249905.1. GTDB lineage: Bacteria > Acidobacteriota > Terriglobia > Terriglobales > Acidobacteriaceae > Edaphobacter. The sequence continues at coordinate 1,165 of CAXUEE010000018.1, forward strand.
CGCGCTCGCTCCTTCTTCCTGAACTTCTTGTCGAGGAGCCACTCAGGGATCTGCGTGGGCTCTTCGAGGACGAGCCGGAACCGAGGCGCAGCTCGCATCGTTTGACCGATCCGGCGCGGACGACCCTTGCCGTGGTCGCCGTGCTCGCGCTCATTGCTGCCTGCGTTCACGTTTTCAAGAACGATCCTTTCCGGCGTCCGCTGGTCGCAAATGGGGACTCGGTCGTCATGACGGAGATCGAAAACCGCACCGGCGCGTCTGGCCTGGACGACGTCGTAAGCCAGGCTCTGCAGTTTGCTCTGGCTCAGTCTCCGTACCTGGTCATGCGCAGCGCGGACTCCTACCAGCTGGCGCGCCGTGCGCTCGCGTCCGATACGGGAGTCAGTAGCGGGCAACTCCTGGCACAGCGGGCAGCGTTGCGCACCGGAGGCAAATACTACTTCTTCGGAACCATTTCGGGCGCGAGTCCTCCCTACCTGATCCACGTCGACCTGCTCCAGACAGCGTCCAACGACGTGCTGTCGAGTACTGAGCAGAAAGTGCCAAGTCTGGACAGTCTTCCGGCCGCCATCGACCAACTCGCGACCACGCTGCGGCGAGTTGCCGGTGAGAACGAGCAGTCCATTCGCGCCTCGTCAGTCCCGCTCGGGCAGGAGGCGACCGCCAATCTCCAGGCGCTGCAGTTATTCAGCCGGGGGAACCCGGCCCTTGCAGCCCGGCAGACGCTTTCGGCGGTGCGCCTCTATCAGCAGGCAGCGACGCTCGATCCGCACTTCCCGGATGTCCAGATGCGGCTCGCCGTGCTCTACCGCCGGCAGCGGGCGGAGGTGGCGTCTGCGGAGGCGGCTCGGCTGGCGTTGGCAGCGGCTCAGCATGCGAGTGAACGAACACGTATCTTCGCCGAGTACGAGTACGAGATGGACACTACCGGCGACTTTGCCCATGCCGCGTCTATCATTCGGAGTTTTCTTACCCAAACCCCCAACGATTCGGCTGCCCTCGAGGCCCTGGCCCGCACTCTCGGCCTGCAAGGCAGAATGGCCGAGTCCTTACAATCTGCGCAGCAGGCCTACGCGGAGAATCCATATAACTCGGAGGCCTATCGCCAGGCGGAAAACGCTCTTCTGGCGCTGGATCGCTATGAAGCCGCCGAACAAGTAGACGCGCAGGCGCAGAAGCTGGGCATCGAGAGCAACGGACTCACGTTGACCACGAGGTATCTGGAAGGCCGGCAAGAGGGGCTGCCCGCCGCGGTCCGGATCGTGCAGAACGCGGCTACGGGTACTCGTTCGGGCTGGACCTACGGCTTGTACCTGGACAACATCGGGCAGCTGGCTGCCGGCGGCGCGGTCTGGCGGGAGCGCGCGCACCAGGCGGCGCAGGTGCCCGGACTCGGCTCCGCATCGGCGTTCCTGCTGGCTCAGGGTGCCCTGGACCGTGCGCTGCTGGGGGACTGCAGGGGAGGGATCGCCCTCGCGCACGAGTCGGCTAATCACCCTCAAGGCATGAACACCCTCTTCAATGCAGGCATTGCCGAAGCCGTTTGCGGCGATGAGGTGCATGCAGACCAGATCGTGGAGCGCCTGCAACAATCATTTCCGCAGAGCTTTGCCGTACGCGGCTTCTACCTGCCCAACTTGAAGGCGGCGCTGGCGTTGCACGACAACAACGCGTCCGCCGCGCTGGACATCCTTAAACCGGCGCGACAGTTCGACCTCATTTCGCTCACTCCGCTTTTGAGAGGGCAGGCCCACGTGATGCTGCAGCAGGTCCAGATCGGGATCGTCGACTTTCAGACGGTGCTCTCTCACCGCGGACTGCCGTTTGTAGTGGGAAGCGTCGTCTATCCAGTAGCCCAGATCGGGTTAGCGCGGGCGTTCGCTGAGACAGGAGATAAAGGCAACAGTGCCCAGGCGTATCGGACGTTTCTGGACATGTGGCAGTCCGCCGATGCTGACCAGCCGCTTCTGGCCGAGGCACGATCGCGTGTACGCTAGTCCCTCTCCGAGGCACCGGCAAGGGGTTAGGACAAAGGCATCGCGCCGGATTGCACGAGTTGTGGACGTAACCCCGCCTGCACCACAAGCGCGCGAAACGTCGGATCCTCCCTCAAGGGCTCCAAGAGCGGATCGATCATCAGATTCATCACCAACGAATCGTGTCTGGCACATAGGATCTGCAAATGCTGGAGAGACGGCTCGGTTTGTCCAAGCTGCGCCTCCGACTCTGCCATGAGATAGCTTGGGCCTCCTGAGCGGGTGAGCGCGACTCGTTCGCCTGCCAGGATGGACCTCCACATGGCCTGTTCTCCGCCGCGGTGAAAGGATTGCCGCGCGAGGGCGATCTGATGCTGCTCCTTGCTATCCTTGCGCAGCTCCGCGAACTTCTGCGTTTCGTCCAGATACTGTTCCACATTCCGGGGCTGCATAAGGCTCAGGCGGGCGAGGCTGCGGTGCGGTGCGGGCGCGTTCGGGTCCGTTTTGAGCAGGGAGCGAAGCAGGTGGACCGCCTCTTCCCTTTGCCCGCTGAGGCCAAGGGCATACGCGCGGCTGGCCTGGATGGCGGAGGACGTCGGCTGCAGCTGCTGTGCCCGGGTAAGCTGATCGAGAGCCTCCTGATAGCGCCCTTGATGGGTCAGCAGGGAGCCGTACCAGAAATGCGCGAGGGCGCAGCCGGGGTCGAGCCGAATGGCCTCCCTGAAGTGCTGTTCGGCAAAGCCAGGATCCCGCGCAGAGAAGAAAGCGATATACCCGAGCGAGGCATGAGCTTCCGGAAGACCCGGATCGAGAGCAATCGCCTGAGACGCCGCCTGTTGCGCCTGGGTGTATGCCTCCTCATCCGGTACAGAAGAGAACTCACGCAGCATGAGGTACGTGTTTGCGAGCTGAGCAAAGGCGGGTGCGTGCTCCGGATGATGAGCAATGACCTCCAGGAGGTTCCGCCTCGCCTCCTGCAGGGACTCCGGGGTACGCTGCTCAAAAAAATAGAGGCTCTGCAGATATTGTTGGTCGACTTCCCCTCGGAGCGAACCCGCAGCCAGACGCCGGGCCGGTGGCAGGACGACAATTTGTTTCTTCGCTTCTAATCTGCGTGCAACCACCGCAGCCAGGCCTGCTCCGGCCAGCACAAAGATCACAGCGACTCCGCGCAGCCCCGAACTCAGTCCAGCGCCTGCTAACACTCCAGGCGACACGACCGTCGCATCCAGCGGGGGTGGAGGAGCAATCGGCGACTCCAACGGCATACGGCCATCCTCGGCCGGACGTTGATCCTCAAGACTCGACGGCTGCAGTGGAGCCGGCCTCACTTCCGCAACCGGGACCGGAGCAGCAGCGGGAAAATCCGCGGACAGCCACGCTTCGAGCTCCGCGATCACGATGTATACATTGGCTCGTCCGCTTCCAGGGATGCGACGCACAGGCAAGCCACGCTGCTTCTCCCAGCGTTTTGCGGTACGCTCATCGCGGCCGAGATAGGCGGCTATCTCCTTCCAGCCGTGGAGCTGGTCTTTTGCGACGCTGCTCACGTGCGCGATCCATCCCCAAGTGGACTCATTGTAGCGCGGTCCGGTGCGAAGGAAGTTTGGCGGACAGCTAAGCCAAGGAAAAGAGCCGGCCGGAACGTCCGGGGCCGGCTCTCGTTTCTTCATTTTGAATTCTCGCAGGACCCATTAATGAACTGGTGCGATCCGCCCATCGACCTCGGGCCGGATCGTATCCATCCACGGATCGATGACGATCTTCGTGACCTGCTCCTGCTTCTTCTGCCAGATGGGATAAAGCTTGGGCGCCTGCTCAATCCCAATGATGTGCGAGATGATGAAGCTCGGGTCCAGCTCACCCTTCTCGATGCGTTCCAGCAGCGGCTTCAGATACTTATGCATGTGGGTCTGGCCCATATTCATGTGGATGCCCTTGCCGAATGCCGCACCGAAGTTCACCTTATCGAGCACGCCGCCATATACGCCGGGCAGGGACAACGTTCCGCCCTTGCGAATGGCCTGGATCGCCTGGCGCAGCACGAACGGCCGATCCGTCTCGAGCATAAGGGCTTGCTTCACATTGTCGTACACGCCGGCCACCGTGGAAGAGTGCGCCTCCATGCCTACGGCATCGATACAGCAATCCGGGCCGACGCCGCCGCTCAGGTCACGCAACGCTTCCACAATGCTGGGGTCGTTCTCCGCGTAGTTGATCGTGATCGCGCCCAGATCCCGGGCAAGCTTCAATCTCTCCGGGAAACGATCGATGGCAATCACCTTCTCCGCGCCAAACATCTTGGCGCTGGCCACCGCAAACAGTCCTACCGGACCGCAGCCCCAGACAGCGACCGTGTCGCCGGGCTTGATGTTGGCATTGTCCGCGCCCTGGTATCCGGTCGGAAAGATGTCCGACAGAAAAAGCACCTTGTCATCCGGCAGGTCGTTCTCGATAACGATGGGGCCCACATCGGCAAACGGGACACGGGCATACTGCGCCTGACCGCCGGCGTACCCTCCATAGATGTGGGAAAAGCCGAAAAGCGCCGAACCCGAGTAGCCGTAGAACTCTTCCGCGAGATGCGCGTTCGGATTGGTGTTGTCGCACAGGCTCCACATATCGCCTTTGCAGAAGAAACAGTTCCCACAAGCGATCGTGAAGGGTACCACGACGCGATCGCCGCGTTTTAGCTTCTTGACTTCGGAGCCTACTTCCTCCACGACCCCCATGAACTCATGGCCGAGAATGTCCCCCGACTCGAGGGTCGGGATATAGCCCCCAAACAGGTGCAGGTCACTGCCGCAAATGGCTGTGCGAGTGACGCGAATAATTGCATCTTTCGGATTGATGATCTCCGGATCCTTGACCGTGTGAACCTCGATCTTTTCCTTACCCATCCAACAGACAGCCTTCATGTTTTCTCCTCTGATCTTCCTGTGTCGTGCGGTTGGCCGGGCCTAGCCTCGATCGCTGCTGCCGGGCGGAGTTGGATTCGTCTCGCCGTACATCCATTCCTTGATGCCGCCGGTGATGCCGCGCGGCCCATGCGCCTGTCCTGCGACCGAAGGAATCTCGCCCGCCTCCGCCATCTCCTTGAAATGCCGCAGGTTCTCCTTTACCGTCTGCGCCGGTCCACGCGCTGCGACCGAAGCAATGGCATTGCCGACCCAGCCCGCCGGTACTTTGACCGTCTGGATCAAGGTAACCAGGGTTCCGCGGCCCGACGCCGCTTCTTGAAATGTCACCGACCCATACTGCTCCACCTCGGGCGAGATCGAACGCCAGGCAAGCTTCTGTCCCGGAACATCTGCGGTCAGCTCAGAGTCGAACTCCACCCGCTTCCCGTCCTTGTCCTCCGGGTTGCCGATCACCCAGTGGCTCGTTTTAGCACCCGTCGGCGTAACGGACACCACATGCTCCTGCCAGCGTGGAAACTGCGAAACGTCGGCCCAAACCTTGTACAACTCCTCGGCACCGGCGTTGATCGTCTGCACCGCATGGGCAGTGACGCGGCCATCGACCTGGCCCTCCGGCAGAGGCGCATAGGCTGTTCCCGCTAGAGTGCTTTCTTTAATCGTGGACATGCTTTCTCCTCAGTGAGCGTTCTATTACTGGTCCGTGGGCTTAGCCATCTTTTCGTGCATTGCAGCCTTGACTGAATCTGGAACAAAGTTCGCGACGGCCCCTTCAAGCTTGGTTTTGAAGCTGGCAGCGTAGACGTGTTTGTCGCCGTTCATTAAGGCCTCGAAGCCCTGCTTCGCAACGTCGTACGGCTCGCTTTCTTTCTTGCCTTCCTGGCCGACCTCTGTCTCATCCATGCCCGCTCGGTGGAAGAAGTCCGTGTCGACTGGCCCGGGTTGCAGCGCCGTCACGGTCACGCCCGTGTCTTTAAGCTCGGAGCGAAGACTCTTGGCAAACGACAGATCGAAGGCCTTCGAAGCGGCATACACAGCTTCCCGCGGCGCAATCATTTCGGATGCGATCGATGCCGTAAACAGGATCTTGCCCGCGCCATTCGCAAGCATGTGTTTCACCACATGCTTTGCCATGTGGACCGTGCCTTCCACGTTCAGCCGAACGAGGTTGATCTCGGCTTTGAGGTCCGTTTCCTGAAATAGGCCTCCTACCCCGACGCCGGCATTCAGGGCCGCAGCATCCACCTTTCGTCCAGACGCCTCAACCGCCTTCCAAAACTCGTCCACACCGTCATACGTAGCCAGGTCGCAATGGACCGCCATCACGCTGACGCCAAGAGCCTTGAAGTCACTCTCAGCTTTTTCCAGCCGCTCACCATTCGAGCCGATAATCAAATCGAAGCCGTTCTCCGCAAATACCTTGGCCAGGTTGTAGCCGATGCCGCTCGAGGCTCCCGTTACGATTGCAAGCTGCTGTGCCATCTTTATCTCCAAGTCTGGTTTTCGTTCCAGGAACGTACGCCGCCCTGTGCAGACACGTGCGAAGCTGCCCAGCGGCACCCCTTAAGAGCCACCTCCTTTCCGCAGGGTTGCCCTCCCGTCAGGCCGCTGAATTCGGCCTCTCTTTTCCTCACACGGCCAATCTGTCCCGCGGGGTAGGGAAGTCCCAACCCATAAAATGAATGGATGGCCGCTGAGTTTACCCACCTGCACCTGCACACCGATTACTCCCTGCTGGACGGGGCCTGCGACGTCGACAAACTGCTTACCCACGTCGACCGCATCGGCCAGAAGTCGGTCGCCATGACCGACCACGGGAACATCTTCGGCGCGGTGCACTTCTTCGACTCGGCCAAGAAGAAGGGAATCAAATCTATCCTGGGCTGCGAGCTCTACATCTCGCAGGCAGAGGACCATCGCGCCAAGGGCGACGGCGATAAGTACAACCACCTGCTCGTCCTTGCGGAAAACGAAGAAGGCTACAAGAATCTCGTCCGCCTCACCAGCGAGGCCGCCCTGCACGGCTTCTACCGCAAGCCCCGCGTCTCGAAAGCCTTTCTCGCCCGCCACACCCGCGGCCTCATCGGCTTCTCCGGCTGTCTCGCCGGCGAGGTCTCGCAGCACCTCATGGCCAACGATTACGACAAAGCCAAAGCCACCGCCGGCCACTTCGAAGAGATCTTCGGCCGGGGCAACTTCTTCCTCGAGGTCCAGGACCACCATCTCGGCCCCGATAAAGCCGTCGTCGAGGCCATGTTCCGCATGGAGGGGGAACTCAACATCCCGCTCGTCGCCACCAACGACTCGCATTACATCGAAAGCGGCGACAGCCGTGCGCACGAGGTCCTGCTCTGCGTCCAGACTGCCGGCTCCATGAACGATCCCAAGCGGTTCAAGTTCGACACGGAAGAGTTCTACATCAAGTCCGCCGACGAGATGGCGCGCATGTTCCCCGACCATCCGGAAGTCCTCAGCCGCACCATGCAATTCCCCGAGCGCTGCAACCTCAAGCTCTCGAAGGTCGAGAACCCTTTCCCGGAGTTCCCCGTCCCCGAGGGCATGACGCTCGACAGCTTCTTCGAGCAGGTCTGCCGCGAAGGTCTCCAGAAGCGCCTCGCCACCAACGTCGCCCACCTGCGCGCCCGCGGCCTGCTGCGCAAGACCGAAGAGGAGTACCACGCGCGGCTCGATCGCGAGATCGAATGCATCAAGGCCATGAAGTTCCCCGGCTACTTCATGATCGTCTGGGACTTCATCCGCTACGCCCGCGAGCAGCGCATTCCTGTCGGCCCGGGCCGTGGATCCGCGGCCGGCTCGCTCGTCGCCTATTCGATGGAGATCACCGATGTCGATCCGCTCCAGAACGAGCTGCTCTTCGAACGCTTCCTCAACCCCGACCGCATCTCGATGCCCGATATCGATATCGACTTCTGCATGAATCGCCGCGGCGAGGTGATTGAGTACGTCCGGCAGAAGTACGGCACCGACCAGGTCGCGCAGATCATCACCTTCAACACCATGGCCGCCAAGGCCGCCATCAAGGATGTCGGCCGCGCCCTCGACATGCCTTACGGCGAAGTCGACCGCATCGCCAAGATGATCCAGGGCCGCATCGGCGTCACCATCTCTGAGGTGCTGAAAGACAACGGTCCGCTCTCGCACGCCTACGAGGCCGAGCCCAAAATTAAGGAGCTCATCGACACCGCTCTCCGCCTCGAAGGCCTTGTCCGCGGAGCTGGAGTCCATGCCGCCGGCGTCGTCATCGCGCCCAGTCCGCTCACCGAACTCGTCCCCGTAACCCGCACCAAGGACGAGGCCATCGTCACTAGCTACGACATGGGCGCCATCGAAAAGATGGGCCTGTTGAAAATGGACTTCCTCGGCCTCACCACGCTCACCGTCATTGACGACGCGCTGCAGCTCATCGAGCAAACCCGGGGCGAGCGGATCGATCTTTCAACCATCCCGCTCGACGACGCCCGGACCTACGAGCAGGTGTTCCACAAGGCGCTCACCAGCGGCGTCTTCCAATTTGAATCCGGCGGCATGCGCGACATTCTGCGGCGCTACAAGCCCAACCGCGTTGAGGACCTGACCGCCCTGAACGCGCTCTACCGCCCCGGCCCCATGGGCATGATCGACGACTTCATCGAGCGCAAGTGGGGTCGCCGCGCAGTCGAATATGAGCTGCCCGTTATGGAGACCATCCTCAAAGAGACCCTCGGCGTCATGGTCTACCAGGAACAGGTTATGCAGGTCGCTGCAGCCGTCGGCGGATACGCGCTCGGAGAAGCCGACCTCCTCCGCCGGGCCATGGGCAAGAAAGACCACGCTGAAATGAGCAAGCAGCGCGAGCGCTTCATGTCCGGAGCCGCCGAGCGCAAATATTCGAAGGAAAAAGCCGGCAAGATCTTCGACCTCATGGCCGAGTTCGCCGGCTATGGCTTCAATAAATCGCACTCCGCAGCCTACTCTCTGCTCGCCTACCACACCGCCTACCTCAAGACCCACTACCCGGTCGAGTTCATGGCGGCGCTGCTGACCAGCGAAACCTCGAAGCCCGAAAATGTCGTCAAGTACATCTCCGAGTGCCGCGAGATCAACATCCCCGTCGTCCCGCCCAACGTCCAGGTCTCAGACGCCAATTTCACCCCCGTCAAGACGGCTTCCGGCGAGGCCATCGGCTTCGGGCTGGCCGCCATCAAGAACGTCGGCCACAACGCCATCGTCTCCATCATCGAGGCCCGCGCTGCCCTGCAGGCCGAAGGGGCGATTTCAGGCAAGACGGGCGGCTTCGCCAGCCTTTGGGAGTTCTGCGAAAAAGTCGATTTGCGCCTGCTCAACAAGCGCGTGCTCGAGTCCCTCATCCAGGCCGGCGCCATGGACTGCTTCGGCAAGCGCGCCGCCGTTATGGCCGCGCTCGACAACGCCATGGAACGCGCTCAGAAAGCCCAAAAAGACCGAGCCGCCGGCCAGCACGGTCTCTTCGGCATCTTCGACTCCGATTTCACCCAGTCCTCAAGCGCCGTCACCGAGACCTTGCCCAACGCGCCCGAGTGGGATGAACACACCCGCCTCCAAAACGAAAAAGAAGTCCTCGGCTTCTTCGTCAGCGGCCATCCCTTGGACAAGTACCGCGAAAAACTGCGCAATCTCAAGACCGTCGACACCGTCACGGCCTGCGAGATGAAGCCCGAGCCGCAGGTCTTCCGCCGTGGCGCGCCAGGTCCGGAGCCGAGCGAGATCTCGATCGCCGGCGTTATCACGGGTTTGAAGGTGGCTAAATCCAAAAAGTCTGGCGAACTCTACGCCCAGGCCTGCCTTGAAGACACGGTTGGTAAAATCGAGCTGATCGCCTTCCCGCAGAGTTATGAAAAGCTTGCCGAAAAGCTCAAGATCGACGTTCCCGTCGTCGTCCGCGGCTCGCTGCGGGGGGAAGAGGACGCCGCGCCCAAGCTGGCCGTCTCCACCATTCAGGCGCTCGAAGACATCAAGCTCAAACTTCCCGACGCGCTGCGGATCAAGGTCCCGCTGCACTCCCCGGACGCCGCACTGCTTGACAAGCTGTCGCGCCTCTTTCTCGAATCGCCTGGCGCAGGCAAGCTGCTGCTCGACTTCGAAGAGCCGGGCGAGTTCTGCGCCGTACTTGAGCCCAGCGCGGTCCTGGTTGCGGCGGATCGATTATTCATCGACCGCGTCGAGGAACTTGTAGGCCGGGGTGGAGTGCGAGTGATCCAGTAGCAACGGATCAAGGACAGAAGCCCGGTCTTCTGCATGTAAGGCTGGGACCGGGGCTCAACCGGGGTTTCGTTACCGGCGAAGTCTGCGCCGCGCAACACCGAACGCGCTGAGCATGCCGGTGCCGAGCAGAACGAGGCTGCCCGGTTCGGGCGTCACAGAGGCGGCTGTGGCAATCTCTTGCGTGCCGCTCAGGCTTTGGCTGTAGTAGTTGTCCCCAATCGCGACCGATTCTCCCGCAGTACTTGAACTTCTGCAGTCGCCAGCGGTGGCCTCATAGCAGACAAACGAGGTCTCCGCAGAGTTCCCAAGGGCGAAGAAGCCACCGCTGGGGCTGCTGAAGTTATAAAAAAGACCATTCGAGGAGGCTGTGAGCCCGCCGAGGACGGCCACGCTCGAAAGCGAGGACACAGTCGTGGAAATCGTCCCGTTGCTCAAGAGCAGGTTGAACCCGGTGATGTCCGTCGCGTTGAGTGTTCCCAAGTTTCCATCTGTGGTGATGCTGCCCGTAACGCTGAAGTTCGGGAAAAGATTACTGACACTGTAGGTCACGGGAGAGGCGTGCGCAGAAAAGGTAGAAAGGCAGACAGCGAGAAAGGCGCAGACTGGACGTATGGTCATCGAGTTCCCCAGATTCCTTGGATGTGCGCGATGGTAACACTCTCGGGGAGGATCTCCCAATGACGACGTACGCTTCTCACTTCCTCTGTGCATCGAGCATGGCAAGTTCTGCCCCATACTGAAACCCAGCGCACCATAGTGCGAACCGCCTCTTTATCGACCGCATCGAGGAACTCGTGGGCCGGGCGGAATGCGGATCATCAATGGGGCAAGCTGAGCAGTGCCTGGCTGCGGGAGGGAGAAACCGGACCACCGGCTCTCCCTCAGTTCAGATTCGCTCTAGTCTCTTACGCCCGGCGCCGGCGGCGAAGGGTGCCAGCAACGCCCGCTAGACCCGTGCCGAGCAGCATGAGGCTATTTGGCTCGGGAGCGTGCGCCGCGGGTAAGCCCACCTGAGCCTGGGCAAAGCTGCCGTCCCCGTTGGTTGGCGTGATCCAATCTACGGACGAGACCGGCGCCGTGTTGCTCCCAAGCGCCGCCAGATCCGCGTTGAAAGCCGCGATCACCGCAGGATCGTTGCCCGAAGCTAGCGAGAATGTGGAGTATTCCACGCTCCAGATGGCGGCCTGCAAACCCTCGTTCTGCGCCGTCGTGGTGTCGAGCGGAGCGCGGTTCGTAAGAAGCCAAGCAATCTCACCGGCGTTGTTTACTGCGGAGCCCTTAACAGTTCCGTTCGTCGTGTATGTCGCCGTATAGGTCGCATTCAGGTAAATGTCGTCGGCCAGGTCGACGCAGAACACCTGAAGGAAGCTGACTGGAGTGCCATGGACCACTCCGGTCGACCCAGCAAGATTTCCGGCCGCACCTGTCTCAGAGACTCCGTTCAGAACGAAGGAGATCTCTCCCGAGGTAAAGTTGTTCTGGTTTCCGCTGTAGTACGGGCCGGTGGAAAGTGTGTCGGCGTAAGCGGACGCGGCGGTGAGGGCAAGAGAAGCGGACAAGGCGAAGTAACGCAGGCGAGAGAATGACATCAATTCCTCCAAGTGATTCAGGCTTACACCTAGGTTGTACACAGGGATGACCCGGAAGCGGAAGCGTAAAGTTTGCCTGATTACCAAGGATTGTTGTGTTGTCTGGGCAAGGTAACTGGAAGAAATTACCTGCCAGACTCCTCCACCATCGACCTCCTGACCGCAGCAGCTGTTTATGTTCCTGGCGATCACCCTTGCTCACACTCCCGGCGGACACCCCTTGGCTCGGCGTCTCATTGAGACGGCCATGCATCTAACGCTCATGAAAGTCTCCAATCGGGCCCTGGCGTACGGCCTGCTTCGCATTGCCCTGGGCGTCAACTTCGCCGGACACGGCTTGACTCGGATCTACAGCGGCGTGGGTACCTTTGCTGCCACCACCGCGGACCACATGGCGAAGTCGCCCCTGCCGCACGGCTTGACCCTGGGCTTCAGCTTTTGCATTCCGTGGGTTGAGGCGCTGCTCGGCGCCGCTCTTGTGTTCGGCTTGCTGACGCGGGTCGCGCTGGTCGCGGGTGCGCTGTTCATGATGGCGCTTACGGTCGGCGTCACCGCCAACCAGCAGTGGGATGTAGCCGGGCAGCAGCTTGTGTACAGCGTCGTCTTTTTCCTGCTGCTCTATCTCCTGGAGTACAACGAGCTCTCGCTCGACGGCCGGGCGCGCCCTCTGGCCTAAGCTCCAGCCGGATACAATAGAGAGCGATGGATGAGCAGGAATCAGGCAAGCTGGCGCAGACGCAAACGGGGCCCACGCTCGTCCCCGATGCATGGATACGGACCGAGAAGGCAAGGGACCCGGCGAGGCCTTATCCCATGGATTACATTGAGGCGCTGTTCCCCGGCTTCACGGAAATTCACGGCGATCGCGCCTTCGGCGACGATAGCGCCATGACCTGCGGCATGGCCTGGTTCGAGGGCGAGCCGGTGATGGTGATCGGCAACCTGAAGGGCCGCACCACCCGGGAGCGGATGGCGCGCAAGTTCGGTATGCCCGACCCGGAGGGCTACCGGAAAGCTCTGCGAGCCATGAAGATCGCGGAAAAGTTTGGCCGCCCCATTTTCACCTTCATCGATCTCACCGGCGCCTACCCAGGCATGAGTGCCGAGGAACGCGGCCAGGGCGAGGCCATCGCCCGCAATCTCTTTGTTATGTCTACCCTGCGCGTTCCGACGATCGCCACCATCACCGGCGAAGGCGGTTCCGGCGGAGCCTTGGCGCTGGCCGTGTCGGATCGCGTGCTGATGCTCGAGAACGCCATGTACTCGGTCATCTCGCCCGAGTCCTGCGCCTCCATTATGTGGAAGGACGCCGGCAAAAAGCAGCAGGCCGCCGCTGCGCTCAAGTACACCGCCGCCGAGGTGAAGGCGCTCGGCTGCGTCGACGACGTGATCCCCGAACCCAAAGGGGGCACCCAGGCCGATCTCCCCGCAGCCTTCAGCCTGGTGGGCCGCTGCCTGCGGAAGCATCTCGCCGAGATAAAAGCCTTGCCCGTCGGGGAGCTGCTCGATCGCCGCTACGCCAAGTTCCGCAGCATAGCCCAGTTCTACGCGGTGGCCTGACCGGTGGCTGGGCTCCTGGCATCGAACCCCGATCCGCGCGGCGTGACTCACGATCCGCGTAGCGTTCCTGAGCAGGTCCGCGCCGTCAGCTTCGCCAATACCCCGCTTTCGAGGGGTATGCACCTTGCGTTATGCGTAGTCGCGTTGGCCTGGGCCGGAGCCTCCGACGTGCTTGCCTCGAAGTCGGCCCAGGGGCTCTCCGTACGCTTCCGCCTGGGCGGTCTGGAGTCCCTTCTCTCCGCCTTGTTTCTGCTCTTTCTGATCGTCGTCGGCTTCCATATGCTGGATTGGATTGCGACGCGCGGACGCTTCGAAGACCAGGTCCTGCCGCTGCCCCGGCGCGCCACCGCCTCGGCCGAGTGGGGCGTCGGGGCTGCCGTGGGCTGGGGATTGAGC
>CAXUEE010000018.1:14854-15746 GCA_964249905.1 uncultured Acidobacteriaceae bacterium
GCCGTGCTGCCTCTGCTGCTCAGCGGTAACCTGCACGCCTGGCTCAACTTCCAGCCGGGCAGCGCAGTCGCGATCCTGCTCGCGCTTAGCACCCTGCTCGTTACCTCGCTGGCCGCCGAGGCCGTTTTTCGCGGCTTCCCCTTTCGCCGGCTGATCCAGGCGACAGGACCTACCTGGGCCGCCCTGATGCTCTCCGTCCTCTTCGCTTTGGTGCTGGTGCTCGCCCACCCGCCCAGCAGCATGGCGATGGCACTCGTCAATGAAACCCTCCTCGGCGTACTGCTTGCCGTAGCCTGGCTGCGGACGCACGCGCTTTGGGCCGGATGGGGTCTCCACTTCGCTTATCGCGCCGTTGCCGCCGTCATCTTTGGCTTGCCCGTCGCCGGCCGCGCCATCCCTCTGCCCGTGGCAGACACCTTCGCCACCGGCCCGCGGTGGTTGAGTGGCGGACCTTTCGGCCTGGATGCAGCCCTGCTCACCGCCTTCGTTCTCGTTGCCGGCCTGGTCGCCCTCTACCGGGCTACACGCCAGTATGCATGGGACTACACCTTCCCTCAGCTGCAGCCGGGAGGGTACGAGGTCGCCGTCGCTCCACCGCCCGCGCACGCCGCCATGGAGAAGAGCGCGCCGCCGCCCCCTCTGGTTCAGATCCTGCCCTCGACACCCAGAAGCCCGGACGACGAGCCCTCGCCGGGACTCTGATCCGCCGCTTGTGACACCGTCGGCGGCTGTTTTGAGGCGGTCACGCTTTCCACCCACGGCTACGAAAGCCCGCTTGCAAAGCGGCTGAAAAGAGTGCACTCTTTCAGCAACAAGGAAGCATCGATGAGACCTACAGCGCACTCACGTAAGCTCGCGAACGGCTCCGGTACGGCCGCCCTCCTGCTTGCCG
>CAXUEE010000018.1:15756-21209 GCA_964249905.1 uncultured Acidobacteriaceae bacterium
CCGTGGGAGCGATCTCTGTGGCTCCGGCTCGCGCGCAGATTTTTACCGTAGGCGAAAAAACAGCCACCGCGGGCATCAAGACGGACTTCACCCCGACCCACGTTGAGCTGCCTGACAAGCCCATGACTGAGCGCGGTCGCCGCGAACTCATCCGGGACCTCGACGCCGAACAGGGATTCGCGCACCGCGTGCTCCCGCTCGGAGCCATCCTGACGCTCGAAGCCAACGGCAATCTGACGCCGCGGGCCGAGCAGTATAAGGAGGTCGTCTATAAGAAGGGGCAGTCCGCCGCTCCTGGCGACCGCGTCATGGTCACCGCGCTCGAGATCAAGCCGGACCGCATCATCGTCGACCTCAATGGCGGCCCGTATGTCCGGCACAGGTTTTTGCGCCACGTCCAGATCGGGGTCGGCGGTGCTGTCTCCGCGCCGCCCGACCTGAGTGAGCAGGCCACAGGCTGCCGGATTGCGCTTGTCTTTGAGGGCCGGCTGCCGGAGGTTTCCGCTCCGGAGGTCAAGGCGCTGCTTCAGCCTGTGGTTGACTTCGGCGCCAAAACCGGCGAGATTGCCTACTCTGAAACCCTGCCCGCCCCGATCAAGAGTGCCATCGACTCGCACGAGGTGCTGGTCGGTATGAATCATCGCATGGTGCTCGCCGCCCTCGGCCAGCCCGAGGCCAAGCTCCGCGAAGGCGGCACCGAGGGCCGCTACGAGGAGTGGATCTACGGACACCAGCCGCAGCCGGTCAAGTTCGTCCGCTTCGTCGGAGACCGGGTCAGCCTGGTTAAGATCGCCGCGGTCGGCAAGCCCGTGGAAATCCACGATCAGGACGAGCTGGCCGGCTATCTGCCTCCGGCTCCCACTCGCACCGTCGCTTTGGGCGACGCGCAGCCCAGCGAGAACAACCACCAGGGACCGCCGACCCTGAAACGTCCCGGGGAAACGCTTCCGGAGGAAGGCGGCGGATCGGTGAACCGCAAGGTACAGTTTCCAGACGAGCACCGGCCGGATGCCTCCACTCCGATTCCTCCCGCATCTCCCGCGCCTGCCTCGTCCCCCGGAGCAGACGGCCCGGTCAGCGGTCCGGGCAGCGGTCCAGGCAGCTTCCCCCCGCCGCAGTGACTCCCCACGTCCGCTTGATGTAAGCTGAGGGTTCGGCCTGGGCTGCGGAAACCGCGTCCGCGCGGGGGATGACGGTCGCTCTTCCGTCTTCGCACACGCACTCCGGCCAGACTAATCGCATCAGGGAGAGCAGCAATGGCCAAAGTAGCAAAGACCGGCGACCGCCAAAAGGCCGCGGAAACCAACCGGGGCACGGATTGTCCGAAGTGCTCCAAGCCGACACGCATTGTCAAGCGGGTCAAGGATCGTGAGCGCGGAGTACCGGGAGGCGTATACATCTCCTGCTCCGCGTGCGACTTCTTCGAGAAGCTATAAGTTTCGCTCGAGCCGAACTAGCGGAGGAGTGTCCAGTCCTCCGCGTTCAGCTCTTCTCTCCGCCCTGTCCGGCAATCTCTGCCAGCATCGCCTGAATTGCAGCGGCAGGATCGGCAGCTCGGGTGATCGGTCGGCCCACCACAAGTTTTGAGGCTCCTCGCGCGATCGCAGCAGACACGGTCGCCACCCGGCTTTGGTCGTCCTGCTGCTCGCCTGGCGACCGGATGCCCGGGACGACCAGCAAGGGATCGCCTCCCAGGTCCTCACGAAGCTTGAGCAGCTCCTCCGAAGAGCAGACCAATCCACCGATGCCGGCCTCACGTGCCAGCCGTCCCAGCCGCAGCACCTGATCCGCCACCGGCGTGTCCACGCCAACGCCGGTCAACGCGGCTTCATCCATGCTGGTCAGGACAGTCACCGCAAGCAGCGTGGGTGCGTCCGGCACGGCCCCCGTAGCCTCCGCGGCAGCTTCGAGCATCGCTCGTCCGCCCGCGGCATGGACCGTCAGCAGGGAAGCCCCGCACCGGGAAACCGAACGAACCGCGCTGGCCACGGTATGGGGAATATCGTGCAGCTTTAGATCCAGAAACACTCGGAAGCCCCGTCGCCGCAGCTCCTGCACGATCGATGTGCCCTCCGTCAGAAAGAGCTCGAGTCCAACCTTGAACCAGCGGCACTGTCCGTTCAGCCGCTCGACCAGCTGCAAAGCCTGCTCCGCCGTAGCGAAGTCCAGTGCCACGATCAATCGTTCGCGTGGGTCGGTCAGCGATAGCTCCTCAGGCAGAAGCATGCGTCGAACCTCAATCACTGCGAACAGGGCCTACGCCGTTCCGACCGGCAGAGAAGGAAGCCTCAGCTGCGATTGCACCATACCCATCAGACTTCCGGGCAGCGGCAGCAGCGGCGCCGAAGCGACCTCCAGCCGCACCCGGCCGATCCCCGTCAGTCCGACTGCACGCGCCGCGGCGTAGGAGAGGGCGACGATCCGGTCATCGACCATCGGCCCGCGATCGTTCACGCGCACCAGCACACTGCGTTGATTGCGCAGGTTGGTCACCCGCAGCCAGCTGCCCAGCGGCGCGCTGCGATGGGCACAGGTCAGGTCGTTCATATCGTACGCTTCCCCCGTGGCGGTCGTGTGCCCTTGGAACCTCAGGCCGTACCAGGACGCCTTTCCGGTCTCGAACCAGCGGTGCAGCGCCGCCACAGCCGAGGCGCCGGGCGTCCGGTGAGCCAGAGAGTCTGCTTTTCCGGGAGGGTTCGCGGCCGCGCCGGCCAGTCCCGAGACGGTGATCGCTGCTACCATCGCCAGAGATCCATACCGCTGAAGCCACGTGAGGAGCTGCTTTCTGCGAGCGCTTACACGGTGTACGGCGTTCCGTTCAACCATGCCGTTATTCTCCTCATGCGGAAGGGCTAAGTCAATCAGAGGCAGGAACTTACGTCTTTCTGCGCTTGCCCGGGAGCTGAGCTTCTGGTATAGATTTTCCGGCCGGAACGGGTGCTCGAACCACCCTATTTTCAGCCTATGTCAGGCCTATACGAGGCTCAGAGCCTATGCGCCGGAGAAAAGTTTTTTTCTTTTTTCCGTTCCAAGCTACTTACTTCTTGGCTGGCGGGACCTCCGTGAGGTCTCCAACTGAAGACGCTGCTTACGGATTTGACCCCTCTTCCGGTGCGGGTGTCACTGCGGACCTGATGGTCTTTGCCGCCTTTGGATCGTTCGGTACTGCCGCGGTCACGGCCCTGACCGTGCAATCGACGCTCGGTGTTCGGGCCAGTCATCCGGTCAGCGACCATCCGCTGCGCGAGACACTGCACACTCTTCACGAGGATCTTCCGCCGGCCGGCATCAAGATCGGCATGCTCGCCACTGCCGCCAACGTCGAGGTGGTGGCTGATTTTCTCTCTCTCTGCAAGCAACAGGCGAAGGCGCTGCCGATCGTTCTCGATCCAGTCCTTCACTCAAGCTCCGGACGCGAGCTGCTCGACGCTGCCGGTATCGCATGCCTCAAAGAGTGCCTCCTGCCGCTCGTGGATTGGATCACGCCGAACCTGGCCGAGCTCGGCGACCTTGCCGGCACGTCCGCCGGCACCCCGTCCGAGATGGAGGCGGCCGTGCTCGCCCTGCGGGCCCGTCATCCCCGGCTCGGCATCGTCGCCACCGGAGGCCACCTCGAGGTCGCGGACGACCTCGTCGCCACGCCAGGACAGCCGATCGAGTGGCTGCGGAGCTCGAAGATCGTCTCCCAGGCCACGCACGGAACCGGTTGTGCGTTCGCGAGCGCGCTGCTCTGCGGGCTGGTCGAGGGCAAAGACGGTCTCGCCGCCGCTCGCGGAGCCAAGCACTTCGTCACAGAGGCGATCCTCCGCGCCGAGCCGATCGGCCACGGCCGGGGGCCCATGAACCTGCTCTGGCCGCTCCAGAACCGAACGCACGTTACCTAAGAGCGGCAGCAACAGTGTCCCGACTCAAGACATTCAGCTTCCCGCCGATAAGGCAATCGGAGGAGCTTCCTATGCCTGTTTCAACTTTGCCGGAACTTAGTCCCGCCGACGTTACCGCCGACCTTGCCCCCGACCTTGCCTTCGCCCGATCCGCTCCGGTTCCCCAACGCGACGTGCGCCGCGCGCGCCCTGCTTATGTTCGTCGCAGGGGGTCGGCTGAGCAGGGACGCGCCCTCGAAATCCTCGGTCATGCAGTCGAATACCTGGTCGACTCGCGTATGCGCTTCAACGATCCGCTTGCCGCCGCCGGAGAACGGGAAGCCATCGAACTCCTCATGCGCCTCAACCGCGCCGTCTTCGCCGAGTGCCCGGAGGTTGTACCCCTTCGGCGTCGCATCGGCCAGTGGTTCGCGGCGCGTCTGTCGCGTGTCTCCCTCTCGTAAAGACATCAGGACCCGCCTGTTATTTTGGAGACATGGCCCTCTCTCTGCACGTCAACGGAGTCACTCGGGAGATCGAAGCTCTCGAAGACGGAAGTCCGCTTGCGGCGGTGATAGCGCGGCTGCACCTGAAAGCCGACCGGGTGGCCGTCGAACGAAACGGCGAGATCGCGCCGCGAGGCCGCTGGACGGAAATTTCCGTCCACTCCGGTGACCGATTGGAGATCGTCCACTTCGTTGGCGGGGGATCTGGATCGCTCTCCGTCTCCTACGAGTAACGGCTACATCTTCTTCACTACCGCTTCGCATCTCATCGACCGAGCCGGACGGAATGGCCAGCATGAGCGGAAGCAGCCCGACGATCTAGCCGATGGGAGTGAAGTCAAATGGGACTGAAAGAAGCACTTGGTATTGGGTCGGACAAGAAGGTCCGTTATGCGATCGTCGGCGTCGGCGACATCGCCCAGGAAGACATGATGCCGGGAGTGGAACACACCGGAAATTCCGAGATGACGGCCCTGGTCAGTCCGACTCCGTCAAGGCAAAGGAGCTGGGCGACAAGTACGGCGTCGAGGCAACGTACACCTACGAGCAGTTCGAACAGGCGCTTGGCTCCGGTACCTTCGACGCCATCTACCTGGCCACGCCGAACTGGCGCCATGCTGAGTTCATTGTTCCTGCCCTGCGAGCCGGTATCCATGTGCTCACCGAAAAGCCGTTGGAGGTATCTACCGAAAAGTGCCGCGAGATCCTGGATGCGGAGAAATCCTCCTCCGCTAAGCTCATGGTTGCCTACCGCCTTCACTTCGAGCCTGGCACGCTCGACACCATCGACAAGGTACGTTCAGGCGACCTGGGCCTCGTGCATCTCTTCTCTTCCACCTTCGCCCAACCAATCGATCCGGCGAATCACCGCGCGCACTCGGGAAAGCTGGCCGGACCCGTCCTTGATATGGGTCCATACCCCGTCAATGCCGCCCGTTACATCTTCGGCGCCGAGCCGACGGAGGTCGTCTCGGCTGCCGGATCGAAACACCCGGAGTCGGGCCTGGATCAGGACTTCGCCGACACCGTCGCCGTCACCTTGCGCTTCCCCGGCGAGCGGCTCGCCCAGTTCAGCCTCTCCTAC
>CAXUEE010000018.1:21219-21566 GCA_964249905.1 uncultured Acidobacteriaceae bacterium
CAATTCCACCAACTCCTTCATCGCTGTCGGCACCAAGGGCAGCGTCGAACTCGACCCGGCCTACATGTTCGGCAAGCCGCTTGAGCAGACGACCGCGCTCGGCGAGAAGAAATCAACGCAGTCCTTCAAGAACACCGACCACTTCGGCGGCGAGATGAAGTACTTCTCCGATTGCATCCTGAAAGACGTGCACCCCGAACCGGACGGCGAGGAAGGCTTCGCCGACGTACGGGTTCTCGAAGCGATCATCCAGGCCGTTGAGACCGGAAGCTCAGTCAAGCTCGAACCGTTCACTCGCACGCGCAGAATTGATACCGAAGCCCAAAAAGAAACACTCTAGGCGGCCT
>CAXUEE010000018.1:21576-26949 GCA_964249905.1 uncultured Acidobacteriaceae bacterium
GGTGAGATTGCCTTGCCGGTACCACTGGTACGTCCCGCTGCCCACGAAGCGAGCACCATTTTCCGCGTTCTGCGGCAGCGTATCGCCGTTCGGCGAGTTGGCGTGGTTGGCCAGCGTAAACGTGGACTGCTGCGGCTGCATGCCGGCAGTTTGTCCGCCGGAGGTACGCGACACCACTCCAGCGACCCCGGAAGCTCCCGCCGGCGCTCCGTTGGTCGCCGCATCCTGGAAGTCCGTCGCGGCTTCTTCCCGCGCAGTTTTGTTCTTGTGATCGCTCGCGCCGTCCGCTGTTTCGCCGGCATTCTCCTTCAGGAAGCGCGCATGCTCTTCCGGGGTCATGCAGCCGTCGCAGTGCACATCGCCATTGGCCAGTTCCTGCGTGTAGTTATGCCGTCTCCACAACAGGAAGCCGCCCATCAGCACTGCAAGCAGCACGATGACTCCGACGATTCTTCGCCCCATGTACTCCTCCGCCTCAGTCGCACCTTCGCCGCGCGGGAATCTTTGTAAGGCCCTGATGCCGTCCGCCGGTTGCCTCTATCTTAGTGCACCTACCCTACTTTTTGGCACTCCCGGGATGAGCGTCGAGGGAAACTCTGGCTCCCTGGTGCCTGATCGGTTACCCGGCGAGCCATCCCGCGTCTCCCCTCATCCCAGCCGAGCGCTGCTTTCCCAGCTGAGTGTCGCGTTATGATGACGATGTGCTCAAGTACTCCATTGTCGTTCCCTTTCACAACGAGGAAGAGAACGTCACCACCCTTTACGATCGCCTCAAGGCGGCCATGGAGTTGGTCATGGCCGAGTCTCGGGACACCTTCGAGCTCGTCTTCGTCGACGACGGCTCCCGCGACCGCACCTACCGCCTCCTCGAAGAGATCGCCGCCGTCGACTCCCGCGTCCTCGTCATCAAGCTTCGCCGCAACTTCGGCCAGACCAGCGCCCTCGCCGCCGGCTTCGATCACGCCGAAGGAGAGTACATCCTGGCCATGGACGGCGACCTGCAGCACGATCCCGACGAGGTCCCCCAGTTCCTCGCCAAGCTCGAAGAGGGCTACGACGTAGTCTCCGGCTGGCGGTCGCAGCGCGCCGACAACTTCGTCCTCCGCCGCATCCCGTCCCGCGCCGCCAACTGGCTCATGGCCGCGCTCTCCGGCGTGCCCATCCATGACTTCGGCACCACCTTCAAGGCCTACCGCCGCGACATCATCCAGTCCATCCCGCTCTACGGCGAGATGCATCGCTTCATCCCCGCGCTCGCCAGCTGGTACGGCGCCAGCATCTGCGAGATCCCCATCTCAAACCCTCAGCGCACGGCAGGCAAGTCGCACTACGGCGTCTCGCGCACCTTCCGCGTCTTCTTCGACCTGCTGACCATCCGCTTCCTGCTCAAGTACATGACCCGCCCACTCCACTTCTTCGGAAGCATTGGCGCCGCGGGCATGGTCTCCGGAGGCGCGATCGCGTTCTGGCTCCTGGCGCTCAAACTAATTACTCACGGCGACGTCCACAGCGACCACGCCCCCTTATTCTCGCTCGCCAGCGTCCTCATCCTCGGCGGCATCCAGATGATGGGCATCGGCCTGCTCGGCGAGCTACAGGTGCGCCACTTCCACTCCGCCGACCGCCGCGCCCCCTACGCCGTAGACCGCGTCCTGCGCCTGCGCAACTCCGAAGAGTCGCTGCTGCGGTAGGGGTACCATTTTGCAGATCTCCTCCCAGCACCACTAACTGCTCGAAGCACACGGGCTACCACCGCTGCACCAGGTCCTTGGGGACGAGTGGCATCTCCGCTCCTCCGCCGAACGTCACCGGGGTCGAGACGAGCACCGGCATCTGCTTGTAGTTCGAAGAGACGATCAGCCAGCAGAGGGTGTTTTTCTCGACCAGAGTGCACACCGCGCCCGCATGCATCATCTGTCCCTCACCTAGCATCTTCGCGGCGGCGGAGCCCTGAGCAAAGGATGTGGCATGCCCAGCCAACGTATAGGTCAGCGCATCTTCCGTGATCGGCCGGCCGAATACGCTGAGTAAACGCAACGTTCGCTGCGTCTCTTCTCCAAGCTGATCGGCGACCGCGGGTTCATGACAGCAGCTGTGGTCGATGCGCCGGAGCAGGATCACCCCAAGCCCCCCGGAGCCTGAACCGCCTAGCTGGGTCGTAAGCACAAGAGGAAATGAGATACAGCGGCGCGCCTGATCCTGGTCTGCATCTCCCGTGCTTTGCGCCCGAAGCTGGTCAACGGCGGAGCTAAGCTGTGGCGAGACGGAAAACTCGGAGGGGTACCGATAGCCGACACCGGTAGCCGGGTCGGTGTAAAGCGTCATCGGACTCGGAGTCGCAGGGGTACTCGCTGTCTGAAACAAAGCAAGAAGGGTCCAGCTCAGAAGCCTCAGCATGGCGGGAGCATACCTGACCCAGGCGCGCTTTGTAAGTCAAGAATCGCTGACTCTCTGCAAACGCCGGCCCCGCAAGGGTCCATCGACCGCCATCCGCGCGCCTCCATCCGATCCGCGTACCCGCATGAGAAACTAGCCCTATGCCTCTGAATGTAGGAATTGTCGGCTTGCCCAACGTAGGCAAGAGCACCATCTTCAACGCACTCACCTCCGCCAAAGCGCAGGCCGCCAACTATCCCTTCTGCACCATCGAGCCCAACGTCGGCGTCGTCGTCGTCCCCGACACGCGCCTCGACCAGATCGTCCACTTCGTCAAGCCCAAGTCGATCGTCCCCACCACCATGGAGTTCATCGACATCGCCGGCATCGTCGAAGGCGCCTCCAAGGGCGAAGGCCTCGGCAACCAGTTCCTCGGTCACATCCGCGCCACCGACGCCATCCTCCACGTGGTCCGCTGCTTCCACGATGACGAAGTCGTCCACGTCGCCGGCAAGGTCGACCCGCTCAGCGACATCGAAATCATCAACACGGAGCTTCTGCTCGCCGACCTCGACACCGTAGAAAAGCGCAGCGTCAAAGCCCAGAAAGCCGCCAAGGCCCAGTCCGCCTCTGCCGCCGCGAAGACCGAGGCTGAGACCCTCACCAAGCTGCTGGACGTGCTGAACGCCGGCAAACCCGCCCGCGTTGCCGAGCTCACCGAAGACGAACGCCTCGTCGCCCGCGACCTCTTCCTCATCACCATGAAGCCCATGCTCTACGTCGCCAACGTCGACGAGGCCGGCATCGCCGCCGGCAACGAGTACACCGCCGTTGTCGAGAAGCGTGCCGCCGAGGAGCGCAGCGAAGTCGTCCGGATCTGCGGCGCCATGGAGGCCGAGATCGCCCAGCTCGAGCCCGAGGAGCGCAAGGAGTTCCTCGAAGCCTCCGGCCTTGAAGAGCCCGGCCTCAACCGCCTCATCCACGCCGCCTACCGTCTGCTCGGCCTCTTCACCTACTTCACTGCCGGCGTGCAGGAGGTCCGCGCCTGGACGATCAAGCGCGGCACGAAAGCCCCGGGCGCTGCCGGCGTCATCCACTCCGACTTTGAACGCGGCTTCATCAAGGCCGACGCCTACCACTCCGAGGACCTCTTCCGCCTGGGCAGCGAGCAGGCCGTCAAAGAGGCCGGCCTCCTCCGCTCCGAGGGCAAGGAGTACGTGGTCAAAGATGGCGACATCCTCTTCTTCAAGTTCAACGTCTGACGGCACTTGTCCTTCACGCGAAGCGTCCAACACCGCACGAAGTGCCGCCCGTCCGGCGCAAGGACGCCCTTGCCTTTTGCCTTATCGGCCAGGCCGATACGTCTTCTCCGAGTGCCCCTTCAGCTGATCCGGATAAAAATACACCTCCCGCAGCCGCCCCGAGGCATACCGTTCCGCCTCATCATCGAAGTGCTTTGACGCCGGGTGCCCACTCTCGCCACCCGCCGTCACGGCCACCGCCTGCACCCGCGGCCCAAACTCCACCACCGCCACAAAGCTATTGCCGGACGTCCCATACCACTTCTTGGTCTCCGGATACTGCCTCGCCCCAAACGACGCCAGCGAGCCCCACACCGACGACGTAAACGGCACCGGAATGCTCGGCGCCTGGTCGCTGAACGGCTGCACGATATCCCCCGTCACCCGCTGAAACCGGTTGATCTGCCCCCACGGCATATGCCACGTGCCGAAGTCCGCCTTCAACTTCTTAACGGCCGCCTGGAGCGCCGCCACCAGCGCCTCCGGAGCCATCCGCGTCGCCACATACTCCTCGCTCGGCAACCCCGCCGCCCGTGCCGCCGCCCCCGCCGTCTTCATCAGCTCCGTGCCCCAGTACACCGCGAGCGAAGTCTGCTCGGAACCTGCGCCCCAGCGGTCATCCCACACGCTCAGCATCGCAATCGCCGGGGCCAGCGGGACGCGCCGCGCATCAGCCGCCGGAAGGCCCGTGTATGCCTTCACCAGCGCCGGCACCGTCCGCCCGAACCACGGCAGGTAGCTGTCGAACGCAGCCCCCAGCAGCGTCTCGGTCGTGAACTCCATACGCCCATCCAGCACCCGCATCGCATGCACCCCGCGCGCCGACTCCAGCCCTTGCTCGACATAGGCAGGGAAGTCGGCCTTCTTCAGCGAGCTCCGCCCCGCGCCATTCCACGGCGAATCGTTCACGTTGAACAGGAATCCGCTCTCCGGATTCTTCAACTGCGGCACCTGTTCAAGCGGCGTCAGCCCATGCCAGTCCGTCGCCGGGTCCGAACCGTCCACCGGGTGCGTGTAGTCGAAGCGCGTATCCCGCTGCGGAACAAAATTGCCGTGCCAGTACGCAATCGTCCCGTCCGCATCGGCATAGATCGTGTTATTCGAGGAGTTCGCCATCAGCTCCATCGTCTTGCGATACTCGTCATAGTTCCGAGCCTTGGTCCGCAAATAACTCTGCTCGAGCGCCTTCACCGGCGTATTCATCAGCTGGATCGTGACCAGGCTCTGGCCCTCTTTGCGGATCACCGGTCCATGCGACGTGTAGAGCGCCCTGAACTCCCGCTGCTCCAACCCGTTGGCCGACTGATATCGAATCCGAATCACCTTGTTGACGAGCGGACGCGTCGCCCCGCCGTACCTGTAGTTCGTCGCACCCTCAACCGTCTCCAGATACTCATCTACCGCATCCACATTGCTCGACGTATGCATCCAGCCCGCGCGCTCGTTGAACCCCTGGTACACAAAAAACTGCCCCCACGTCACCGCCCCATACGCGTTCAGGCCCGCGTCGCTCGTCATCTGCAGCTCGGATCGAAAAAAGAACGAAGTATGCGGATTGATCAGCAACAGCGCATGATGCCCCGCAGTATTCGCCGGCGCGATCGCAAACCCATTCGACCCACCCGGCTCCCGCTCAGCCGACTCCTCACGGGCCAGGCTAGCCACAGCCGCCACCGCGGAAGACCCGCCATAGAAC
>CAXUEE010000019.1:0-4623 GCA_964249905.1 uncultured Acidobacteriaceae bacterium
ACTAGGTGTCGTGGACACCTCAACCATTGTCATCCTGGACTTCGGCTCGCAGTACACCCAGCTGATCGCCCGCCGCATCCGCGAGTTCAACGTCTTCTCCATCGTTCTCCCCTGCACGGCCCCGCTCGCCCGCATCCAGGCCCTCGCACCTCTCGGCCTTATCCTCTCCGGCGGCCCCTCCTCGGTTTACGACAGTAACGCCCCAGCCGCCGACCCAGCCATCCTCACCCTCGGCCTGCCGATCCTCGGCATCTGCTACGGTCTCCAGTTCATCACACATCACCTCGGGGGCACGGTCGAGCCAGCCGCCAGCCGCGAGTACGGCCACGCCGAAGTCGACATCATCGACGAGTCCCCCCTCTTCCGTGGCCTGCCCTCCACCCTTAACGTCTGGATGTCCCACGGCGACCACGCCGCCCAACTTCCCTCCGGCTTCCACCTCATCGCCCAGACCCCCAACGCCACCGCCGCCATTGCCGACGAAGCTCGCCGCATCTGGGCCGTCCAGTTCCACCCTGAGGTCGCCCACACCCCGCAGGGCACCGAGCTCCTCCGCAACTTCGTCCTGGATCTCTGCGGCGCCGCCCCGGACTGGACCCCCGAGCACTTCATCCAGTCCACCATCGCCCACATCCGCGAGCAGGTCGGCGCAGGCCACGCCATCTGCGGTCTCTCCGGCGGAGTCGACTCCTCCGTCGCCGCCGTCTTAGTTGCCAAGGCGATTGGGGATCGCCTCACCTGCATCTTCGTCGACAACGGCGTCCTGCGCAAAGATGAGTTCATCACCGTCCAGCGCACGATGCGCGAGCAGCTCGGCCTCCATGTCGTCGCGGTTGATGCCTCTGCCCGCTTCCTCACGAAACTAGTCGGTATCACCGACCCCGAAGGGAAGCGCAAGATTATCGGGAACGAGTTCATCGCTGTTTTCGACGATGAGGCGAAGAAAATCTTCGAGGCCGAACGCAGCGCGGGGGAAGAGATAGCCTGGCTCGTCCAGGGCACTCTTTATCCCGACGTCATCGAGTCCTCCTCCGTCCACGGCCCGTCCCACACCATTAAGAGCCACCACAACGTCGGCGGCCTCCCCGCCGATATGAAGCTCAAGCTCATCGAGCCCCTCCGCGACCTCTTCAAAGACGAAGTCCGCCGTATCGGCCGCGACCTCGGCATGCCCGCAGAGATCATCGACCGCCAGCCCTTTCCCGGCCCCGGCCTTGCCGTCCGCATCCTCGGTGAGGTAACCCCCGAGCGCGTCGCCATCCTCCAGGAAGCTGATGTCATCGTCACTGCCGAGATTCGCTCCGCCGGCCTGGAAGCCAAGCTCTGGCAGAGCTTTGCCGTCCTGCTGCCGATCAAAAGCGTCGGCGTCATGGGCGACCAGCGTACCTACGCCAGCACCTGCGTCCTCCGCGCCGTCGAGAGCGAAGACGGCATGACCGCCGACTGGTCGCCGCTTCCCTACGACCTTCTCCGCCGTATCTCCAGCCGCATCGTCAGCGAGGTGCGCGGCATCAACCGCGTCGTCTACGACATCACCAGCAAACCCCCAGGCACAATTGAGTGGGAGTGAGACGGGTATGTGTCATCTTTTGGGCGCTGGCTCAAAGCGAAACTTGAGGAGAGCTGTAGTGAAGGCTGGCTCTGCCGACGTCCCCTAACCCGGCTTCGCCGGCTCTCACACCTTTCGGAACATCGCCGACCCATGAAAATCCGGCAGCTCGATCAAAAGCTCCGTCTTGTCGCTCATAAACAGGTGCGCCGCACGCGAGATGGCATGGTTTGCCTCTGGCGAGTTGTAGTCATGCATGAAGAAGAATCCGCCCCGCACCATCCTCGGATAGAAGAACCCAAGGACATCGAGCGCCGGCTGATATAAGTCCACATCCAGCATCACCAGCGCGAACTTCTCGCTCTCCAGTCCTTCTGCCGTAGCCGGAAAGAAGCCCTTACGAAAGACGATGTTCTGCGTATCGCCCAGCACCGCGGCCACGCCCTCTTCGGACGTGTCGCGAAACCGGGCATCCGCCCCGCCTTCGAGCGACTGCTCCGGGAACCCGGCAAACGTGTCAAACAGATAGAATCGTCGCTCCGGAGCCTGCCGATGGATGAATGCGCTCGTCACGCCGCGGTACACTCCCACCTCGGCAAACGCTCCCGGCACCTCGTCCGTCTTCAGCCGCTGAATCGCCAGCGCCAGCGCCGAGTAGCGGACGTCGTCATGATACTGCTCAATCCGCTGCGCCACCTCGGGTCCATACGTCGGAAACTGCATCGGACGGCGAGCCTTGGTCAGTTTGGCCAGCTTGCGTGCGGCAACACGCAAGGCCACCTTCGCAGGGCTGATCTCAGTCGACATCGAGCTCCAGTCTACGTCAGCGCCTAATGGGCGCGAACTATCACGGCAACTTAGCGCGCCTTCGGACCCATGCGCGCAAACGTAATCACCAGGTCGACCGTGTGCGTGTTCGGATCCGCATACGCCTTGAACCCCGCCGCGTATCCCTCGAGCGCCTGCAACGCCGTATTCTGCTTCAAAAAGCTCTTCACGTATTCCGGGTTGTAGAGCTCTCCCTCCTCCATCAGCCAGCCTCGGTCGAAGTCCGCCTTCGCCGCCGGATCCAACCCGCCCGCGCTCACTTCATGCACCCGGTACTGCTCCCCCGGCACGACGTTGACCGTATACGCCACGGTGTCTGCCGTCGCGTCGAAGCTTGGGACCACCTCCACCACCACATTCAAATACCCCTTGCGCCGGTACGCCGCATCGAGCGGCGCCAGCGTCGCCAGCAGGTCTTCCCGCGACGCCACATCGCCTCCATGCAGCTTCGCCGTCGCCGCAAACGCCTCCGCCGACAGCATTGGCGTGCCCGCAAAGGTCACACTCGCCACCGTATACACCTTGCCCGCCTGCAGCCGTGCCGCCAGCACCACCGGCACCGTCCCGCTCTCTACCGCTCCGGGGGTCGGCATCCTGTCGATCAGCTTCGCCTGCACATAGCCTGCGTTCAGCAGTGGTTCCAAGATTCGGTCCTCCGACGTCCTGTCCGCCGGACCCTCTTCGTACGCCGTCCGTACCGTCGCATTCACTGACTTCTGCACCAGCGGCACCAGCGCCGGGGTTACCCCGCCGAGCTTTACGTTGGCTACCCGCACCTCCGGCTGCGTCACCCGGAACGCAATCGCCCGCCGCGGATGCCGCAGCGTCGGTTCGTATGTGTCGAACGCCACCTCGGCTTTTACCGACTTGGCCGACAGCGCCGCCGTCAGAATCATCCTGACCTCTTCCTCACGCGGGCTGTTCTCCGGAAGATAATCGTTATACAGCGGAATCTTCGCCCGAACCGCCGTATCAATCTCGTCCCGTGTCAGCCACACAAAGTTTGCGTACCCAACCGGCAACAGATGCGCCAGGTCCGTCGGCTTCGTGTTCAACTTGATGGTCGCGGCCGAGATCTTGCCCTCGATAGTCGCGCTCACATCGTCGAAATACCCCGTGTCCACCAGTCGCTGCGCCGCCGCGCCGAGGTCCGCCGCGTTCAGTGTTGTGCCGGGATGCACCCCGGTGGCGTCTTCAAGCTGCTGCTGCGTGAAGACGCCGAGCTGGCTGAACTGGACTTTTTGCGCCGTGTAGCTGCGCACCCAAGGGCAGCCAAAAGGCAAGCCATCCCACGATCAGGCCTGAGCAACGAAGATTCACGTCGTGAGCCTAGCATGCCGCCGAGCCGTTCTGCCATACCTCTTTCATGGAAGGGGGTACCCCACGCACCCCGCTGGCCGACTAGCCCAGCTCTTCCATCGAGTTCGCCCCAAACTTCAGATACCACGGGCTTGCCGCTTCCAGAGCCTTGTTCACGTTTGTGATGTTGTCGACGCCCGTCGTCTCCAGCCACTGCTTGAAGGCGTCCGCACCTTTGGTCGCATACACGGCAATGCCGTCCTTCCAGGTCGCGCGGCCGCAGAGCACACCGTTGAACTTTGTCCCGGACTCCCCCGCCAGCTCCAGCGTTTCGATAAACACTGCATTGGACACGCCCGCCGAAAGATAGATGAACGGCTTATGCGTCATCGTCTCGGCTTCCCGGAAATGCTCAAGCGCCTGCTCGCGCGTATAGGCCGCTTCGCCCTTGTAGGCACGCGTTCCGGCCACGTAGCTCATCTCGACCGGGACCTCGACCTTCAGCACGTCCACGTTGTATCGCGCCTTACCAAACTCCGCCATGGATCCTGACACGATCTCCGGCTTCTTCTTCGCGTAGGCAAGCGACTTCTCATCCCCACCCTCGACGTCATAGCCGACGAACTCGAGGAAAAAAGGAACATCGTGCGCGAGGCACTCATCGCCGACCCGCTCAATCCAAGCATGTTTCAAGTCGTTGATCGGCGTCTTCTCAAACGGTGAGTAGTAGAGCAGGATTTTGATGCAGTCCGCCCCGGCCTCTTTGAGGCGCCGCACGCTCCACACATCCAGCAGATCCGGCAGCCGCCCCGCCGTGTTCGCGTCATAGCCGGTCTTCTCGTAGGCCAGCAGCAGCCCCGCATTATTCCGGTGCTTTGCAGCCTGGAGGCCATACTCCGGATCGAGCAGGATCGCCGAGGCGTAGCGCGTCAGCACCTCGGTCACCA
>CAXUEE010000019.1:4633-6847 GCA_964249905.1 uncultured Acidobacteriaceae bacterium
TGCCGCCCTTTTCTTTGGCCAGCGACTTCTGCAGCGACCCGCGCTGGTCCATCGCGGCCGCCGCAATCACGCCGCCCTGATTCGACACTGCTTTCAACCCTGCGAGCTTTCCGGCTGTCAATTTCATCGGCTTTGTCTGATCTCCTGGTGTTGTGTTGGATGCGCGTGGCGTCGAAGCTGATTTTACACATCCCTACCTCCATCTTCGGACGCATGAGGATAGGTCGCGGAGCGCAACGCCGGCTGTCCCACGAAAGCCGGCGTGCGCGTTCAGAAAAATCGCGAAATGGAAGCTGGGACCAAGCCGAGACTGGCGAGAACGGCTTTACGAAGACTTATTGACTGCTGCTGGACCGAGAGGAAACAGAAATCGCACAGCCGGTCCGAAGCGTTCGCTCCAATACCGATCCTGATGCTGCCCACCCTGCTGAACGGTCAACTTCACTTCAGGATGGTTCATCAGGCTCTTCCTAATATTTTCAGCAAGCGTTCGATTCATCGCGACAGCAGCGTCATCGAAATAAGGAAACCCATGGGCCGCAGCCTCTCTCGGCGGCACCTCCGTCGTGCCCACACCGATGGAAATACGCAACGGCCCTTGCACGATTTGGGAGGTCTCCTGGAGCACTCGGCCGTTTCCATTCTGCAACGAGGTGCTTTCAAGCAGGCCCAGGCCGAACGTGTCCGGCTGGTCCAGTAAGAGCGTCAACGCTGCGAGTGAGCCTAACGACGCTCCACCCACCCCTCGGTGAGTTCTGTCACTGATCGTGCGAAAGCGTTGATCAATGAGTGGAAGAACCTCGGAATTCATGAAAGCTGAGAGCTTTTGCGGAGCGTCCGCCACAACGCTATACCGGGAGTACTCCTCCTCACGATGACCGGGACCAGGGTTATCGATTCCAACCACAATGAACGGCTGTACGGCTTGCTTGCCAATCAGGTCGGTCAAAATCTCATCGACGTGCCATTCATCCTGATCTGGACGCGTCGTGCAGAGATCAAAGAGGTCCTGCCCGTCGAAGAGATACAGGACCGGGTATCGCACCTTGGAAGCCCCACCACTGACGTAGCCCGGAGGCAGCCAGACGCGAAGAAGGCGCGCGTCGCCATAGACCCGGCTCGCGAGCGAGACCACCTGAAGGGTTCCGGTGACCGTGCTCTTGCATGCCGCAGTTGCAGTTTCGGCCATCAAACCTAGCGTAAGCAGCGATCCAAGCAGGAATTGAGAAAGTCTTGTGAGCATGCGCATGGTGCGACCATCGTAGCCCCTTGCAAGTCCGGAAAGCGATAAGTTTGGAGACTAAGCGAGGAGCGCTAAAAAGCGGCCTAGCCCCCTTTACCGGCTTCCTGGCCCCTCCCCGAATCAGTGGACGCTGATCCTTGATGCTCGTTCGTCGCGGGCTGGACGGGCGAACAGACTTTGTCACGCAAAGATATACGGAAGGACTTTCTGGCGAGAATACTTCGGCCGCGAAGCGCAAACTTCGAGGTCTGGCCTGACGGCTCGCACGCTTGCGCTGGCCAGCAAGAAGCGTACCCGTTCGTGCATCCGAAGTGGCTGCGGTAACGCGATGATGATCAATACCCGCCACTCGTTTCAGAAACAAGGTTTCGAGGTACGCTGTGGCGGAGATTTGCATGAGCAAAGCAGAATCAAACATTCATTGAAGCTAGGACTGATGAGCGCATCATCGTGAAGTCCGGCAAGTCTAGGTGCTTGATTGGGGGTAACGGCTCCCTAACCTCTCTCCTATTAGAGTCCCTCCGGCAACGCGACCCAGCGCAGCAGGATCTCCTTGCCAAACGCAGAGACCGGTGCCTGCCAAAGATTCACCCGCGCAGCCAACAGACGTCACCATCCGCACATCCCAACCGCAGCACGCAGCCCACTCCATGACGCAAACGACACGCATCGTCCTCATCTTCGCACTTTGCTTCGTCGCCGGCATCCTTCTCAAGCTCTACCAGGATCGCAACCCCACCCCTGCCGAGCTCCGCAAAACCATGTCTTCGTCGGCCCGCTCCAGCTGCCTTGACCGCGCCCACCAGACTGCTGCGGGTCGCTCCAGCACGCCCCAGCAGGTCAACCGTTACTGCGACTGCATTACCGCGAAGGCCATCGATCCACTCTCCGATACCGAACTTCGCGATGCTGCCGCCCGCGGAGCCAACCCCAGCCCCGAAGACATAACCCGCATCCGCGGCATTGCCCAG
>CAXUEE010000019.1:6857-26797 GCA_964249905.1 uncultured Acidobacteriaceae bacterium
CCCAGGTCTGCAATGCGGAAGTTTACGGCCTGGAGTAGATTGTCCTCGGCTAAATTGCAGCCGCCAGCGCCTTCTGCTGCAGCGCCAAGAGCGAGCGCACCCCACCCTCTGCCAGGTCGAGCATCGCCGTCAACTCCGCGCGGCTATAGCTTTCCTTCTCCGCCGTCGCCTGCGTCTCGACCAGCCCACCGGACGCCAGCATCACGACGTTCATATCCACCGTAGCCCGCGAGTCTTCCTCATAGCAGAGATCGAGCAGCGTGTGTCCATCGACGATGCCCACGCTTGTCGCCGCGATCATCTGCTTCAGTGGGTTTTGCTTGAGCGTCCCGGACGTGACCAGCTTGCCCAGCGCAATAGACAGCGCAACGGATGCCCCCGTGACCGACGCCGTCCGCGTTCCGCCATCGGCCTGCAGCACATCGCAGTCCAGGATGATCGTCCGCTCACCGAGCGCGCGCATATCTACCACCGCCCGCAGCGATCGCCCGATCAGCCGCTGGATCTCATGCGTACGCCCGCCAATCTTGCCCTTTTCGGCCTCGCGCGGAGACCGCGTCAACGTCGCCCGGGGCAGCATCCCGTACTCCGCCGTCACCCAGCCGCGGCCCGAGTTTCGCATCCATCCCGGTACCCCAGTCTCGACCGTCGCATTGCACAGCACCCGCGTGTGGCCGGCCTCCATCAGCACCGAGCCCTCCGCCGTCGATACATACCCAGCCGTCATCCGCACCGGCCGAAGCGCATCCGCCGCACGGCCATCCGGCCGATAAAGTTCACTCATCCGCCCTCACGTTCCTCTCTGAAATCTCAGGTAAGTCTACAAACTCCTTGGTCTTGTCCCCGCGCTAGCCCGGCGTCAACACCAGGCGATGTCCTCCACCGACCTTCCCAAATGGCATCGTAAAAGTGGTCCCCCGGTACCATGCTTGAAACTGATCCATGTACCACGGGCTTACTGGATTGCCCGACTGCCCCAGCACGACATTCAGCGTCGTCCGGTCCACATTGCCGAAATCCACCGTCATCCGCTCGGACGGCCCAAAGCTCCGTCCCACCTGCTTCACCGTCGTCCCGTCGCCTGACTGCGGCAGCACCCCTGTTCCCGTCGGCAGCCCGAAGACCCGCTGCAGCAGCGGTGACTGCGCAAAGATGGGGTGCTCGATATCTAGTACATGGATCGAGCCGTACCGCCATGTCGACAAGTCCGCCGGAGCATGGGCCTCCACCAACCCGGCCTCGATTGCGCCTGTCAAGAAGTCGTTCCAGTCCCGGAAGCCTTTCGGCAGCCAGCGTGGCGGCGTATGCATCATCACCTGCTCCAGCGCGTAATCCTCTTCACCCCAGACGTACAGCGCCCGCAGTTCCTTCGCTGATTTCACCCCCGGCACATGCGGCGCCAGCAGCATCGGCCACAGCACCCCGTGCACGCTCGCCACCACCGCTGCTGCCGGGGAGTCGACCGTCATTCGCCCATTAAACGTGCGCAGCAGATCCGCCGCCTGCCGCAGTGTCTTGGTCTGCGCCGCCGTCAGCGGCCGAGCCGGCCTCTCCAACTCGCTGTCGAGGGCATACGCCAGCCGCTCCGCCAGCACATGATCGAACTCCGAGTACACATCGTCCTCAAGCGCCAGCATGTCCCCTGCGGTCAAGCCGGTCCTGTGCCCCAGCGTCTTCCAGATCCGCTCGTTGCGGTACGGCTCCGCCCAGTTTAGGGTGATTGGATAGCCGTAGTCATCCGGGGTCGTCCGCGCGTTCGCCGTCGCAATGACGCCTCCTGCCGGATCGAACACCTGCGGAAGCTGCGCGAACGGCACATACCCCGTCCACTCACGCATGGGCATCGGTACCTCCGGCACCGGACTAATGCCATTCAGCGGAACTTTCGCCTGCTCCTCCGGAGTCTGGTTGGGGGCCTGGACTGCCGTCCCGTTCAGAGGATCGGGCATCGCCGTGATGGTCGGGCTCTGCGCCGGTGCCGCCGGCGTTGCTCGAGCGACATCCGCCGGCAACCCTGCTGCGCCGGAAGCTACCCCCGCCGCTGTCATCAGCCCCGTTCCGCGCATCGGAATACTGCCCACCATGTGGTACCCAATGTGTCCCTGGTCGTCCGCGTACACCACGTTTTGCGAGGGAAGCCCACCTGCACTCAGCGCCGCCAGAAAACTCGGCCAATCGTGGGCGGAGTCCACCTCGTAGGTGGGCACCTTCAGCACTTCGGGGTCGTAGACCGTCCAGCGCAGCGCCAGAGGGCGATTCACCGTCGTCGTCAGTGCCGGGTTCAGGATCGGCGTGACCGCGTCGCCATGCCGGGTCGCCGTCACGTCGAGCGTCACATCCCGGCCTCGCCGCACCTTGATCACCTCCGGCAGGTGCACCAGCGGCTGCCACGTCCCGTCCACCGCCCGGAACTGCGCCTCCGCACCCGAACCTCGCACTGCCTCCACATACACATCCTGGACATCCGCACCCGTGTTCGTGAAGCCCCAGGCGATGTGCGCGTTATGTCCGACCACGATCAGCGGCAGCCCGGGAATCGAGACTCCCGCCGCATGGAACGCTCCCGCCTGCAGATCCGCCTCGTACCAAATTCCGGGCACTGTGTGGCTCAAGTGCATGTCGTTCGAAAGCATGGGCTTACCAGACGCTGTATGCATTCCGGAAACGACCCAGTTGTTTGACCCAGCTACAAACACCGGCTCCGGCAATAACGCTTCCGGCAAGATCTTCTGGCGCAGCAGCGACTGTGTTTCATCGAGCGGTACCTGCTCAATCGGCGGCCCCTCGATGGTGAGATCCGCCACCGGCGCCGTTGGCGGATGGTCCCGCCACGATCCAACTGGATAGAGGTCGGCAGCCAGTTCCGGAGGCAGTCGCTCCGAAAGGGCTGCCCGCGAAAGTTTCACCGGAAAGGACGTCGTCAGATCCTGAAACATCTGCAGTTCCACCAGCAAGGAGTCCCGAGGCGTCCACGCGGCCGGCTTGTAGCCGAGTATCTTGAACTCTACCGGTAGCCGTCCTGCCTGTGCCGCCATCGACGCGTTCACTCCGGCCGCATAGACCTCTAGCAGATGCATCTGCGCTGCCGGCAGATGAGTCACAGCCCGGTCTGCCGCTGCCCGTACCTGCAGCGTCCGCTGAAGCCGATCAAGCCCCACCACCGACGCCCCCAGCACCTCTGCCAGTTCTCCCGCCGCATGCCGCCGCAGCACATCCATCTGAAACAGCCGGTCCGACGCCGTCACATACCCTTGCGCGAAGACCAGATCGTCCATTGTCTGCGCAGTGATGTGCGGCACGCCGTGCACGTCCCGCTCCACTGCCACTGGCGCGCCCAGTCCTGAAATTGCAAGCGATCCGTCCAGTTGCGGCAGGTTCTTGCGCGCGCTCTCGCGCAGCCAGAACCTCCCCCCATAGAAGGCGGCCAACGCGAAGACCGCTAAAACCACCAGCGTCACTGCTGCGATCTTTGGCAACCTGCTCGCTGAAAGCCAGGGATCTCTTTCTTCCGCATCCTTCTTCCCAGGGTTCGGCGTTGGCGGCACCGGCTCTTCGGCCAGCGGCCGTCCACTCGCGTCTTCATGCATCAGGTCCCGCGCGCTCCGGCGTGGCGTGTTCGCTGCTGACTGTTGTGTGTTCATGCCTGTTAAGTCAGTCTAGAGTAGATTATCGACGGTAAGCGCCTGGACCTTAGCTCTGTGGGAGCGTTCCGGAAGGTTTGTCGCGCATCCCGCCCTCCGCT
The DNA here is from genome assembly GCA_964249905.1 of uncultured Acidobacteriaceae bacterium. Taxonomy (GTDB): domain Bacteria; phylum Acidobacteriota; class Terriglobia; order Terriglobales; family Acidobacteriaceae; genus Edaphobacter. The sequence goes on from CAXUEE010000019.1 coordinate 10,600, forward strand.
CCTCGCGGGTCACTCCGCCTTTCCGGCATCGTCACCCTCACCACCACTGCCGCGAGCAGCAGAGTCGGCAGTACCAACACACTGCCTTCCGGCCCCGTGCTCCCTCCCGAGAGCCACGCCGGCCCGGCCGCGTGTGTGGCGAGCACATGGCCGACCGCCCGCAGCCCCGAGTCCGCCGTCCCATAGAGGCATGTCTCCGCCCAGTCCCAGGCCGTGTGCATCCCCACCGCCCACCACAGCGAACCCGTCCACCACAGCGAGTACGCAAACACCACTCCCGCGACTCCGACAGCCAGGATTCCCCAAGCCGTCTCGCCTGCGTTGCCAACATGCCCGAACATGAACAGGCACACGGAAAGCAAAAATGCCGCCACCCAGAAGCCCACGGCTCCCGCCTGCCGAAACTCCGGACGCGCCGCCCGCACCATACCTGCGACGCCTCGGGCCACGGTGAACTGCACGTATCCCCGCGTGGCAAACTCCTCAAAGAGCCCAACAAACAGGAACGCACCCGCCCACCGTCCCGCGTACTCGAGCGCCATCGACCCGCGCAGCGCCTCTCCGTCGAACACCAGTGCATGCGCCCCGTACAGCGCCCCCACCAGCGCCGAAAGCAAACCAAGCCCAGTCAGCAAGCCTGCCCCGAAGTCCGCGAGTATCCTCCGTCCGCGCAACCCGTACGCGGCAAATCGCCGCCGCTCTACCCAGGACATAACCAGTGCCGCCAGCGCGAACAAGCCGAACCGAATTGCATCGCCCCAGAAGCTAACTCCCGGCGTGATCTCCCTTGCCCGCGCACCTTCCCGCGAGACGAGATGCAGGTGCCGGACTGCCGGCGTGACCACCCGGCCCAGACCATAGACCAGCAAGCCAAACAGCAGCAAACTCCAGCCTGCCCGCATGCCGTCCCCGCCGAGGAACACCCAGCGGAACGTGCTCCGCGCCGCACGCTCTGGTTCCGGCGAAACAATCGCTTCTGACTCCAAGGCTTCCCCTTCGGACCGCTTATCCTCGTGTCCCCTGATGCTGATCTGTCATCCTACGGATATATCGCGTCGCACAAGGACGAACCGTGGACTTCCGAGTTTTACACCACAATCAATGCTTCGATGGAGCCTGTTCCGCCGCAGTCTTCAGCAAATTTCACACCGACGTGATCGGTACGGCTACCGGCTATGAGTATCGCGGCCTGGCTCACACCTCTGCCGGTCCCATTCCTGATGCTGTATTTGGCCCTGGCGAAAACGCGATTGTCGACTTCAAATATTCTCCGTCTCCCCATCTCACCTGGTGGTTCGATCACCATCAGTCCGCCTTTCTCAGCCCCGAAGACCGCGCCCACTTCGAAACGATTGAGCGCCAGGAACACCCTCCCCGCCACTTCTTCAATCCCGACTTCATCTCCTGTACGAGCTTTATCGCCCGAACCGCTGCCCGTGTCTACGGCTTTGACCTTTCAGGCCTCGACGACCTGCTCTACTGGGCCGACATCATCGATGGCGCTCGCTTCGCCTCGGCGCGCATGGCCGTCGAGATGCACGAGCCTGCGCTGCAACTCGCCCTGGTCATCGAAAACGCCGATACGCCCGACCTCATTCCCCGCATCATCCCCCACCTTACTATCTTTCCGTTCGCCGACATCGTCGCCCTGCCTTTCATCCAGGAGCGCATTGGGCTGCTGCTGAGCAAGCACCGAGCCTCCATCGATCTCGTCCGTCAGCGCGCGGTTCTTACAGACGAGGTCATCTTCTTTGATCTGCTCGACTGCGAGACCGAAGCCCTGAGCAAATTCATTCCCTATTTCCTCTACCCCGAGGCCACGTACACCATTGCCGTCACGCGCTCCCGCACCCGCACCAAGATCTCGGTCGGCACCAATCCCTGGACAGCGCTGCCGCCCGCGCAGCTCGTCAACTTGGCTGCGATCTGCGAGCGCTTCGGCGGTGGAGGACACGCCCGCGTTGGCGCCATCAGCTTCGGGGCAAACCAGATCGCCGACGCGCGCACGACCGCGCAGGGCATCGCCGCCGAGCTTCGCACCGCCGTTCAGCAGCGGGAAGCCCTACCCTCGCGCTAGCGCAAGAAGGAACGACTCTCTTGCCAATTCTTTGTTGTCATCCGAGGAAAGCCGCCGTCGCCTTCTTGCTGTCCGTCGCTGCCAAGGGCCCACCCGTCCGCAGACCTTAGACTCAGCTCTTCAGGTGCACCGGCAGATACTTGGTAATGTCGTTGAAGATCACGATGGCCGCGAACAGCACCAGACACACAAACGCCACCTGGTAGACGCGCTCCTTCACCTGCTGGTTCAGGTCACGCCGCATCAGGGATTCGATCGCCAGGAAAAGAATCATGCCGCCGTCCAGAATCGGAATGGGCATCAGGTTCAGGATGCCGAGCTGTAGCGAGATCATCGCCATCGTATCGATGATTGCCGACTTCCAGTTCTTCGCCTCAAATGCCTGATGCACGACCACGCCGATGCCGATCGGGCTGGACATCGCTTTGATCGAAACCTGCCGCGTAAACAGCCGGTGCAGCACCTCGAACAGCAGCATGGAGCTCTTCAAATTTGCGTCCCACGAAGCCTTCAGCGCCTGACCTACCGACAATTGCTCAATCTTCGCCGGAGGAAGCACCCGCTGGAACCCGAGTCTCCAGCCCTTGCCTTCAGTCGTCTCCATCTGCACTGGCGTGATGGGCAGGTGCAGCGTCTCCAGCCGCCCATTGGCGTCCTTGCGCTCGACCGTCAGCTCGCTCGGCTTGCCCTTCTGCGCCTGGAGGTAGTCCAGCAGCGACTCGACCGAGTGCGGATGGAAGTCATCGATCGCCAGCAGCAGATCGTGCGGCTTCAGCCCTGCTTTGGCGGCCGGACTCTCCGCGCTTGTCACATCCGCCACTTCGACCGGCGTGATCTGCCGCACAGGCTCCGCGCCGAGCTTGCTCCACGAAAAATCTTCTTCACGTCCTTTATTCTCGACGAAGATCGACGTATCCACACGCCGGCCATCGTGCACGAAGGAGAAAGGCGTCTCCCGGTTCATGGTCAGGTGCGGCTCGTTCTCGAGATCGCCCCACATAGGATTTTCGAATTTGTCAAAGCGGACGATGGTATCGCCGGACTGCATCCCGGTCGCCGCGACCTGCGATCCCGGCGTCACGTAGTCGACCACCGCCGGCAGTTCCAGGTACTCGAACACCTCGTGGTGATGCATGTACAAGACGGTCAGCAGCAGGATCGCCAGGATGAAATTTGCGAGCGGCCCTGCAACCCCGATGATGGCCCGCTGCCACCGCGGGTGATTCTGAAACTCTCCCGGATCGAGCGTCGCCCGCTTCTGCTCGCCGCCCGAGATCGGCTCGTCGCCCACCCCAGCCATCTTGACGTATCCGCCCAGTGGGATCAGGTTGACGCAATAATCCGTGCCGTTGCGTACATAGCCGAACAACCGCTTGCCGAAGCCGATCGCAAACGTTTCGACACGCACACCGCAGGCAATCGCCGCGAAGAAGTGCCCCGCTTCATGCACCAGCACCATGACGCCCAGCACCAGTGCCAGTTGCGGAATTGCGGTCAGCCCGGAAAGATTGAACAAAACGTGGTCCTCTGCGAAAAAGTATGCCCGCTATGCGTCCGCCAGCACGCTTCGGGCGCAGTCGCGTGCCCGCTCATCGGCCGCCAGCACATCCCGGATAGACTCCGGACGCGCTGCCGGTGTTAGCTCGAGCACACGCTCGATTGTACGGGGAATCCCGGGAAAGGGGATACGTCCTTCGAGGAACGCCTCGACCGCGATTTCATCGGACGCATTCAGCGCAATGCAGGCCGCCGGGGAGGCTTCGGCTGCCTCATACGCCAGGCGCAGGCAGGGAAAGCGCGCCAGGTCCGGCGGCGCGAAATCCAGCCGCGACAGCGCAGTCAAATCGAACGTCAGGTTCGACGCGGGCCGCTCCGGATACGCCAGCGCATACAGGATGGGCAGCCGCATATCGGTCACCGAAATCTGGGCCAGGATCGACCCGTCCACAAACTCAACCAGCGAGTGCACGGTCGACTGCGGATGCACCGTCACCCGCACCCGGCTTGGCGGCAGGTCGAACAGTCGGCATGCCTCGATCACCTCCAGCCCCTTGTTCAGCATGGTGGCCGAGTCGATCGTGATCCGCTGTCCCATCACCCACGTCGGGTGCTTAAGGGCCTGCGCCGGCGTTATGGCCGCAAAGCTCTCTGCCGGCAGCTCCCGAAACGGGCCACCCGAGGCCGTGAGCCACACTTGCTTCACCTCTGCCGCCGCCCCTCCCCGCATGGCCTGGTGCAGGGCGTTGTGCTCGGAGTCGATCGGCAAAAGCGCCACGCCTTTGGCGCGAGCCGCCGTCAGGATCAGCTCACCCGCTGCGACCAGGCACTCCTTGTTCGCGAGCCCAATGGTCTTGCCCGCTTCAACCGCCGCGTAGGTCGCTTCCAGCCCGGCTACGCCGACGATCGCCGAAACGACAAAGTTCACCTCCGGAGCGGTTGCGATGGCCACCGTCCCCGCCGTCCCCCAGACTATCTCGGTGTCCGTACTTCCGGCTGCTCTCAGCCGTCCTTGCAGATCCGCCGCTAACTCTTCGGTGGCCATCGAAACAAGTCGCGGCCGCCATCGCTTCGCCTGTTCAAACGCTATGTCGACGTTCGCGCCTGCCGCGAGCCCCACTGGTAAAAACCGCTCGGGGAACTGCTCGCAGATCGACAACGTGCTCTGGCCGATCGAGCCGGTAGACCCCAAAATCGCAATCTTCTTCACTTAAGTATCTTCGCAGATGCCTCTCCGAAAGCCAGGAGAGGCTGCCTCACCTACTGCTTGGGCATCCGCGCTTCCAGAGTAGCCAGCCGCTCCCGTATCTGGACCGAGCCGTCAAACTTTTCCGCAAGCATCTGGTTCGACCTCTCGCTGCGCTCTTCACTTTGCCGAATCAGCTGCGCCAGACTGTCATGACTGTTCGCGATGATCTTCTCCAACCCTTCATAGCGATACTTCATCTCTTCCCGCAGGGCATCGTTATTGATCTTCATCTCGGTCCGCAAGGAATCCACCGACACCTTCACCGCCTTTAACTCAGGCACCAGACGATCTTGCACGACTTCCCGAAAAGACTCGAAGGTGTTCTCCCCGTCGCCCATACTCCTCAGCATAAACCCGCCCACAATCCCTACCGGAACAGCGTCTGCCAGTCTTTCAGCAGCAGCGCATACCACAGCACCGGAGCTGCCAGCAGGAGAGCATCGATCCGATCCAGCACCCCACCGTGACCCGGCAGCAGCGTCCCTGAATCTTTCACCCCAGCTCCACGTTTGATGGCTGACTCGAGCAGATCTCCCAGCTGTGCCGCCGCATTCAGCACCACCGCAAGCAGCACCAGCTTCCACGGCGCCATGCCGATGTGCAGCTCTGTGTATCCTCGGGCGGAGAGCGCCTGGCCCAGAGAAAACACACCCATCCCGCACGCGACAGACCCCACCACCGACGCCATTGTTCCCTCCCACGTCTTATTCGGTGAGAGCCGCGAGAGCTTGTGCTTCCCAAAGTATCTGCCCACATACAGTGCCGCGATGTCGCCGCACCACACGCATGCAAATAAAAACAGCAGCAGTCCCGTCCCATCCTCGTGCGCGCGGATCAAGGGGATGAGTGTCAGCGGATACACGATATAAATCAGCGCGAATAGGCCTAGCGAAGTATCCAGCAGTACGCGCTGCAACGGCGCCCGAAACCCCGACCACGCAAAGAGAATGAATGTAAGCAGCGAAAGCACCGGCAGTTCGAAATCCGGCAGACGCAGCGTGAAAAAAAAGATCAGCACCGTCGAGCCGATCAGCCACCATAGCGGAATGCACACCTTCGTGTCCTGTACCGCCGCGCCCGCATGCGCCAGGTCCCGATACTCAAACGCCGCCAGCCCTGCCACCAGGCCGGCGAAGCATGAGATCAGCCAGAGATCGCCGCGCAATACCAGGGTCAGCACAGCAACAATCAAAACGACAGCAGTCACAATCCGTTTCATGGGGCTTTGTGAAGCATATACGGATTACCCCGCCGCGAACGGGCTAACGCCTGCTCAGCAGCGTCTTCGGCAACAGCTCATGCTCAATCTCTTCGGCCACCTGGTCGGCCGGCTCGAGCGCCAGGTCGTTGCCCGCCAACTGCTCATCCGTACCCTCGCCCAGGCCGCCGAAGCGCCGTTCCCGCTGCTGGTAGTTATGGATCGCTTCAAGCAGGTGGATTCCGCGAAAGTCCGGCCACAGCCGATCGGTCACGAAGATCTCCGCGTAGGCCATCTGCCACAGGAGAAAGTTCGAGATCCGCATCTCGCCCGACGTCCGTACGACCAGGTCCGGATCGGGCATGTGCCCGGTGTACAAGTGCGCCGCAAACTGTGCTTCCTCCAGCCGCGACTCCAACCCATCCACCTGCAACAGGTCTTCAAGCGAACATCCCCGCGTGTGCGCCTCTTCGATAAGCGTTGCCACGAGCGCCCGTGCCGCATCTACAATTTCGGTTCGCGAACCATAATTCAAAGCCAGCGTCAGTGTGGTCCCGGTGTTGTGCGCCGTTTCTTCCTGCGCCCACTGCATGGTCTCCTGGATCTCAGCCGGCAGCTCCCGCGTGCGCCCGATGTAAGCCATGCGCACGTTGTTATCGTTCATGCGCTTCACGTTGCCTACCAGGTAATTTTTCAGCAGCTTCATCAGGAAGCTCACCTCCGCCTTGGGCCGGCGCAGGTTGTTCTCGAGCGAAAACGCATACAGCGTCAGCCACGGCAGGTCGATCCGGGAGGCCGTCTCGACCACAAACTGTACGCTTTCCGCGCCCTGCTGGTGGCCCAGAAAGCGCTTCAGCGCCCGCTTACCTGCCCACCGGCCGTTGCCGTCCATGATGATGGCCACATGTTTCGGCAGGCGTGCGACATCCAGCTGCGCAAACACCGCAAGTTCCTCGGGAGATAACTCACCAATCCGGCTCGGGGTCCGGATCGCTTCGCGGCGGGAAACTTGGCTCAGCTCAGAACGCAACACAATGCCTCAGAAAACGCTGAGGTTAGCATACAAGCTTGTCATGTGGGGAGTTGGCCAACCAGAGACCCTGCTGGAGTGCGGCCGCATCCGTGCAGATGCGGCCGCTGAGGAAAGAAGATCGTGCCCATACACAGCGGTTTACGCCGTGATCGGATCCGTGTTCTACGCCGTGCGCCGCCGACCTGCCGCCAGCTCGCGCACATGGTTCAGGAAGATCGTCCTCTGCAGCGCGTCCATCTGCGCCGTATACGCCGCAATTTCCGCCAGAAACGGATCCATCATCAGCATCGCTGTCTCATTGGAGTGGCGTGTGCTCGCATCCCGCAGCAGTGCCGAGATGTCCACCTCCAGCGCTCTCGCTAAGCGGTCCAGTGACGAGAGCGTCGGCATCGCCTTGCCATTCTCAATTTTTGAGATGTACGTCCGCGGCACACCCATGCGCGCGGCCAGTTGACGTTGGCTCAGGTTGCGCACGTGGCGCAGATCCCGGACCGCGGTCGCTACCTGGATGCCATCCGGCTCCTCCGCCCGGGCAGAGATAAAGGTCACCGGAGCCGGAGCGGCCAGGGGTTTCTCCACGACCAGCGATTTGCGGCAGCGGCGGCAGACAGGTGAAAGTGTGCGGAATTGCACGAGCTTACAGTGATCGCAGCGTAAGACCTCGCGCTGCGTCTCAGCCTGAGCGAACGGCACCATGGTAGTGGCCATTTTGTGTAGTGCGGGCGGATGCCAGAGCAAGGTCTCCGCATCGTAAGCGTCCGATAACGGCCGCCTGCGATGTGCCTAGACTGACACTCGGTACCAGAAGAGTCAAGAGCAAGGCCGGGACAGAACGGCAGAAAACCTGAAGAAAACCGAAGGAGAACCAGCCTGGTTAACCTTCGTACTTAGAAGACGGCATACTTCATGTGCTCAGCGAAGCTCGACTATCCTACTGCATCGCCGCATCACTTCGAAGGTCCACAGCCGTGAATCCTCAACGCCTCGACACCCAGCAGGCACAACCCAACATCCAAGCTGCAAGGTCCGTCTATGCCAACCACCTCTTCCAACACCCACACGCGAGCGGAAGCCCTTGCCCTCATGCAGGAGTGGACGCAAGGCGACAGCCTCCGCAAACACGCCCTCAGCGTCTCCTTCTGCTGCGAGGCCTACGCCCGCAGGGAAGCCGAGCGGCTCGCGCTCCCGCCGGATGAGACAGCCCAGCTCACAGACACCTACAGCTGTGCCGGCCTGCTTCACGACTTCGACTACGAACGCCACCCCACCCCCGCCGAGCATCCCTTCCTCGGCGTCGCGTACCTACGGGAGCACGGCTGGCCTGAGCCCATCCTGCATGCCATCCTCGCCCACGCTGACTATTCCGGCGTCGTTCCCGAGTCGCATCTCGACAAGGCCCTCTTCGCCTCGGACGAGCTTGCCGGCTTCCTTACCGCCTGCTCTCTGGTGAAGCCGTCCCGCTCTATTCACGACGTCGAGTCCAACGGCGTCCTCAAGAAGATGAAAGACAAGGCGTTTGCACGTGCCGTCAAGCGCGAAGATATCGCCCTCGGCGCCTCGATGCTCGGCCTTTCTCTTGAAGACCACATTGCGATCTGTCTTCAAGCGATGCAGGTCTACGCGCAGGACCTCGGCTTGGCCGGCGTAGAGACCTGATCCCAACCTTTTCTTTGAGGTGAGGTTCCGAGTCGTCCCTGGAAGTACTCCTGGCTATGCCTTATTTTTGGTCTTTCCCGAAGCCGCCAACTCGGACCCATCCCGATGCCGCCGCAATGCGTCCAGATGAATCGCAAACGCAATCAGCGCTCCGGCAATGGTGCACCACGCTCGGCGATGGGCAATTTCAGGGCTTGGAATCTGGTTCAGGGAGAGCAGGAAGACGATGTAGGAGGTCATGCACAACGTAAACAGGCCGTAGTTCACCGAGTTGGTCGCAAACGACAAAAACGCAAAAAAGGTGGTCACGGCCGCCAGCGTATATGAACCGAGCGGGACATGCGCGGCCAGCAGCGTAGCCAGTGTGGCTCCGGCCAGCGTGCCAGCAATGCGCAGCAGACCCCGTGTCAACGTTTCGAAGAACGCCGGTTTTTGCACCAGCAGCGCCGTCATCGGCACCCAGTAGCCGGACTGCATCTTCAACCGGCGGTAGAGTTCGGAAGCGATTACCACCGTAAGCGTCATCCGCAGCGCATACACCAGGGCGGTGCGGCGGTCCGGCGCCGGCAGCGCCTGAGACAGCTGTCGCAGGCGGAGGAGCAGCTCCCGTCGCTGATCGTAGAGCGACCGGGGAATCGCCAGCAAATCCTTGCTGAGCTCGGGAATCAGGCGCAGCCCCACGCTGGTAAACAGGATCTGCAGTGTTCCTCCCAGCGCGATTAAGCCCGCCCGTTCAAACGATCCATGCAGTCCGGAGGGAAATGCTGAAGCCACAAACAGCGCAACGGAAGCTTGCTGCCCCACCCAGGCCACGCCGGAGTTGCGCACTGTCAGCACGCCATAGATCGCTGCGGAAATAGCTGAAAACAGGACGAGCGTGACGTTCCGGTGACCTGCGATCGTCCCCAGAAACGCCGCCGTGGCCATGGCGAACACGGCAAAGAGCATCGGCTGCAGCCGCGAATCCGCGATCCGCTGATTGGCGCCGAAGCCGATCGTCAGAGCGCCGCCGCCCGCGATCAAAGCGCCGCCAGGATGTCCGGCAGCCACGCCCACAAACAAACAGAGCGCCACGGCCGAAGCGCTGACCAGGGGCAGACGCAGCTCGAGCGCGTCCCAGTGAAAGGTATAAAGATCGGCGAAGAAGTGGTTCGGCGTCGAAGTTGCCGAGCTATGCTCTGAACCCTGATCCGGGATCGCAGAAGAAGTGGACACCTCCCCAGTGTAAAAGGATCGCACGCGTCAACTCGCGTGGCAGCCGCGCAGGATTGCCAGCCAGATCAGCGACAGCACCACCGAACCAACGATCCCGACCGTAAGCCTAGCCCTTCGGCTCGCCGGCGGAGCAACCGTGTCGCCGCTGCTGCGGCTGTTCTGGGCCGGGTTGAGTGGGTCGTAGCGCACCGGGACTCGCTCGTTCTGCGCAACCGCCACCGGCGATTGGAACTCATCCGAATAGAGCCGCCCGTGGGCGTAATAGTCGAAGGTGATCCGGAACTTCTCGCCCGTTTGGAAGCCGAACGCCAGCGGACTCAGCGCGCGAAATTGGTATCGGCAGCTGGTCACCGTCGCCTCGGTGGCGATCCACTCCGGCCGGCCGGCCTCGCCGGTCACAGCGATCCCGACTGCACACGGGGCACGCCGGCCGCGGCCAGCGCCGCCTCCGTTTCCGCGACCGATCCCGGCAGCCCGACTGCTCTCGTTGCATCCTCGATCACATGAGTCTCAAACCCTAACGCGCGTCCGTCGACCGCCGAAAAGCGCACACAGAAGTCGTACGTCAGCCCCGCCAGGAACAGCCGCTGCAAACCGCGCTCGCGCAGATAGCCCGCCAGCCCGGTCGGTGTGCGATGGTCGTTCTCTAAAAAAGCGGAGTAACTGTCGATCTCTGCTCGAAACCCTTTGCGCAGGATCAGCTCCGCATGCGGCACGTCGAGCTCCGAAGCAAGCGCCGCGCCGGGCGTGTGCTGCAGGCAGTGTTCCGGCCAAAGCGTCTGCGCTCCGTAAGCGACGTTCACCTGCTCGTAAGGCTGCTTGCCAGGGTAGGTCGAGGCAAAGGAGATGTGCCCCGGAGGGTGCCAGTCCTGGGTCAGCAGCACATGCTCAAAGCGCAGGGCCAGCGCGTTGATCAGCGGCAGGATGGCATTTCCGCCGGGCACAGGGAGCGCGCCCCCCGGCAGGAAGTCCGGCTGTAGGTCGATCAGGAGAAGAGCGTCGGTGGGTTGGATCCGCATGCGAACTGCCTTTAGGATGACACTCGGCAGAGGGAGGTTCAAAACGGTATCTTGATCCTGTGTCTCAAGAGGCCGCCGTGGAGCAAACAGAAGGAAGCAAGGCATGGAAGAGCCGGTTGGACACTGGGGCGGCCAAATTCAAGGCAAACGCCGTCGCTGTGCGTGCTCTCCTGGCCGAGCTGGCTGGGCAGGAAGACCAGATCAGGCTTGGCGGTGGAGACAAGGCGACGGAGGCTCAGCACAGCAAAGGCCGCCTGACTGCCCGCGAGCGCATTGCCTTGCTGCTCGACCCTGGTACGGAGCTTATGGAGCTTGGGCTGTGGGCGGCGTACGGCATGTATGCGGAGTGGGGTGGGGCTCCCTCGGCGGGAGTCGTCGCAGGCCTGGGGCGCGTACAGGGCAGGCTCTGCCTGGTGGTCGCGAACGATGCCACGGTCAAGGCCGGAGCCTTCTTCCCTATGTCCGCGAAGAAGGTCTTGCGGGCGCAGACCATTGCGCTCGAGAACCGCATTCCGACCCTCTACCTGGTCGATTCGAGCGGCGTCTTTCTGCCTCTACAGGAGGAGGTCTTCCCCGATCAGGATGACTTCGGCCGGGTGTTTCGCAACAACGCCGTGATGAGCTCGCTTGGCATTCCGCAGATGACCGCGATCATGGGCATGTGCGTGGCCGGAGGAGCTTACTTGCCGGTGATGACTGATACCGTGCTCATGACCGAGGGCTCCGGGCTCTTTCTGGCAGGGCCTGCGCTGGTGCAGGCGGCCATCGGCCAAAAGACTCCGGCGGAAGAGCTTGGCGGAGCCGCGATGCATGCCGAGATCTCCGGCACGGTGGACTTCAAGGAGCCGGACGATCCGTCCTGCCTCCGGCGCTTGCGTTCGCTGGTCGGCAAACTGGGCGAGCGCACCCGGGCGCCGTTCTCGGCGATCCCGTACGATCCAGCGGCGGACGCTCCTCGTTATGCGGCCGAGGAGCTGTACGGACTGCTCGATCCCGTCCCGGGCGCAAGCAATCTTTATGACGTTCGCGAGGTGATCGCCCGGCTCGTAGATCGCAGCGAGTTTGACGAGTACAAGCAGGAGTTCGGCCGGACGCTGGTTTGCGTTTACGCGCGCATCGGCGGCCGTGCGGTAGGGATTGTGGCGAACCAGAAGGTCAACCAGAGGCAGACCGTCTCCCTCGGTCCCCTGGCGGGAAGCACGCGTATCGAGGTCGGCGGCGTGATCTACACTGAGGGTGCGCAGAAGGCTGCGCGCTTCATCCTGGACTGCAATCAGAATCTTGTGCCGCTCCTCTTCCTGCATGACGTGAACGGCTTCATGGTGGGCAAGGATGCCGAGTGGAGCGGCATCATCCGCGCCGGGGCCAAGATGGTGTCCTCCGTGTCGACCAGCGTCGTTCCGAAGATTTCGGTAATCCTCGGCGGCAGCTTCGGGGCCGGGCACTATGCGATGTGCGGCAAGGCCTACGATCCGCGCTTCCTCTTCGCCTGGCCGACTGCCCGTTATGCCGTGATGGGCGGGGCGGCGGCCGCCAACACGCTGGCCGAGATCCGCGCCAAACAGATGGAGCGGGCCGGCGAGGTGGTCGATTCGGCGCGCCGGCAGGCACTCTGGCAGGAGATCAAGGACGGGTACGATGCCGCGGCGGACCCGCGCTACGGAGCGGCACGGCTCTGGATCGATGCCATCATCGATCCCGCCCGGACGCGCGAGGTGCTCATCCTGGCGCTCGAAGCATGCTCCCTAAACCCGGATGTGCCGAGGTTCAACCCCGGGGTGATGCAGACATGATCTCGCGCCGCACGATCTCCCTGCTTCTGTTCGCTCTCTTGTCAGCAGCGGGACTTTCCGTCTGGGCATCCGGACACCGGGATGAGTGCTCAGCCTTTCTTGGCGGTGACCGCCATGCCCCTACATCCGAGGTGGTGAGAACCGGAACGCGCACGATCGTCGTTCCCTGCCATGACTGGCTCTTGCGACAGTCGGCGCTTGTGCAGATGCTGTGCGTGCTCACGATTGCGGGTTTTGGCATCTCTCTGGTGAGTCTGTGGACAGATCAGAAGAGAGAAAGCAAGCCATGGTAAACATCATCGAGTGCCCGCGCGATGCCTGGCAGGGACTGCCCGGCGTTATGCCCGCGGAGGTGAAGGCAGATTACCTTCGCGTCCTGATTGCGGCCGGGTTCAAGCACGTCGACGCAGTCAGCTTCGTGTCAAAGATCTCGCTTGCGGATACCGTAGGCGTGGCCACGCCGCGACGGGTAGCTGACCTGTTCGCGGATGTGCGGGCGGTCCACGACCGCGTGGAGATCGGGCTCCATCTGCATACGCGTCCTGAAACCGCAGGGGCGCTGGTGGAGGCGGCCTACACGGCTGGGTGCCGGCGGTTCGACGCGGCTCTCGGCGGCTTGGGTGGATGTCCCTTCGCGCAGGACGCTCTCCTAGGAAATTTGCCGACCGAATTGCTGCTGACGGAACTGCGACGGCTTGGAGCGGAGCTGCCGGATTTCGGGCCGCTCGACGGTCTGCTTGCGGGCGCGCAGGCGATTGAGCGAAAGTACGGAGCCCGAGTTCAGTAACGCGATCCGCTTCCTAAAAGGGGATATCGTCGTCTGTGATGCCGTCCTCGCCGTAATCCGGAACGGTGGCGGGACTGCGCTGGTCGTAATTGGTGCTGGACGAGGAGGCCGCATTTGACCGCGAGTAGGAGCCCGTGGAAGCGCCGCCTTCTGCACCTTGTCTGCCGCCGAGCAGCGACAGATCGTTGACCAGGATCTCCGTCTTATACTTCTTCTCGCCGCTGGCCTTATCGTCCCAGGAGCGAGTCTGAATCTTGCCCTCGACGAAGACTTGCGAACCCTTTTTGACGTAATCGCGGACGATTTCCGCGGTGCGCTGGAAGCAAACCAGGTTGTGCCATTCGGTTTTGTCGGTCCAGTTCCCCTGCGGATCTTTCTGACGGTCCGCCGTCGCAAGCGAGAAGCTGGCAACGGTCATGCCTCCCGCCGTCGAACGGATCTCGGGATCTTTGCCTACGTTGCCGAGAAGGAAAACCTTGTTGACGCCCTCTGACATGCGAATGCGCTCCCGTGCTGCATCTTGAGGTTGAAGGATAGCAGATCAGGCCTGGCAAAACGCTCTCGAAAACACATCAGGAAGGCATCTCCTTGGCGTAGATCTGGTGCGTGACGTGTGGAGGTGTGTCGGACTGGTGGAGGGCATAGACACGGTCGCGAATCGCCGTGTCCGCAGCAGTCACGCGCTCGCGGGAGCGGAGGTAGTCAAGCCAGGATTCCATCAAAAAGGTTTCGTTGAGAAGGGTAGGGTCGTGCGTATCGCGGTAGATGCCCCAGCGAAGGGCGCCGTCGCGGAGGCGGACGCCCCTGAGCTGGTGCACCAGGCGGGTGAACACCGCGTAGGAGTCCAGAGGAATCCTGTATTCGATCGAGATGCGCACGGGACCGTCGTTGGGATCGCCGGCCGCCGAAGAGATGCCGACAAATTCGGGCGCCGGGCGGGAGAACTGGTGCGGCGTGAAGTCCGGCAAGGGTCCTTGAAGGATCTTGAAGCGATGGACGATCGGAAGCGTGAGCAAAAGGCCCGCGGCAGATGCAGTCAGGGCGTAGGGGGTCTGGGTGTGCTCGGCGAGGAAGCCCCAGGTAACTGAACCGAGGGCCATGCCGCCCTGGAAGGTCATCATGTAGGTGCCGAGGGCGCGTGCGGTGATCCAGGAAGGGACGGAGAGCTGGACGGAGGTGTTGATGGTGGACATGGAGCTGGTCCAGGCAGCGCCGGAGACGATAAGCATGGGAATGACGAGCCAAGGGTTGGGAATGAAGGCGAGGACCAGGAGCGTGAGGGCCTGGATGAGGGTGGCGAGCGCGAGGAGGCGGTCGGCCGGGAGCAAGCGGCGGACACGCGGAAGCTGGGTAGCGGCGACGACGGCTCCAACGCCGAGCGAGCCGTTGAGGATACCGTAGCCGAGGGCACCTTGCTTGAGGTCGCGGCGCGCGACGACGGCGAGAAGCGACCAGATGGCGGAGACGAAAAAGCAGTACGTGAAGGCGCGGACGAGCGAGGCCTGGAGCTGGGGAGAGTAGCGGACGTAGCGGAGGCCGCCGCGGATGGATCCGGCAATGCGCTCCGACGGCAGGGCGGATTTGAAAAGGGGCGTGCGCTTCCAGTTGACGAGAACCCAGATCACGCCCGCGAAGGACAGGGCGTTGAGCGCAAAGACGGAGCCGGCGCCGCCGTGGGTGGAACGAAAGGCGGCGACCATCAGTCCGCCGAGGGCCGGGCCGACAGCGCGCGCAAGATTGTTCGAAGCGGCGTTGAGGGAAACGGTGTCGGGGATAAGCTTGCGGGGGACAAGCTCCGGAACAATGGCCTGCCAGGCGGGATTGTTCATGGCAGAACCGATATTGAGCAAAAACGTGAAGGCCAGCAGCGCCCAGGGAGAGACGTGACCGAGCAGCGTCAGCAGGGCGAGGACGGCGACCGAGGCCAGCATCCAGACCTGCCAGAAGATGAGCAGCTTGCGGCGGTCAAAGATATCTGCGGTGGCGCCGGCGAGCAGGCCGAGCAGGAGTACGGGGGCGGAGGCGGCGGTCTGCATCAGGGCAATCAGCAGCGGCGAGGCGGTGAGGGCGGTCATCAACCAGGTGCCGGCGGTGTCCTGCATCCAGGTGCCGACCGAGGAGATGGTGGCGGCGATCCAGCGATCGCGGAAGAGCGGGATGCGGAGGGGGGCGAAGCCGGAGGTCAGAGCTGGGGTGGAGGCTTCGGAAGCTGGTTCGGTGTTCGGGGTGGAGAGCGGCACGTGTCTAGATTACGTGCGCTTTGTAGGAAGGTGGATTAAAGAGGAAAGCCACGCAGCGCGGTGGGGGCTGTTGCGTGGCTATTCCGGTAAAGCAACGAAGTGGGTGGACTTCGTTAGAACCGGCTCGACTCAACGCAAGCGCGAGGAGCCTTGCTCTAAGAAGAGTGTATGGACTCTTTTTGCATGCGTCAAGCGTTGTCTGCCGTACTTGGCGCTAAAGCCTGCAGATCAGAAGCTCGCGCTCATAGATCATCTCCGGGGGTAGGTGATCGTGGAGAGCTAGAAAGAGTTCCTCATGACCGATGACCTCCTGCTTCCAGGCTTCGCGGTCGACGGCCTGGAGCGTAGTGAACTGCTCGTGGCTGAAGTGGAGGCCGTCCCAATTCATATCGTTGTACTTGGGAGTCCAGCCGATAGGTGTTTCTTTGCCTCGA
>CAXUEE010000020.1:0-666 GCA_964249905.1 uncultured Acidobacteriaceae bacterium
GTGAGACGTGGGCTCGCGCCAAGCGTCGCGGATCTCTCTTCGCGACGCTCAGGCCCGTCCTCGCGCGGAGTTGGCAGGGGGTGGATAGTTCGGCTTGCGCTTGGCAGGCAGGGCCGGATCCGGGGCAAACTCGATTGGCCGGCGTTCGGCGACAAGCTTCGCGATGGCATACTTTAGAGGTTCAAGGCCGGTGCCCGCCACGGCGGAGATCTCGTAGAAGGGAAGCTTACGCCGTTTGGCCATGGTGCGAAGTTTCTTCAGCTTGTCGGGGTTGGCAACGTCGATCTTGGCGGCTACCAGAATCGTGGGCTTCTCGGCCAGCGCCGGATCAAAACTGCGCAGCTCCTCGGTGATGACCTTGTAGTCATCGACAGGATCGGGCCGGGCGACTCCCCCATAGCCGGCGCCGTCGGAAACGTCGACCAGGTGCACGATCACGCTGGTGCGCTCGATGTGGCGGAGAAACTGGACGCCCAGGCCGGCTCCGAGATGCGCGCCTTCGATGAGGCCGGGCAGATCGGCGATGGTAAACGACTCCTCATGCGGCCACTCGCCGACCGAGACGACGCCCAGGTTCGGCTCGAGCGTGGTAAAAGCGTAGTCGGCGACCTTGGGCCGGGCGGCGGAGAGGCGCGAGATGAGGGTGGATTTGCCCACGTTAGGGAA
>CAXUEE010000020.1:676-2956 GCA_964249905.1 uncultured Acidobacteriaceae bacterium
GCGCAATTCGAACTCTTCGCCGGCGAAGCCCATCTCGTGCTCGCGCGGGGCCTGATGGGTACTGGTGGCGAAGTGCTGGTTGCCGCGTCCGCCGCGTCCGCCGCGAGCGATAGGGAGGCTCTCGCCGGGGTGGGCGAAATCGTGAATCTGCTCGCCAGTGTCGTCGTCGTACAGCAGCGTACCGACCGGAACCTTCAGCGTGAGGTGCTCGCCGGAGTACCCGGAGCAGTTGGAGCCGAGCCCGTGCCCTCCCCGCTGAGCCTTATGTTCCGGATTGAAGCGGAAATGTACAAGCGTGTTGTGGCTGAGCGAAGACTCCATGAGGATGTCTCCGCCATGGCCGCCGTCGCCGCCGGAGGGCCCGCCGCGCGGAACAAACTTCTCCCGCCGGAACGCCATGCAGCCGTTTCCGCCATCTCCGGCCTTAACTCGGATTTTCGCTTCATCGATAAACATGCTGCTCTGGTAAGTCTAAATCACCGCTTTGCTCTCAAAACGCCCCCGGAAAGCCCCTAAGAGCACGCTGGTTCATCGCCGGTTCACATCGCGGTGAGAGGCTTATGGAACTCAAGCAAGTGCGGCTTAGCCACGGATGAGCTGTCTGGCGACTGCTAGTCACGCATTGTCTCGTCAAGTCACGCTGAAGAATCTTCCCGGGAGTACAGATGACGTTCCGCATAAACACAGCCCTCACCCTCGCCTTCATCAGCTTTACGGCGACCTCCTCGTGGTCACAATCGAGCACCCAAGGTGCGATCGGCGGTACGGTCTTTGACAACACCGGCGCGGTCGTGCCGAAGGCGGCTATCTCGATCCGCAACGAAGGAACCAACGCGACCGTAAACTTGACCGCCGACGACAGCGGCTTCTTCAAGGCCCCACTTCTCGAGCCCGGTACGTATGACGTTGCGGTCAGCGCGGCGGGGTTCGAAGCCAACAAGCGGACAGTGGTCGTGCAGGTGGGTCAAATTACCAACGACGACACCCATCTTGGGGTAACCGGCTCAGCGGAGACAGTGAGCGTCAGCGCCGACGTGCCGGTCTTGAACTTCGACTCGCCGGACTTTCAGTCCAACATCAACGAGCGCGCGCTCGAAGACATCCCGATCAACAATCGCCGCTGGTCAGCGCTCGCGCTGCTCACCCCGGGCGTCACGGTCGATTCAGGCGGCTACGGCCTCATCAGCGTGCGCGGTATCAGCACCATCCTGAACAACATCGAGATCGACGGCGCCGATGACAACCAGGCCTACTTTGCGGAGGAGCGCGGACGCACCCGCGAAGCGTACTCGACCTCCGGCTCCGCCGTCCGCGAGTTCCAGGTAAACACCGGAGTCTACGCTGCGGAGTATGGGCGCGCAGCCGGCGGCGTCGTGAACTCCGTGACCAAGTCGGGCACCAATGCCATCCATGGTGAGGCTTACTTCTACGATCGTGAGTCGAAGTGGAACGCCTTCAACGACCAGAGCACCATTCCGGTGACCGGTCCTACGGGAAGCGTAACCAACGTGCCTTTCAAGCCCAAGGACATCCGCAAAATTTACGGATTCTCGGCAGGTGGACCACTCATCAAGGACAAGCTCTTCTGGTTCTATACCTACGATCAGCACAGCCGCATCTTCCCGCTGTCCGGCGTTGCCACCGTTCCCTCCACCACCAACAACACATCGGCCTACGGCTTCAACGCGCAACCGGATGCGGCTCAGCCTGCCGGCACCACCTGCAACCTGGCTACTGGCTACCTGAATACGGCACAGGCCACCGCTCCGGTAACCGACGTGATCGACGCCCAGGTCTGCACCCTGGCCGCACGCCTCAAGCTGCCCAACTATGCCGCAGCGGCCACTGTCTACAGCGCGAACCTGCAGGCGCTCAATAACGACCTAGGCCTGATTCCGCGTACCGGCTACCAGGAGATCAACACGCCAAAGCTGGACTACCAGATCAACAGCAAGGAGCACGTCGAGGCTCTCTACCACCGCCTGCGCTGGGATTCGCCAGGCGGCGTCCAGACCAACGCCACCGGGGATTACGCCTTCGACTCTACGGGCACGGACTTCGTGAAGTTGGACTACGGCGTAACCAAACTCACCAGCCTGCTGCGCTCCAATATTTCGAATGAGCTCCTGTACCAGTACGGACGAGAGCTGAACGACGAGGGCCAATATCCCTTCACCCCATATTCGCTGAACACGTTGCGCCAAACGGACGGCAACGTCCCGTATGTCACGCTCGACACGAAAATCGGCGCTTACTTCGGGTCCCCGTACTACTCCTACC
>CAXUEE010000020.1:2993-26677 GCA_964249905.1 uncultured Acidobacteriaceae bacterium
AGGCGCAGTATTATGAGGGCGATTACATCTACACGACGAACCTCGCGAACTACTTCGCCGATCTAGGATCAAAAGGAAGCGGCAGCGGAACGTGCGATGTCAATCAGTCCGCGGCGGCGACGGCCACCGTCTCCGCAGTCGGTCTCTACCCCTGCTACAACAGCTATGAGCAAGGCTATGGGCCAACGAACTTCGACTTCTCAACGCTGGACTACGGCTTCTTCGGTCAGGACAACTACAAGGTCACCCCTCGGCTGACGCTTGAGCTTGGGCTGCGTTACGACTATGAGTCGACGCCACCGGCTCGGCCCTCACTGATTGCTCCCACAGCAAACTTCGTCCCGTATAACGGCATTGGCAACAGCCCAAGCGACAAGAACAACTACGGGCCGCGGGTCGGCTTCTCCTACGACGTCTTCGGCAGAGGACAAACGGTCGTACGCGGCGGATTCGGAATGTACTATGGCCGCATCACCAATGGAAATATCGGCACCGTGCTGGCGACGACCGGCAGTCCGCTGGCGCAAACCACGCCGACGGTGACCAAAAGCCAGGGTCTGGCCGCGGAGCCTCTGTTCGGCAATCGCTTTTCGGCAGCCCAAACAACCTCCTCCGCCAAACCAGCCGGTTTCTTCCGTGCGCCCAACTTGCAGAACCCGCAGGTCATGGAGTTCGACCTGCAGGTGCAGCAGGAGTTTGGCCGCGGCACGTTCTTCCAGGTCAGCTATCTGGGAGCGCTGGGACGAGAACTACCCAACTTCCTCAACGTAAACCTCAACCCGGCAAGTGTCACCAACGTCAACGTCACCTTCATCGACAGCACGGGCAAGAGCCCCATCCCGAACGGCTCCGTTATCACGGTTCCAACCTACACCGGCATCTACGGCAACACCGGTCTGCTCGGTCCGAGCGCGACCAGCTTCAACGCCATCACCGAGTACCTGTCGAACGTCAACTCGAGCTACAACGCGCTGGCCTTCGAGGTGCAGAACCGAACCTTCCGCAACGTGCAGTTCGACGCGAGTTACACATGGTCGCACTCGCTCGACTTCTCGCAAAATGCTTCAACGGCCACCAGCACGAACAGCTGGTATGACCCGTACAGCAACCCGCGGGTGAACTACGGAAACAGTCAGTTCAACGTTCCCAATCGATTTGTGGGTTACGCCCTTTATAACTTTCCAGGTGTAAGCAGCGGGCATAACCTCCTGCGCTATCTCACCAACGACTGGAGCCTCGACGACACCTTCCAGTTCCAGACTGGACAGCCGTACTCGGCGTCTGTAACAGGCAGTAACTCCTCAAACTCAACCACCTCCGGCTTCAACGGTGCGAACGGGACCTCTTTCATCCCGCAGCTTGGACATAACAACTACACCTTCAACCGCATCCTCGTGGATGATGTCCGCATCGAGAAGCAATTCGCCATCACCGAACGTGCCCACCTGCAGGTGTTCCTTCAGGCGTTCAATCTGGCCAATCACCAGAACGAAACCAGCGTGAACGGAACGGCGTTTCAGCTTTCAGGAACGTCAGCCACCAGCGGCACCGCGACTTACCAATCGAACTTTGGCACGGTCAGCAAAACCAACAACAGCGGTTTCAGCTATACGCCGCGCCAGCTTGAGCTTTCCGGGCGGCTCTTCTTCTAACCCTTGCTTTCTTGCACTCCACGGGCGATCGCTGCGGCGGTCGCCCGTTCTTCTTAACACCAACAGGTGATACCGTGCTCACCCGTGCACCCGGTAGGCTGCCTCCTAGCTACCACCCGGGAGCACCATGAACGGATTCCGCCGCCCAGAGTCTGACGCGGCATGCCCAGCGTCTGCGCCGCCCAAGCCTTGGATCCGGCGCAGCGCTGTGCTCTCCGGATGGCTCTTCGTTGCTGCCGGACGAAGTCTCGCGCAGGGAACCGAGGACGGGGCCGCGCACGGCTGGGTGCGGGACGCGGCCAACCAGCCGGTTGAGGCGGCCACCATCCGTCTCGATTTGGCCGAGGGAGAACAAGGCCCGGAGATCAAGGTCGAGCGGGATGGAAGCTTCTTCCTGCCCGGTCTGCGTCCCGGCGAGTACAGGTTCACGCTGCGAGCCCCCGGCCACCTGCAGGGACGAGCCGAAGGCGTGGGGGTAACGCTGGGCCGGACCACCGAACTGCACATCGTGCTCGACCGCACAGGCCCCGGCCTTTGGCTCACGGTAAGCAAGGCTGCGGAAGGGCAAGAGAACGATATGCCCGCCTCCGCAGCCGGCCCCGTGCCGGCGCGCCTCGATACCGCAGCCCCGCCAGACCAGGACGCGGATGGGTTGATCAGCGTACATGGCCTGGCGTCCACGCAGAACAGCACGGTGGTCGACGGTGTCGAAACCACGCAGGCCTACACCTCGGTACCGCAGGGGAGGGGAAGCGATCCGGCGCCCGATCCGGACGGGGACGGAGACTCGGCTGAGTTGGGAAACGGTCCGGCCAATGGCCTGTCGCGCGGCCGCCATGCCGGCGCGGGCGCGACGTACTCCCAGGGCGCGGTGAAGGATTTCCGGGTTACCGGCGACAGCTACTCGGCGCAGCTGGGACACGCGGCAGGGGGAGTGATCACGTCCGTCACCCGCTCCGGCACAGAGGCGTTCCATGGTGCCGGAAGCGCGGTAGTCGGGTCGCAGCTGTTTGCGGCGGCCAACCCGCTGTCGATTGCGACAAGCTACACGGACGGGCCGGTCGCGGGCACGATCGTCAAGCCGCACGATCTCCGGGAGGTCTTCGCGGGATCGCTGGGAGGACCGGTCCTCCGCAGCTCGCAGCTCTTTTTCTTCGACGCTGCGGAGCTCGGAAGACGCGGGTTTCCGGCCATCTGCTCGCCGGCAGACCCAGGGTTTTACACCCTCACGACGATCCAGAAAGCTTTGCTGGCAACGCGCGGCGTCCGGACAACCCAAATCAACACGGCCCTGAACTACCTTTCGTCGCTGACCGGCTCCACGCCGCGCCGCGCCGACCAGACCAGCAACTTCGCCCGGCTGGATTGGCATCCGCGGGCTCATCCGAGTCTGCTGGCCGACCTTGGCCTGCAATATAACCTCGTGCGCTGGAGCGGGCCGGCCGCGCTGCTCGAAGCTCCGGTCGTCAATCGCGCGCGGGCCAGTCTGGGCAGCTCGTCGGGTGCGCTCGACGCCTTTCTGCTGCGTTTCGACAGCCGTATCCGGCCGCGGCTGGTCAACCGGCTGCGCGTGGCCTACACCCGCGACCTCCAGTACGAAACGCCGCAAACGCCGCTCGCCGCGGAGCCGGCCATCAGCCCCGGAGGCCTGGCCCCGGAGGTCAACATCGGGCCCAATGGCCTGATCTTCGGCACGCCCGCCTCGCTCTCGCACCTTGCCTACCCTGACGAGCGCCGCCTGGAGGCCACCGACTCCCTAAGCTGGACGCATGGCCATCACAGCCTGGCTGTGGGCGGCGCCATCGCCTACGTCCAGGAGCATGTGGCGACGCAGACCAACGCCGCCGGCACCTTCCGCTACGACTCCGGCGTGACCAAAGGCTACGCCGGGGGGCTGGTCGACTTCATCACCGACTCGACCTACAACGTAAACGTCATCCCCAACGGCGGCTGCCCGTCGATCACCGCCAGCACGCACGACTTCTGCTTCCGCAGCTTCTCGCAAAGCTTTGGGGAGTCGAACGCTTCCTTTTCAACGCAGGACTGGTCGGGCTTCGTACAGGAAACGTGGCGCCCCGGACGCCGCCTGCTGCTGCACGCCGGCGCGCGTTACGAGTACATGCTTTTGCCGCTGCCGCAAAACCCCAATCCGGCGCTCGACGCAATCTTCGGGACACGGGGCGCATCCAGCATCTTCCCGGAAGACCGCAACAACTTCGGCCCGCGGGTCGCGCTGGCATGGCAGCCGTTTGGGACGGGTCGCGGCTCGATCCATGTAGGCTACGGATTGTTCTACGGGCGGCTGCCCGGGGCAACCATCCGCGCGGCGCTGACCGACACAGCGCAGGCGTCCTCCACGACCCGCATCCGCATCACGCCCACGGCGGTCGTGGCGTGTCCGCAGGTTGCGTCGCAGGGGTTCGGCTACCCATGCGCCTTCTCCGCGGCACCCACCGGGGTCGTTGCCGCGACGACCTCGGCCGTGGTGCTGGACCGCCGCTTCCGCCTGCCGGCTGTACAGCAGGGCAGCCTGACGCTCGAGCGGCCGATCGGCCGGGAATCGTCCATTTCAGCAAGTTACATCCTCAACCTGGACCGCCAGCTGCCCAGCACAACCGACCTCAATATCGCGCCCTCCACCCAGTCCGCACACTTCCAGCTGCAGGGAGGAACCGGTGCCCCGGGCGTCACCGATGGCGAAACCTTTGCGCTGCCTCTCTATACAGCTCGCGTCTCCTCCAGCTTCGGCCCGGTGACGGACGTGGAATCGAACGTCAACGCGACGTACAACGGCCTGTCAGCCGGCGCCTTCACCAGGCTCTCCCACTCGCTTCAGCTGCAGGCAAGATACACGTGGTCCAAAGCGATCGACTTTGGGCAGGCACAGTCGGCCATCCCCCGCACCGATGGACAGCTCGACCCCTTCACCAACGGCTACGACAAAGGGCTTTCCTCGTTGAATTACCCCTGGGCGGCGCATTTCACCGCGGCGTGGAGCCCCGAACTGGTCTTTGGGCCCCGCTGGCTGCGTCACACGGCAAACGGCTTCCTGTTCACGCCGATCGCCAGCGTTCGTGCCGGCCGGCCGTACACCTTCGACCTCTCCGGCGGAACGCGGCTGGCCGGCGGCCATGAAAGCCTCAACGGCTCCGGCGGGGCACTCTATTTACCCACCGTGGGCCGCAACACGCTCCGTCTGCCGCCAACCGAAAACGTGGATCTCCGCGCCGGACGCGGCTTCCGGTCAGGGGACCGCCTGCACCTGCAACTCTTCGCCGAGGCGTATAACCTCTTGAACCACACGAACGTCTCCTCCGTAACCCAGCGCGCGTTTCTCGTGGGCACGGCCGTCAATGGAGTGACCCCGCTCGTCTTCCAGAACGCAGCCGCCATCAGCGCCGAAGGACTGAACACCCAGCCGTTCGGCACGCCCGTCGCTACCTCCACCAGTTCCGCCCGGGAGCGCAGGATCCAGCTCGGAGCACGAATCGACTTCTAGGCAGATTCTGATCAGAGTGCTGTTCGCCCTGTTCTTTCTTTTGTCATTCCGTTCGGAACCTGCTTTTTGCCTGGACCGAGCGGCGACCCGAAACGACTTGACCAGGCAATCCCTAAGCAACCGCCCTGCGCCTATCGTCTGGCAGCCTGGAGCCGTGCCCGCTGGCTGTCGAAATCCGTCATCACGACGACGCTGGTCTCGACATAGGAGTTGATCTCAAAGACCTTCGCCGCGGCGGTGTTTTGAAAGCCGAAGATCCGCGGCAAAGCCCAGGACAGCGATCCAAACGCCGCGTCCATCTTGCCATGCGTCTCAAACGTGAGATCGCGCTTCGCGCCCAGAGGGTAGTCTGTAAGCAACGCCTGCGTAAGCGTGAACGCTCCCGTCCCAAGCGCGGTGAGACAAGCCGCCGTGTTCTTGCGGACGACGATGGCCATGCCGAAAAAGAAAGCCGCATGGCAATAGTCGATGATGCCGTGAGTGCGGGCGTCGATGATCTTGTAGCCCGGGCGCGAGAACGTTTTAGTTTCAGGAAAGTGTAGCCAGTCGGCGAGATACATGGAAAGCTCCACACGGGTCAGGATGGAGCGCAGACTGCCGGGCTGCTGCGCACGTCTCTCGGATGTACGGCAAAGGCGCGGCGTTACCTAGCTTCTAAGGTCCTTACCCAATCCGGAGCCTCTGTCGCCAGCGGCTGAGGCTCGCAATCGAATTTGGCCACTTCTTTTCCCGATGCAACATCCAGAAGCACGCACTCCATTGCGAAGTGAAGCGGACCCGCCTCAAAGGCGACCTGCCTTCCCGAGGCTAAGAACACCCAGCGCCAAACGAAGGGACGACCATGGATGTTTCGAATCACGCGTCCGTTTCGAGCGATGAGAAGGCGCATCGGCACCGGACCTTGGTTGGAGATATCCCGAAGTACATAACTTACCGTCCAGCCGCTCAATCCGTTTGGGCCAGCAACGTGCTCCGAAGAGATCGGCTTGCTAAGCGTCACAAAGCCATCGATGAGCATCGCGAGAATCAGCGAGATGTGCATACCGGATTCTCAGGAAGGAGCATGAACTGCTCGTTCGTCAGTGTGTTGTGGGTTCTTCTTGTTCGCCGTCCTCAAACTCGTTCAGGACCGACTCAATCTCCGTATCAAAGCCTTCGAGCAGCGCCGCCAGGAAGGCCTCGCTGTCCAGATCCGGGTCGGCCTCCGCGTGCACGGTCACGATGTTGCGGGCGAGGTCCGCCAGCATCACGCCCCAGGCCGCGGGGTCCTGCCAGATGCCGGGCTGCAGCGTGATCGCCTGGCTGCCCTCCGCGACCCAGACGCGCAGCAGCTCAAAGGAGCGAGCGTCCTTGGCCGCGAGAGCCGGGATGGCGAGTTGTTTGTCAACGCCCATAGTAAGGATGATTCCTTGTTCTTCAAGGTACCGCAACTCGAGTGTGAATGCTGAGCCGCACGCCACTGCGGGCGAGCCGCCTTTTCCGCATTTTTCACTCCCTGTGCATCCGACTCACAGAGCACCCTGTCCGGGATCCCGATACCCTAGACACATACAGAACCGAACTGTGGTGATCCGAAAGAGTGGTATGTATGGCCTCGCTTCCCCGACTAGTTAACCCCGACTACGACAACCGCCCCGCCTCCCTACACGCCGAGCAGACAATCCTGGGCGCGATGCTGGTGGATGCCCTGGCCATCGTCGATGCGACGATGCTGCTCAAAGCAGATGACTTTTCGCTTGACTCGCACCGCCGCATCTACGACGTCATGCTGCACCTGAGCGAGGCGGGCCACGCCGTCGACCTGGTGACGGTGTCTGAAGAGCTGCGCCGCCGCAAGGAGCTCGATTCGATCGGCAGCCGCGCGTATCTCGCCGGGCTCAGCGAGAATTTGCCGCGCAAACTGTCGATCGAAAGCTACGTCCGCATCGTGCGCGACAAGAGCCTGATGCGGCAGCTGATGCAGGTCTGTGATCTCGGCCTGATGGAAGCGTCCGACCAGTCGCTCGAAGCCATCGAGGTGCTCAACGCGGTCGAGTCGCGGCTGATCGATATCTCCCAGCACGCCCTGACCGGCGGCTTTTCCGGCATCTCCGACATCGTCCGCGACTCCTTCGGTTCGATCGACAAGCTGTACGAGCAGGGACGCGAAATCACCGGGCTCGCCACCCACTACACCGACTTCGACCGCATGACCAGCGGCCTGCAAAACTCCGAGCTCGTCATCATCGCCGCCAGGCCCTCGATGGGCAAAACCGCCTGGGCCATCAACATCGCGCAGAACGCTGCCGTGCGCGACGGCAAGGTCGTCGCCGTCTTTTCGCTCGAAATGTCCAAGGAAAGCCTCCTGCGACGCATGCTCGCGAGCGAGGCGATGGTCAACTCCCGCAAGATCCAGACCGGGTTTCTGCCCCGCGAAGACAAAGGCAAACTCCTCGCCGGGCTCGAGCGGCTCATGGAATCAAAACTCTTTGTCGACGACACGCCCGGCATCACGCTCGCCGAGATGCGCGCCAAGGCTCGCCGCCTCAAGCAGCAGGAAGGATCGCTCGATCTGATCGTCATCGACTACCTCCAGCTGATGACCGGCTCGGTAGGCGCGAACGCCAAGAAGTTCGAAAACCGCACCCAGGAAGTCTCGGCAGTCTCGCGCGGCCTGAAGGCACTGGCCAAGGAGATGAAGGTACCCGTGGTGGCGCTCTCGCAGCTCTCCCGTGGAAGTGAGCAGCGCGCCGGCGACAAAAAGCCCCTGCTCAGCGACCTGCGTGAGTCAGGCTCGATCGAGCAGGATGCCGACGTCGTCTGCTTCATTCATCGCGAGGAGTATTACGACCGCGAAAACGAAGACCTGAAGGGCAAGGCGGAGATCATCGTCGCCAAGCAGCGCAACGGCCCCACAGGCTCCTGCCACCTGGCGTATCTCTCAGATTACACGCGCTTTGAAAACCTTGACACCGCCCACGGCGGAGGCGACAGCGACTACTAGCGAGACCCCCTCAAGCTACAGGCCGTTCGCCGCGATCCCTTGTTGTCATTCCGTAAAAATCTGCTTCTTGCTTCTGCCGAGCGGCCACACAAGAGAACTGAATCAGACCACGCTCAGGGCACCCAAAGCGGATGCTCCGTTCATCTCCTCCCCACCGATCGCTTGACGACGGCATCTCTGACTCCCTAGTATCTTGTCCGCGACCCAATTGAACTTATTTCTGTATTGAAGAGAACAGGTCGCCGGGGTTTCCTCATGATCTTTCGCCGCGCCGCCTTGGTTGCGCCTCTGCTCTTTGCCGCCGTCGTCTCGTCGCGCGCGCAGCTTTCCACCGCCGCCACCATCACGGGAACCATTACGGACTCCTCCGGCGCCGTGATCCCGGACGCGGACGTGCGCATCGAGTCCGAGGACACGCACACCGTCACCATGCGGAAGTCGACCGGCGACGGAAGCTTTGTCGCGCCGGGCCTCGAAGTCGGCACCTACACTGTCTCGATCACCAAGGCCGGCTTCGACAGCTACAAGGCGAACGGCGTCATCCTCCATCCGGCCTTGACCTCGACCGTCAAAGTTGCGTTGACGGTCGGCGGCGCAAGCACCTCGGTCAATGTCTCGGCGGCGGCCTCGCTCATTGAGACCACCACGGTCGACAACTCCAACTCGGTCGACGCGGCGCAGGTCAACAGCCTGCCCATCAACGGACGCAACTATCAGGGCCTGGCCACGCTGATGCCGGGTGTGCAGAACACCTCGGCCGGCAGCGCGCTCACCACCGGCGGACGCTCCACCAACAATGCGCTCTCCGTCAACGGCCTGCAGCAGAACAAGTCGTTTTACGCGCTCGACGGCATCTGGAACGAGAACACGGGCAACATGAACCAGACGTCGGTGGTGCCGAATCCGGACTCACTCGACGAGGTGCGCGTGCTGCAGAACAACTACAGCGCACGCTACTCGCTGATGGGCTCGTCGGTCATCCTCTTGCAGACCAAGAGCGGCACCAGCCAGTTTCACGGCACGGCATGGGAGTTCCTGCGCAATGACGACCTGAACACGAAGCCCTACTTCTCGCCCACGGTGCTGCCGTACAAGCAGAACATCTTCGGTTACAATCTCGGCGGTCCGGTTTTTATTCCCAAGGTGTACAACCGCAACCGCGACAAGACGTTCTTCTTCTTCTCCGAGCAGTTCGTCATCCTGCACCAGACGCCGACCGGCGCCTTGACCGGCGTCACGCCCACGGCCAACCAGCGCGCCGGCATCTTCAACTCACCGATCCGGAATCCGGCGACGAACACGCTCTTCCCGACCAACGCCGCCGGCCAGTACGTCATCCCCTCCAGCCTGATCAACAGCAACTCCGTGGCCTTTGCCAACGCGGTCTACCCGCTGCCGAACTACTCGAGCGGCAGCCTGAATTACATCAACACCGTCCCGCAGATCACCAACCAGCGCGACGACGAGATCAAGATCGACCACAATTTCTCGCCCAGGTTTCATCTCCTGGCGGAGTACCTGGACGAGTACCAGAAGTATGCGCAGAACAATCTCTCCGGGTCGCAGTCCGGCGAGGTCTTTTCCACCAACGCCGAAACCGACCTTACCCACAACAAGCTGGCGCAGGTGTCGCTCTCGCAGATCCTGACCTCGAACCTGGTCAACACCACCAACGTCGCGCTGAACATCTTCGACCTCGACCTGAACCTGACCGGCGTGGACCTGACCAGCCAGGTGACGAACTTTAATCCTTCGCTGCCCTTTGCCGGCTACATCTCGAATCGCCTGCCGCTGGTGACGTTCTCGGGCGGCATCGGTCCGGAGGGTATCGCCGCCGCGCGGCCGCTTACCCATGCGGCCGACCTCGACGACACCGTCGGCGACGACCTCAGCTTTCTGCATGGGCGGCACTTCCTGCAGACCGGCGTGTCCGTCATCTTCAACACCAAGCGGCAGAACGTAGCCTCGGCCACCAACGGCCAGTTCACCTTTACGGGCACGTCTACGGCTCCGAACACAGCCAGCGGCGGAGTCTCGATGGCCAGCACGCTCGACGACGCGTTCGCCGACTTCCTGCTGGGCCGTGCCGCCACCTTCACCCAGACCAGCACGCAGCTGCGCGTGGCCGTGCACGCCATGGAGGTGTCGCCTTATGTGGAGGACCGGTATAAAGTAACCAAGAACGTTACATTTACGCTAGGCGTTCGCGCATACTACATGCCGCTGCCGTACGGTCCGCCGAACTTTGAGACCAACTTCATTCCCACTGCGTACAGCCTCGCGAATGCACCCGCGGTGGCTGCGAGCGGCGCCATCACGAACACCGCTGCGTCCGCGTCCAATCCGCTCAACGGCCTGATCACCAATGGCCCCGGAACCGGCGTGCCGCAGAACTTTTCCGGCGCGCACACCTGGTATGGCGGCCCGGTAGCCGGCGTCGCCTGGGACGTCTTCGGCGATGGACGGACGTCGATCCGCGGCGGATATGGGATCACCTACACCCGCGTCTTTACCGGGCAGGACTGTTCTTTTGCCTGCGCCGTCAATCCTCCGACGGTGCAGTCGGTTAACATCACCAATCCGAGTTTCCCCAACGTGGTCGGCACGGGAACCGCGAAGGCCGCGGCCATCCCCGCACTCTCCGCCGCCGACCAGAACATCCAGGCAACGCAGGTCCAGACGTACTCGCTCGGCATCCAGCATGAGTTCCCGCACAACATTATTGCGTCGGCCACGGGCGCCTCGTCGCAGGTACGTCATCTGCTCGGCACCTGGAACCTGAATCAGCCACTGCCGACTGGCGGTGCCGACTTCAATCCGCTCATCAACACCGGGGCCTACACTCCGTACTACTACCAGCCCGCAACCGCGAGCACGGCCGCGACCCAGTTCAGCCCCTACCCGGGATACGCCGCGATCACCACCTACACCTCACGCCAGGATCAGAACTGGAACGGGCTCGAGCTGAACCTGAAGCATCCGGTCAGCCGCGGGCTCTTCCTCACCGTGGCCTACACCTACTCGCACGATCTTTCGGACTTCACCAGCGGCACGTACAGCGCGATCGACCCGTACCACCCGGCACGCTACTACGGCAATGCCGAGGGGCTCGACTACCGCCACTCGATCGGCGTCACTGCCATCTACAACCTGCCCATCTTTGAGGGTTCGAACGGACTGGCGCACAAGGTCCTGGGCGGCTGGAGATACTCCGACATCACCACCCTGCGGAGCGGGACCGCGCTCTCGCCGGGGTTGAGCATCGCCAACCAGGGTAACGCGCTTCGGCCGAACGTCGTCCCCGGGGCGTCGATTGCCGGCCCGCACACCAAAGCGCAGTGGTTCAACCCGGCAGCATTCGCGGCGCCTGCGCCCGGCTTCTACGGCAACGGGGCCACCGGCAGCATTCGCGGCCCAGGCCTGGTGGACTTCGACATGGCGCTCTACAAGGAGTTCCACGTCACCGAGGCGGCTTTCTTCGAGTTCCGCGCCGAAGCCTTCAACATCCTGAACCACACCAATTTCACCACCGTGAACACGACCCTCGGCAACTCCACCTATGGCCAGGTGACGGCTGCGGCGGACCCTCGCGTGCTTGAGTTCTCCGGTCGATTCCACTTCTGATGTCGCCTCGTTTGCGGAGCAGGTCGGCGCGTACGATGATCCAACGATGAAACGCCGCGCCCTTCTTCGCACCGGCCTGGCCGCGACCGTGGCAACAGCCTTGCGAGGCACAGCGGCGGCCGGGCAGGCGCCCGCTCCATCCTCCGGCCGCACCGTCTGGCTCGAACACCTCGACCGGGTGTCGCGACCAGTTTTGGAAGCCCTGGCCGCCGGCCGCCTTCGCGCCTCCATGCCGATCGAGGCGCGTCCCGAGATGGCGGTGTCCCGCACCCGCACCCCGCATCTCGAAGCGTTCGGCCGTCTGCTCTCCGGTCTCGCTCCCTGGCTGGAGCTTCCGCCCTTCGCCGGGCCGGAGGGCCAGCTGCGAGCCGAGTACGTCAGGCTCAGCCAACAGTCGCTCGCCTCGGCGCTCGATCCCAAGTCGCCCGACGCTCTCCTCTGGGACGCCGAAAACCAGAACCTGGTGGACGCGGCCTTTCTCGCGCTGGCCGTGCTGCGTGCGCCACGAGTGTTGAACCGCGAGCTCGATCCGACGGTGCGGCAACGACTCATCGCCGCCCTCGCGTCCACGCGCAAGCTGGAAACGCCCTTCAGCAACTGGCTGCTCTTCGCCGCGTGCGTGGAGGCCGCGCTCGCCGCGCTGGGCGGTCCGTGGGATAGCATGCGCGTCGATTACGCCCTGCGCGAGCACATGAGCTGGTACCTCGGCGACGGCGTCTACGGCGACGGCCCGCGCTTCCATGCGGATTACTACGACTCCTACGTCATCCACCCCTTTCTGCTGACCGTGCTCGATGCGGTTGGCCAGCATCGCGCCGCCTGGAAGGGCATGGTGCCGGAGGTCCATGCGCGCGCTGTCCGGTATGCGGAGATCCAGGAACGCATGATCGCTCCTGACGGCAGCTATCCAGTGCTGGGGCGGTCCATCACTTATCGCTGCGGCGCCTTTCATCTGCTGGCGGACATAGCGCTGCGGCAATCTTTACCTGCTGATCTGAAACCCGCGCAGGTACGCTGCGCGCTGGCCGCGGTCATTGCCCGAACGCTGACGCCCGCAGGCACCTTTGACGCCCACGGCTGGCTGCAGATCGGCCTCGCCGGGCACCAACCCGCGCTTGGCGAGCCCTATATTTCGACTGGTAGCCTTTACCTCTGCGCCAATGCCTTTCTCCCGCTGGGCCTGCCGCCCGAGGATGCCTTCTGGTCCGCGCCGGACACCGCCTGGACCGCGAAGCAGATCTGGCAAGGCGCAAACCTGTTCGCTGATCATGCTCTGCCCGACTGAGTGCCTCGGGAGTACACGCGCCCGCACGGGATGCGAGGGTACGATAGAGAACCAGCGGGGAGCTTCGTAGGGCGTTGAACAATTGGGTGGAGATCTCGGAAGAAAATCTTGCGTCGAACCTGCACGCGATCGCCATGGCGGCCGGAGGGGACACGGAGATTCTCGCGGTGGTCAAGGCCAATGCCTACGGGCACGGGGCGGAGGCCTGTTCGGTGGCCCTGGTCCGTGCCGGCGCGCGCTGGCTCGGCGTCACCTGCGCCGCGGAAGGCGTTCGCGTGCGGCAGGCGCTCCGCACAGCGGGGCTCGATGCGGACATCCTGGTCATGTGCGGCTTCCTTCCCGCGGATGTGCCGTCGTTTGCCGAACACGCGCTCGTGCCGGTGCTCTGGACCTCTGAGCAGGTGCAAGCCCTGACGCCGCACCCCGGCCTCCGTGTGCATGTCGAGATCGACACCGGCATGGGCCGCCAGGGTGTCTCGCCAGGACCGGAAATGGAACGCCTGCTGGAGGCGTTTCAGTCGGCAAAACTCGCGCTCGACGGCGTCTTCACTCATTTCTGCAGTTCCGAGATTGCCGCCAGCGAACTCACCCAGCGGCAGGAACGCCTCTTCGAGTCCGCCGTCGAGCAGATCATCAGTGCCGGGCTCAGGCCGCGCTGGATCCACGCCGGCAACACCTCCACGGTCGACAACCCGGCGCAGGACTGGCCGTGGCTCGCCGAACTTGCCCGGCAGCAGGGCGCCCGCGCCATGGTCCGCACCGGCCTCGCGCTCTACGGCTATTGCCTCCCGATCGAGGGTCAAGCGTCCCCGGACTTGCGGCCGCACCTGCGGCCCCAGCTACTGCCCGTCCTGACCTGGAAGGCCCACGTTCTCGCCGTCCATTGCCTCGCTGCCGGCCAGACCGTCGGCTACAACGCCACCTTCACCGCTGAGCACCCAATGCGCGTGGCTCTGCTGCCGGTCGGCTACGCCGACGGCCTCCGCCGCGAGCTGTCCGGTCGCGGCTGGGTGACGCTTCATAGCCGGCGCGCGCAGATCCTGGGGCGCATCTCCATGAACCTCGCCGTCGTCGACCTCACAGGCATCCCCAACGTAGCCGTAGGCGATGCCGCCGTCCTCCTGGGCGAGGGCATCACGGCCGAGGACCACGCCCGCCTCGCCGGCACCATCGCGTATGAGATCCTGTGCGGCATCCACCCCTGCGGCTGATGGACCTATTTGCTTCACGCCTTGCACCCCAGTAGCATCGACGTATGGAAGCCAACGGAAACACTGCCGCACGACGTCCCGAAGACATTGCTCTTGATCTGCTGAAGTTTGTTGCCGCGCACGCGAATGTGGGCTCGAAGTCGAGCGGTTCGACCGGCTTTGTGGCGCCCTCGCAGGCGAAAGCCGAAGACCAGGTCACGCAGCTGCTGGAGCTCTACTCGCGTTGCCGCGAGGCGGTCGAGGCGCCGCTCGAAAAGGAGTGACAACGCCCGCACCCGTGCGTGTCGCGGTTTTGGGAGCAGGCGCGTTCGGCCAGAATCACCTCCGCGTCTATCGTGAACTCGAAGAGGCTGGCTACCCTGTCCGGCTTTCCGCCATCGTCGACCCCGACCCTGTCGTCCTCATGGCGGCCGGCACACGGTACGGCGTCCCAGGCTTTGCTTCCGGCGAGGAGCTCCTGCGCTCCGGCCTGGAACTCGACGCCGCCAGTGTCTGCGTCCCTACCGTTCATCATGCGCTTGAAGCGCGTCCGCTGCTGGCTGCCGGGCTCGACCTCCTGATCGAAAAGCCCCTGGCCGCGTCGCTTGCCGAGGCCGACGAGCTCATCGCGCTCGCTGCCCGGCACGGCCGCCTCCTCCAGGTCGGGCACCTGGAGCGCTTCAACCCGGCCGTCACCGCGGTACGCGCGCATCTAACCCGGCCCATGTTCTTCGAGGCCCATCGCCTGAGCATCTTTACGCCGCGGTCGCTCGACGTAGACGTCGTGCTCGACCTGATGATCCATGACCTCGACATCGTGCTCTCGCTGGTAGAGAGCCCTGTGCGTGAGGTCCGCGCTGTCGGCCTGCCTGTGCTCTCCTTCACCAGCGACATCGCCAACGTGCGCGTCGAGTTTGACAACGGCTGCATAGCGAACTTCACCGCGTCCCGCATCTCGAACGAGCGCGTCCGCAAGCTGCGTCTTTTCCAGCCGCACCAGTACCTGTCGCTCGACTTCGCCCGCCGCGACCTGCTGATGATCGACGTGACCGCCGCCGCCGGACTTTCGCCGGCCGAGCTTGCAGCGCTGATCGAGCGCCACTCCAAACCCGAAGGGGACGGGCAGCCGCGTCATCCCACCGCCGGGCTAAGCCTGCGCAAGATCGAGGTCGCTCCCGGCGAGCCGCTGCGGCTGGAGATCGAAGCCTTCCTGCAAGCCGTGCGCGAGCGCAGCCGGCCGCTGGTCGACGGAAGCGAGGGCCGCCGCGCCCTGGAGCTGGCCCTCAGGATAAACCAGGCCATCGCCGACCATGCCCAGCGGGCAGGACTGTAGCATCTCACTGGTGGTTCAAGCTGGCGCTACGCCCGGTTTGTCATCCTTCGCCAGAGGCAGAGGATCTGCTTTCCCTCCTTAGCACAGCGGCTCTAAGAGGAACGCCCTGATCCCAACCCGCGCACTGACGCGCCACCCAGCCACTACATCTTCTTCACGGTGTAGTTGGGCGGGATCTCCAGCGCAAACTGGTCATCCTCCAATTTCTGGTTCAGGCTCAGCTTCAGGATGTCGATTTTCAGCGTGTACTCGTCAAGTGGCCGGTTGATGAACAGTGACATGGGAAAGTCGATGTCTCCCGATTTCTGCCAATTGCTATAGAGGATGGTGGTCACGACGCGCCCTTCGGCATCGTACACATCCTGCCGAAAGGGCTTCAGGTCAACACGGCTGAAGTGAATGACGCGCACCCGCTCCAGCGTGCGCCCTGACTTGATCCTGAGCACTGACAGGTTGTATTCCGGCTCTTCCACTCTTTCCTTCTGGCCCGGCACAGCCGGCAGCACACGCGAACTCTCCGTGCGCGCCACGAACTCATCCTCCTTCACCGGCGGGATCATCATGGCGTCCCGGATGATGGGCGGACGCAGACTGTACAGCCCATGCTCCGCAGTCGAGACCCGCTGCTCCTCCCCGGTAAAGGCCAGGCTGCGCGGCGGAATGACCAGCTTAAACTCCTTGCCCGTGGCCACCATCTCCATGGCAACCGAGCCGACCACCGGCAGCTGCATGATGACCGTCAGGTCCTCAGGCTTGCGCATCAGGATGAAGCCGGAAAACGAAGGCGCCTCTTTGATCTCGCCCTTATGCGCGCCGCCCGTGGTGGCGGTGATCTCGACCTTGGTCGCGCTGATCGACGTGATAGCTTTGTAGCGCTCAGCGACCAGCTGCACCAGTTCGTCCACCGTGGCGCTTTGCACATGGTCGATCACGACCGTTTTGGGCACCGTACGGCTTCGCACAAAGAGTCTTGTGCATCCGCTCAACAAGGGCAGGGAGAGCAGCAGGAGCGCGGCAAACAGCTGACTGCGTCTGCGGGATCGAGCCGGAGTCGTGGACGAGTTGGGGTCGTGCGCAAACTTCATCGTATGGTGGGGAGCCCTGGGCCGCAGCCAGCTTCGCTCGCCGGCCTCGGGAAACTTGTGCGTGTGTGCCGCACCGGCGGACGGGAGAGCAGGGTGACTGCGTGCATCGTACTCGTTAGGATGCCGGGCCAGTCCCCATCGGTTCGGTCCATTTGGGTTCCCTTTCCGCGCCTCCAGCGCATTCTTTCCGAGGATCACCGTCACGGAGCCTGCCGTTGCGCTTCGCGATAGGCGTTCACCTGCTTCTCGTGCTCCTGCAGGTCAACCGAAAACCGGCTGTGACCTTGCGCATCCGCTACAAAATAAAGATAGCCGGTGTGCGCCGGAGACATCGCCGCCTGCAGCGCGGCGACCCCTGGATTCGCGATCGGTCCCGGCGGCAGGCCCACATGCCGGTACGTGTTGTACAGATTCGCACTCAGCAGGTCGGACTGGAAGATCGTGCCGCGCCAGCGATTCTCCAGCAGCGCCGCGTAGATCACGGAGGGATCGGTGGCCAGCGGCATGCCCCGCCTGATCCGGTTCTCGAACACACCGGCCACCAGCGCACGCTCGGCATCCACCCGCACCTCCTTCTCGACCAGCGAAGCCAAAAGCACGGTTCGCGGCACATCATAAAGGCTCCGGTCGCCGACCGAGCCCGGCGGCGCCAGCAGTCCGATCTGCGCCGCCCGCTGCCGAAAGCGCTTCACCATGGCCGCCACTATCCCGTCCGCGGTGGCATGCCGGCTGAAGCGGTACGTGTCCGGAAACAGATATCCCTCAAGCGACTCCGCCCGCGGACTCAAATCCGCGATCAGCCGTGTATCCCGACGCGCAGCCTCCAGAAACTCCGTCGCGGAGCCCAACCCCGCGGCCTGCACTGCTGCGGCAAGGTCGAAGAGATTGAATCCTTCCGGGACGACTAGCTGGAGAGTGTACACGTCCCCACGCGCGATGCGGGCGTACACCTCCCGCAGCGGAGCCGGGTGGTCGAAGCGATATTCGCCGGCGCGCAGGGTGCCGCCATGCAGCTTGCGATAGATCAGAAAGGCCAGCCCACTGCGGATCACGCCGCCATTCTTCAGCCGCGAGGCCATGCGGGACGTATTCGTGCCGGCGGGGATGTCCACGAAGGTCTCCGTGCGCGGACCATATGGTGCTTCGGCCAGCCACCAGACCCCGGCAGCCGCCAGGAGCACCAGAACCAGAAAGACACGCAGCAGCTTCATGCTCTGAGGATTCTACGGGATTTACACTGACAGAGTGGATGCCGCGGAACGCGCCGAACGGGTGCTCGGAGTGGACGTTGGTGAGCGGCGCATCGGGCTCGCGCTCTCCGATGAGCTGGGCTACACCGCGCAACCGCTCTTCACCCTCTATCGCGCTCCCGGGCGCAACGGCCTCCGGGACGACCTCAAATCCATCGCACGCGTACTGCGCAAGCACGCCCCCGTCCGGGAGGCGGTCGTCGGCAACCCGCTCTACATGTCAGGCGATCAGAGTCCGCAGGCGGCCCGCGCGCAGGCCTTCGCGGACACCCTCCGCACGGAGCTGGGCCTCACCGTTCATCTCTGGGACGAGCGGCTGACCACCACCGAAGCGCACCGGCACCTCGATGCGTTGGGGCACTCCCGGGCGCCAAACGCCGAAGGGGTCGGCCGCAAGAACATCATCGACCAG
The DNA here is from genome assembly GCA_964249905.1 of uncultured Acidobacteriaceae bacterium. Taxonomy (GTDB): domain Bacteria; phylum Acidobacteriota; class Terriglobia; order Terriglobales; family Acidobacteriaceae; genus Edaphobacter. The sequence continues at coordinate 21,307 of CAXUEE010000020.1, forward strand.
GTCGCCGCTGTGCTGATCCTGCAGGCCTTTCTGGAGGCTCGGGCAAACGCGCGCCAGCGCGGCGAAATCTACTCGCAGCGGAACGTCTGCGAGCCTCCTAAGCCGAATCAGCCGGCTTGCCTTCCAGCATCGGACGGTCTGAGACAGAAGCGACAAGAATCTTAATCGTTGCTCGATCGTTCTCGTTGTGGATCAGGAATGCGAAGGCAGCCTGACGGCCGTGGACACGCGCTACCCGTGCCTTGATGCTGAGGTAGTGCTCCCCGGCCTGGAACGCGAGTTGCCCATCGGTCCACAACTCTGGCGGCTGGTCAAACGTCGCCAGCACACCCGATTCGCTCACGTTGATGCATTGCCCGATCCGCTCGCTTCCGTCCTCAATCAGCGACACAGGAATATCCAGCAGAAACCGTGTTGCCCGCTGTTGGTGGCTGAGAGGCGTCTCGACTGCCTTGGTCTGCGTCGCGGAAGAACGGAAGCGATCGAGCCACACAGCCGCCCTCACAGATCGAACTCTGGTCAGTTGCATTTCACTGCTTTGCACGGTCGGCTTGCGAGCCGGAGTATATCCCAAAAGAGGCTTTCTCTACAGCTGGCGACGACCCGTATAATGAAAGTTTGAGCTCGCCGGTGCCGCCGGTTACCCTTCTGCGGTCAACACCGCGGGCAGGACAGTTCATTTCCCAGAGAAACGCGAGCACGCCGCAGCGCGAAGAGATACCCCATGCCCGAACACGTCAAAGCCAAGCTCGCCGAGGAGATCAAGGCGCTCGAGTACGAGCTGACCACCGAGCTTCCGGCCGAAATCAAAAAGGCCGTCGCCCTGGGCGACCTCAGCGAAAACGCCGAGTACCACATGGCCAAGCAGCGCCAGGTCTTCGTCAACGCCCGCCTGGGTCAACTTAAAAAGCGCATGGGCGAGCTCGCCATGGTCAATCTCGAAAACATTCCGCACGACAAAGTCGGCTTCGGCTCCCGCATCACCGTCTTCGACTCGAGCAAAGATGAGGAGATCGTCTACCAGCTCGTCACCAGCGAAGAGTCCGACGTCTCGAAGGGTCTCATCTCGACCACCTCCCCCATCGGCCGCTCGCTGCTCGGCAAGCAGGTCGGTGACACCGCGACCGTCATCACGCCCAGCGGAAAACGCGAGCTCGAAGTGCTGAAGCTGGCGACGATCCACGACGTAGCGCTCGAAGATGCAGAGGCCGCGAAGGCCAAGGGATAGCGACGTTGCTCTGGTACGGCCAATACGCACCGAAGGCGGGTGAGCCTTGACCTGGACGGCCGCATTCGGCAAAGGCAGCGGCTGGCTCCTGCAGAGGATCGTCAACGGGCTTGCCATCAGCAAAATCTCGCCCAATGTCCTCACCTTCATTGGGCTCCTGATCAACATCGTCGCCGCGCTCTTTTTCGGCTTTGCGCGCGGCGATCACGCTATCCGCTATTTCGTCTATGCCGGACTCACCATCATCGGCGCCGGTGTCTTCGACATGGTCGACGGCCGGGTCGCCCGCCAGACCGGGCAGGTCTCCGTCTTCGGCGCGTTTTTCGACTCCGTGATGGACCGCTACTCGGACGTAGCCATCTTCTTCGGACTGCTGGTCTTCTACGCCCGCGGCAACCGCCTGTTCTATGTCGGGCTGGTCGCGTTCGTGATGACCGCCTCCGTCATGGTCAGCTACACCCGCGCCCGCGCGGAAGCCTTGATCGGCAGCTGCAAGGTCGGCTTCATGGAGCGGCCGGAGCGCATCGTCTGCGTCATTCTGGGCGCCCTCTTCAATCGCTGGGGCGTCATGGCGCCCGCGCTCTGGGTGCTCGCGCTCTTCTCCACCATGACGGTCATCCACCGGATCCGCTACACCTATCTCGAAACCGCCCGGCGCAGAGTCGCTGTCTCCGGCAGCTGACTCGGTACGTCTTCCCGAACGTTTCTCGCCGGCACGACGCCGCTGCACGCACATTGCGGGAACCCCGGCAATAGGGAACATGTTCTAATAGAGGTGTGTCTTGGCAACCGGCGAGGATGTCCACTCGTCTCACGGTGCGGATGTAGCGATTCTCCACGCAGAGGCTCGCGCCCACGCACGGCATGCTTTCCGAGAATCGCCATGGTTGAGCAACCAAGATCAGCCCCTCTCCTCGGTGCCCGGTCTTTCCTCAGGCAACACGGATACTCCGCGGGAGAGGTCAACCCGCCGCTGCGTTTGCTGCGCGGGCGCGCTTCCATCCTCGCGCAACACTCTGTGCTCGTGGAGCTTGCCGCTCGATCTGATCAGGCGGGCGAAGCCGATAACCTCGCTTATTTTCTGTCCACCCCGGATGCCCTCAGGAAGACTCCGTATCTTCTTCTGGTCGGAGGCTCCGACCATCGCCCCGCCGGCGCCGTTCTGCTGTTTGAGTACCGGTTCGGTCCTCTGGCGACCCGCGTCTTCTCGACTGCCGACATCAGTGGACGCCGCTCCGTGCTCGCCCACCCGGAACGCCGGGCGGAAACCGCGGCTCTGGCCGCACGCACCCTCCTTGCCCGCGGAGCGCACGTCGTTCACCTCACCTTCTCAGAAACCCACTCGGGTGCCGGGGCTCGGCGCGAGGAGTTTGCCGATCTCAACTTTATCGAGCCTCAGATCGATTTCCAGCTGCGCTCCGCGGGAGTCTCGCCCACACGAGAGTGGACCTTCGCGCACCGCGACCTTCCCGTATACCTTCCGCTCCGTGAGAGCTACGATCAAACTCTCGCAGGCATAGGCAAACGCACCCGAACCCATCTGCGCTACTATCGCCGGCGCAGCGAGCTCGACCTCGGTGCTACCTTCGTCCCCGACGTCCATCTCACGCTCGAAGAGTTCCTCGCCTTCAATCGCGAGTGCATGTACGCCGTGCCGCAGGAGCTGGCTGCCTGGCGCTTTCGTTCTCTCGCCACCGCCGCCGGCAGCGCCCTGCGCGGGGTACACGACGGTCACGGCCGCTGGCTCTCCATGGTCGGTCTGCGCCGCCAGAACCGCTTTGCCGAGATCGATTGGCAGATGAACCGCAACGCACTGCCCGCCTACTCGCTTTCAACGGTGATGCGCAGTTACTTGATCGAGCACGAGGTCGCGCAAGGGTCGACCCGGCTCTACTTCGAGGGCGGCACCTGGCAGCCGATCGTTCACTCCTTCGCCAGCGAGCACATCGGCGAACTGAGCGTGCGGCGCAAATCGCTCTACGCTCATCTGCTTGCCCGCTACGCGACCCGGCTCTTTCCCAGCCGCAACTACCTCGGCCAAACCCTAGCCAACCGCGACATCCGCTGGAACAGCTTTTAGAGCAGACTTCATACTCCTATACAGGAGACAGATTCCTACGCTTCGCTGCGGAATCTCAATCTTTTGCTTTTGTTGTCATACCGTGGGGATCTGCTTGTTCTGCTGCATACCTGCATCCAGTTTGCTCCAGGACACCTGGGATTAAGTCTGCTTTCTAGACGCGGCGACCCTCAGGGTCACCCTGTCTACCTTTCAGAAAAGAAAGAGGCTTTAGCCTGCGGGACAGGTTCTCTAAAACGAATCAGACTCTCCCTAAGCGGCCACCGTGTGCTCCAGCAGCCGCAGCAGCGCGAACTCCTCATCGCGCAGGGCGTGCAGCTTTCGGTCCACCTCCCGCTCCACCGCCGCCTCCATCTCCTTGAGCATCTCGCCGTTCAGGTACTTATCCAGCACCACCGGATGCACATAGCACTTGCGGCACACCGAAGGCGTATTGCCCAGCCGCTTGGCCACTGCCTTGATCGCCTCCACCACATTCTTCTTCGCCTGGTTCTGCGTCTCGTACGGCTCAAACTCTTTCAGCATCATCGAGGCCAGCACCGTCCCCGCCCAGGTGCGAAAGTCCTTCGCCGTGAAGTGCTGCCCGGTAATCTCGTGCAGATACTCGTTCACGTCCTGCGAGTCCACCCCATGCCGGTTGCCGTCATGGTCGATGTACTGGAACAGCTCCTGCCCCGGCAGCTCCATGCACTTCTTCACAATCCCGGCCAGCTTCCGGTTCTGCACGTCGATCGTGTGATGCACGCCGCTCTTGCCTTTGAAGTCGAACGTGATCGTCGTCCCATGCACCTGCGCGTGGCGGTTGCGCATCGTCGTCAGCCCGTAGCTCTTGTTGTCCCGCGCATACTCCACGTTGCCCACGCGGATGAACGTAGTCTCCATTAGCCGCACCAGCGTCGCCAGCACCTTCGGCCGGGGAAGCCCGGACAGCGCAAGGTCATGGTCCACCCGCTCCCGGAGCTTGGGCAGCGCATCCCCGAACAGCATCATGCGTTCGTATTTATTCTCATCCCGGACCTCGCGCCACTTCGGGTGGTAGCGGCTCTGCTTGCGGCCGCGCTGGTCGCGCCCGGTCGCTTGCAGATGACCATTGGGCTGCGGACAAATCCACACATCTACCCACGCCGGCGGAATGACCAGCGACTTGATCCTCGCCAGCGTCGCCTCATCCCGCACCGGCTGGCCGTCCTTGTCCAGAAACTCAAACCCGTCCGCTGTCTTGCTGCGCGTGATCCCGGGCTTCGCATCCGTCACGTACCGCAGCCCGGCCGCTTTCGCGCTGGCCTGTGGATCGACCACGATGTCCAGCGGTTCTTCCTCGTTCGACAACTGCTCTAGGACTTCGATGGACGCCATACTTCTCTTCGATGCGTTCCCCGGCGCCCTTGCGTTCGCCCGTTTCCGTACAATGAATCATCGTGACTCTTGATTTTCTAGGAACCCTCAAGCGCACCCACATGTGCGGTGATCTCCGCGCCGGCCAGGCCGGGGAGCACGTCGTCGTCATGGGCTGGGTCAACCGCCGCCGCGACCACGGCGACCTCATCTTCCTCGACCTGCGCGACCGCACCGGCATCGTCCAGGTGGTGCTTGACCGGCAGCTCTCCCCCGAGGCCCACAGGAAAGCCGAAGCCGCCCGCCCCGAGTTCGTCGTCGCCGCCCAGGGGGCTGTGCGCCGCCGGGCCGCCGGCCTCGAGAACCCCAAGATGGACACCGGCGAAATCGAAGTCGCGGCTACCGAACTTCTGCTCCTCAACGACAGCAAGACCCCACCTTTCTCGCCCGCCGAGGAAGCCATCGCCAACGAGGAAGTCCGCCTGAAGTACCGCTTCCTCGACCTGCGCCGCACCGAAATGCAGCGCAACTTCCGGCTGCGCCACGAGGTCGCCCGCGCCATCCGCACAAGCCTCTCCGACGCCGGCTTCCTCGAGATCGAAACCCCTTTCATGACCCGGTCTACTCCTGAAGGCGCGCGCGACTACCTCGTCCCCAGCCGCGTCCACCCCGGCGAGTTCTACGCCCTTCCCCAGTCCCCGCAGATCTTCAAACAAATCCTCATGGTC
>CAXUEE010000021.1:0-24210 GCA_964249905.1 uncultured Acidobacteriaceae bacterium
GCTGCGACGAGTTCGAAAGATAAAACGTCTGGACGGCGAGTTCGTCCAGATCGGTGCGCTTGGTGCGCGTGTTCTGCGCGACGAAGATGGTATTCGCGGTCACCGGCTTGTAGAAGGTTCCGGCTAAAGCCCCGACAATGCGCAGGGCGTCGGAGAGCGAGACGTTGGTAAGGTCGATCGGAACGCGCTTGGAGGTGTAGTCGGGATCGAACAGCACATTCAGGCCGGCAAGTTTGCCGATCGCCTGGTAAATATTCTTCACATCTTCAACGGCGTGCAGCGTGATGGGGTCCTTCGACACAGGCTTGAGCTCGATCGGCGAAGCGATGGACCCGATCGCGTCCAGGGTGGCGCGCTGCTGCGACATCTGCTCCTGAGCGGCGACGGCGGCTTGCCCCGTGAGTCCCGGTGGAGGCTGCTCGCGCTGGGTACGCTCAATCTCCTGCTGCGCGGCCGGGTTGGACTTGTCGATCTCGGCGGCGCGCATGAACTGGGTAATCGCTCCGGCATAATCACCACTTTGGCGGAGGACGCGGCCGCGATCGATATGCTGGGTGGCGGCAAGAAAGCGCATGCGGTCCAGGTGTGCGTGGTGTAGCGGAGGTCGGACGGCCGCTTGTCATGGGCTTGGCGATACGCTTCGTAGGCGGTGTCATAGTCTTCGCGGATCTCGGCGGCCTGCCCGCGCTTGTTCCAGGTGGCGGCAGACTGAGCGTGCGCCGCGCTCGCAAAGACAGAAGCCAGGAAGAGAAGGGGAAACGCGAGAGAAAAGCGGTGGATGAGCAGGCGGGGTGAACAGGAAGAAGGGGAAAGGCCGAGGCTCATGCGGAGTGTGTTCGCTTTCTGTACACGTCGAATCCGGCCACGGCGGCCTGCGGCGGAGACTGAGGAAAGATCGAAAAAAGGAAGCGAAACGCCGCCATGTCTTTTGCTTCGTGCGAGCGATCCTGGCTCGAGCGCCCTTGGCTCAGCAGAGTATAGCATTGGGGTCACGTTCAGCCTCTCAAATTGCAGCGCCTACAAGGAAGAAAAGTCCGCGGGCGTGTTGGGTTCAGCCTCGCAGCTTGGTTGGTCCGATCGGAGAGCATCGCGTTTTGCCGCGGTAGCTGCGGTCCGCCGGTTTGAGGATTAGACGTGGGTACGCCGCAGGGGTGAGGCGACCAGGCAGCACATAGTAAAATCAAAGGTTCCATGAGCCGTGGCATGCAGATGACGACCCCTTCCGCTCCGGTGAAGCCGGTCGTGAAGGAGAAGGACCGGGACCCGGTAGCCGCGGGCAAGCGTGACGCCGCGTTCAATCGCTCGGCGAGCTTCAACTACTTTCTAACCGACAAGTACGAGGCCGGCGTGGCGCTGCGTGGCACGGAGGTCAAATCGATCCGCGAGGGCAAGGCGAATCTGAAGGACGCGTATGGCCTGCTCAAAGATGGCGAGTGCTTCCTGCTGAACGCGCACATCGGCCCGTTCTCGCATGGCAACGCGATGAACCATGAGGCGCTGCGCACCCGCAAGCTCCTGCTGCACAAGCAGGAGATCAGCAAACTGGTGGCGGCCACTAGGCAAAAGGGCTATACGATCATCCCGGTGCGGCTCTACTTCCGGCAGGGCCGCGTCAAGTGTGAGATTGCCTTAGCCAAGGGCAAAATGGAATACGACAAACGGGCTACCGAGAAGAAGCGCGAGGGGGATAACGAGGCGAAAGCGGCTATCGCGCGCAGCCAGCGCCGCTGATCCGCGTAGCCGGCTCCGCAAGCCGTTCTTTGCCACAGCCGGCTGCGCGGTCCGGGTTAGGATAGCTCTCATGGACACTCGGGTGATCTTTCAGGATGCCGCTGGCGTGGCGACTCCCATGCTGTGCGTGTTCGCCGTCGACCTGGCCACTGGCAAGGATGCCGACCCGATGCCCGTGCTGCTGACGACCTCGGACGCAATTACCAACAGCAGCGGCCGCTTTGTCCGTTCGGGCGAATTCAAAGCCGGCCTGGGAGAGACCATGCTTCTCCATGCACCCGCCGGACTGAAGGCCGAGCGGCTCTTGCTGGTGGGTCTCGGCAAAGCCAAGAATCTTTCCGCCGACAGCGTGCGCAAGGGCGCCGGAGCAGCAGTACGGGCGGCCAAGCCGCGCGGTATCCGCGAGATGGCAATCGCTTTTCCGGAAGATCACGCCCTCTCGGACGAGCACCTCGAGGAACTTCCCTGCACCCTGACCGCGCGCGCCCTGACCGAAGGCGCTGAGATCGCCGAGCCGGACTGGGACACCTACCGCAGCGATCGCAAGGACCTGGCGGTAAGGAAGCTGACCATCGTGGCCAAGGAAGAAGAGCCTTTGACACGGGCCGAAATCGAGGCCGGGTTCGAAATTGGTCTGGCTCTGGCCGCGGCGCAGAATTTTGCCCGCTCGCTGGTCAACGAGCCGGGCAACGTGCTGACGCCCACCGTGCTGGCAGCGCGCACCAAAGCCATGTGCGAAGAGACTGGCCTGCCGTGCGAGGTCTACTCCACGGAGAAGCTGGCAGAGTTGAAGATGGGAGCGTTTGCCGCGGTGGCGCAGGGTTCCGCTGAACCGCCGGCGCTGATCGTCATGACCTACACGCCCGAGGGCGGGGCCGCGGACGGCGCGCCGGTCATAGGACTGGTGGGAAAAGGCATTACCTTCGACACGGGCGGCATTTCGATCAAGTCCGCCGACGGCATGGAAAAGATGAAGTACGACATGGCCGGCGCGGCAGCGATGATCGGCGCGATGCAGGCGGTCGCGGCGCTCAAGCCGGCGGTGAAGGTGATCGGGGTTATCTGCTCGGCGGAGAACATGCCGGACGGCAAGGCCTACAAGCCGGGCGATGTCGTCACCGCGATGAGCGGCAAGACGATCGAAATTATCAACACCGACGCCGAGGGCCGGCTGGTGCTGGCGGACGGTTTGCACTATGCCAAAACGCTCGGCTGTACGCATCTGATCGACGCCGCGACCTTGACCGGGGCGTGCGTGGTCGCGCTCGGCCACCACAATGTGGGGCTGTTTTCAAACGAGGAAGCGACCTGGGAAAAGTTCATGGCGGGCACCGTCGCCACCGGCGAGAAGTTCTGGCGGCTGCCCTGCACCGAAGACTATCGCGAGCAGATCAAGAGCCAGATCGGAGACATCATGAACACCGGCGGACGCGCCGGCGGCGCGGTGACCGCTGCCATGTTCCTCAAGGAGTTCGCCGGCGAGACGCCTTGGATCCACCTGGACATCGCGGGCTGCGCATGGAACGAAGAGACCAAGCCGTGGCTGCCCAAAGGACCGACTGGCATCGCAGTGCGGTCGATCGTGGAATGGGTGCGAAGTTACGAGGCGTAGTGGGTGCTTCGGAAGAGCCGCATAAGACGGGACTCCATCCAGCGTTGGGTCTGGCCCGTTACATCACTGCCGGCGCTTCGATCCCCAGATAGCCGAGCGCGCGCGTCATCTCGCGCCGGGCGATGGCCGCGGTGGCGAGCAGCAAGGCGCGGCGCGTGGGGTCCTGCTCATTCAGAATGTGGTGGCGGTGGTAAAACGTGTTGAACTGCTGCGCCAGCTGGAACGCGTACCTGGTCAGGTGCGCCGGCTCGGCAGCGCTGATTGTCTGCTCGAGCACCGCGGTCAGCCGTGAGGTCGCGAGCCATATCTCCCATAAGCTGTTTCCTTCCTCACCAGTGAGCGAGGCAATGAGCGCCGTGGCGTCAGGCAGCTGCGCCAGCGCCTCGGCCTCTGAGGTCCCCGCTTTGCGGAAAATGTTCGAGGCACGCACGATCGCGTACTGGACGTACGGGCCGGTCTCCCCTTCAAAGCTCAGCGCATCCTTGAAGTCGAACGCAAGAATCGTGTTGCGGTTGAAGCGCAGCATAAAGAAGCGCAGCGCGCCCACCGAGATCTGCCCGGCGATATGGAACCGCTCTGGATCCTCAAGCTCCGGGTGGCGGGTGTCAACCTCCGCCTTGGCAGCAGCGATCAGCTTGTCGAGCAGATCGTCGGCCTTCACGCCCAGTCCTTTCCGCCCGGAAACCTCGATGAATGGCCGCGCTTTATCTTCGTCAGAGAGGGTATAGCCGAGCTCAATCGCGCAGCGCGGTGTGAGCGCAACCTTCTCATACGAAAAATGCGTGTAGTGGTCGGCTGCCGACACGAAGCCCATGCCGCGGAGGGCGGCAATGACGTTGTTCTGGGGGTCCGCTTGCGAGGAGTCGATGACGTTGTAGATGGCATCGGCTTTGGCGAAGACGGGGTGCGTGGGATCATTCGTGGCGGCGTTGCCGGTCGAGGCCCAGCAGGTACGGTCAGGATATTCATGGAACTTCTCGTAGAAGAAATCTTTGCCCGGCAGCAGGCCGAACTTCCAGAGGTGGTACGCGATGTCCTTTCCGACGTAGGTAACGGTGCCATTCGAGCGGACGATCACCTTGGCCTCCTCATCCGGACCAGCGCTAGGACCAGCGTCAGGGCCGCCGCCAACCTCGCCCTCCGTGCCGGCGCGGCGCATCACCCAGCAGCCGCGGTTCTTGCCTTCAGTCACCTGGTAGAGCACGCCGCGCTCAATCATCAGCGCCCGCGCCGCCTCCCAGAAATGCAGCGACAGGATCTCCGATTCGCGAGGCAGAAAATCGTATTCAATGCCGAGCCGCTGCATGGTCTCCAGATGTCGCCGAAGCACGGCGGTTGAGACCATCTCGGCGATGGCGGCGGTCTCGTTGCCGCCTGCTTCGAGGGCATGGAGGGTGTCGAGACGAACCTGTTTGCGGCGGGCCAACTCTTCGGCCGCAAGCCCCGGCTCGACATACCACTGGCTAACCCGGGCGTAAAGATCCCAGCAGAAGAAGTCGATGAGCTGGTTGGTCTCCAGGATCTCGATCAGCAGCTGGTTCACTCCCGAAAGCGACAAGCCGAGCAGCTCCGTAAAGCCGACGACGACATCGGCAACCTGAACGCCGGTGTTGTCGATGTAGTTCTGAACGCCGATCTCCCAGCCGGTCTTAAAACTGTCGCGGCGCAGGAGGCGCGCAAAGGTGTCGCCAAGAATCGCATTGCGCAGATGGCCGATATGCGCAGCTTTGTTCGGATTGATGCTGGTGTGCTCGATCAGCCGGAAGCCGGGGCCGCCAAGGTCCACGTGCTCATCCTGCGCCATCCGCTGAACGAGAAGCGCTCGATCCAGCCGGACATTCAGGTAGCCCGCGCCGGCAACCTCGAACGAGGCGATGCCGGGCAGGTTGGCAAGATCTTCGGTCAGCGCCTGCTGCAGCTCCTGCGCGATGACCCGGGGTGCTTTGCGAAGGCGTTTGGCCAGCTCAAAGGCGATCGGCAGGGCGAGTTCCCCCAGCGCAATCGAAGGCGGCTGCTCCACGGCAAGCTGAGCGACCGTGATCTCGTAACGGGCAAGCAGGATGGCCTGAAGCCGGACCAGCAGCATCTGCTGAACAGATCGATACATAAGGGAATGACACCGCGGAACAGCAGGATGGAGATGCCTCCCCAGTCTAACCGAGCACCGTTCCGCCAGACCGCACGATAGACTTTCGAAAGACCTATGCTCAAAGAGCCGCGTTTCGTGGTCGGAGAGAAGAGCCTTCATCTCCTGCTCCTGCTGCTGACCGGCCTGGTGCTTCTGGTCCACGGCTATCATCCGTACGCCGAAGATGGCGGGCTCTACGTTGCCGGGATCAAGAAGCTGCTGGATCCGGATTTGTATGGCCCGCATGCGGAGTTCGTGACCGGGCATCTCCGCTTTTCCCTGTTTGCCCCGCTGGTCGCCGGGCTGGTACGCGCCACGGGCATGCCTTTGCCGTGGATGTTGCTCGCCCTCTACAGCGCAAGCAGCTGGCTGACGCTGCTCGCCGCATGGAGACTGGCAGCCCGCGTCACCGCGAGCGTACCTGGACGGGTAGCTGCCGTGACGCTTGTGGCCTGCTGGTTTGCGCTGCCCGTAGCGGGAACGTCGCTCATGCTGATGGATCCGTACCTGACGGCACGAAGCCTTTCGACTCCGCTGACGCTGCTGGCGCTTGGCGCTGCCATGGACGGTGTTGCGCATGCGGATGGGCGGCGGACTAGCCGGACATGGCTGCGTTGCTGCGGATGCTTCGCCCTAGCTTTCCTGCTGCATCCATTGATGGCGGGATACGGCTGTGTGGCCGTGCTGCTGCTGGCCGCGCTTGGCTCCCGCCGGCCCGGCCTTCGTCTGGGCGGCCCCATCGTTCTCGGAGGTGCACTCATGCTTGCAGCGGCGGTGCTGCAAGAGCAGTCCGCACCAGAGTCCGCCGCGTACGTGCGGGTGGCGATGACGCGGACGTATTGGTTTCTCAGCCAGTGGACCTGGTACGAGCAGTTCGGCGCGGGTGCGCCGCTGCTTGTCCTTGCGTGGCTTGATTTGGAACAGCGGCGTCGAGCACACGCCGCGCCGGCCCACTTGCTGGCCCGCACGGCTCTGGTCCTCGGTGGTCTTTCGCTTGCGTTTGCGGTGGTGTTTGCCCGTGTGCACTCGGACAGCTACACAGTAGCTCGTCTGCAGCCTCTACGCTGCCTTCAGCTGGTGTATTTCGTCATGATCCTTCTTCTGGGCGCCTGGCTTGGCGAGCGTTGGCTCGGCCACCATCCCCTGCGATGGGGCGCGATGCTGGCCGTTGCGGGTGGCGCCATGTTTGCCGGCGAACGGAAAACCTATCCGGCGTCCGCGCACCTTGAGACGCCCTGGAAGACGCCGGAAAACCGCTGGGAACAGAGCTTCCTCTGGGCCCGCGACCACGCTCCAAAGCAGGCAGTCTTTGCCCTCGATGCACACTACATCACGCGCGGCAAAGATGAGGACGCACAGGTCTTCCGCGCGCTCGCCGAGCGGAACGTCTTGCCCGACTACTCGAAAGACGGAGGGGAAGCCGCCATCACGCCGCGTCTGACCGCCGCGTGGGTGCAGGGGCAGACCGCCCAGGATGGGCTGGAAGCACAGAGCGATACGGCACGGGAAGCGGCGCTGCGGCCGCTGGGAGTGACGTGGGCGATCCTTGAAGCAAGCAGTCTCACCGGCTGGCAATGCCCTTACACCAACGAAACCGTGAAGGTTTGCCGGCTGCCCTGACAGCAAGCCTACCTGTCCTCCGAACCCGCTTTGGCCGCCACTGCGTCAGGACGCGTGAGCACCAGCGCTTCCTGATCCTTGGCCTCCAGCTTGCCATAGAACGTGCGCAACTCCGGGTAGTCGGCAGGCAGAAAAATAGTCTCTCCAAGTGTTACGTTGCGATATAAGGTGATGCTGTTTGGCGTCTTCTTGAAGGACGTATTAAAGGCCGCCGCGCTTTTAAGCGCTCCCGATTCCGCCGCGGGTGCGGACTCGATCACGAGCGAATCCGGCAAGGTGAAGCGAACGGCGTCCTGCAGGATGCCGGGATACTGCATGTCGACGGCGAGGTCGCGTTTGGCGCTGGTGAACCTGGGCTTGTGATTGACCTCAAAAAGATTGCCCTGCACCAGCAAACGCTTGCCCGCCGGGGCGCCGACAGCACCTTTGACCTCATAGGTAATCTTCAGTTCTTTGTTGGCATCGGCGAGATTGTCCACCTTGGTGACGCGAACGTCCATGCCCCCGGGAAGCATCGCCTCAAGGTTCTCTTTCAGGTCCCGGTTCAGGCTTGTGTCATCGCCGCGCAGCGCTTCCTGCCGCCAGTGCAGCGCAGCGTCTCCGGTATAGCTAAGCACGACTGAACCGGTGGCAATGCCGTGCTCGTCCAGCTTGAGATCCGCGATACGGCTGGTGTGTTCCTGTTTGAAGTTCGCACCAGCCGTACTCGCAATCTGCGCACCGCCTTCCGTTTGCCGCAGGCCGCCGGTGTAGTAGTGCTGCCAGGCCAGTTGCCCGTACGCACAGTAACGCTGGCCGGGATCAAAGAGAAGATCCTTGCCCTCTACGTTCACGATCGCTACGTTGTCGTCCAGTTGCTGGAAGCTCAAATAGTTTTCGAGGAAGAGGCGCTCCCGGCGGTTGGCGACCGCGAAAAGATAGGCCTTAAACCCGGCTGCCCGCGCCATGGCGACAAACAGCTCGGTCATCTGGTCTCCGGTTCCACGCTTGCGGCCGAGAATGTCGTCGGTCGAAGAAGCGTCTTTGAGACCTGCCGCACGCTCTTCCTGGCTGCTCCGTTCGCGGGTGTAATCGGTATTTTCCAGTGTTTCAACAAAGGCGCATAGCTTCCGCAGCTTGCTCTCCGGGCTGTCTCCCGGCGAGACAATGCCGCTTACGGCCGCCTTGACTCCATCCTTCGGTCCAATGAACTTGTCACGATCCTTGGACCAGAACTTACCTTGTTTTTCCCAGTATTCCTTGCTGGTCTTATAGGACGTGTAGTAGAACAACACGCGGTAGCTGATGCTATCCATCGGAGGCATGTACTCCTCCTTCGGCAGCGGAGGCACGTCGGCGATATCGAGTTGAATCTGCGTGCCGCCCGTCTGCAGACTGCTTTCCTTTACCTGCGTGCCTTTGGGGAGAATCGGCGTCCAGGCTACGCTGCTCAACACATTGCCACGGTCGTCGACGATATACGAACTCGTGTTATTCGGCTTCCAGCTGTAGTGCGCCTTGCGAGTGAACAACTCGGATTGAATGTACCAGTCCGGGTGCATGAAATAGGCGTCATCGTAGTGCTGCCGATAACGATACTCAAGGATGCTGCCGACCTCCACTGCCGGCAAGGTGAAGATCTTTTCCTTAACCTTGTATCCTCGAACCTTCTCGACTAACTTTTCGTACGGCTTGCCGGTAAACAGGGTGATCGTGCCGTCAGGATGGATGGTACGGCCGGCAACGGCATCGACCGTGACACCAGCTTTCGTCCCAAAGGGGAGCTCCACGTTCGCGTAATCTTTTCCGCCTTCCGTCAGCACCTTCAGCCGTACGTAGTAGCTATACGATCGAAGCGCGTCTTCGGTGATCTCTTCGCGATAAAGGTAGACCGCGGGAGCGCCCGGCACCTCAGGAATCGACTGCATCGAAAGCTCTTCCGCAGTAGGTACGGTCCACTGCCCGAGCAGGGACGTCGGCCAAGCGAACGCGCAAGCAAGAAGCAGCAGATAGGTTCGGCAGGCAATCAAGACGGCGTTTCCTTTCCGTGCAGATCTCTGGAGCACAATCTACTGCTTCTTGAACACAGCGTGGTTCTGTTCATCGGCTTCGATGGCAGCTTCAAGCTTTTGTAGGTCAGCGTACCGATCTGCCGGCAGGGTAACCTCACGAACCGTGTAGGTTCGGTGATAGTGAAGGCGCGTCCCCTCGAGCGAACTGGAGCTCTCGTAAGCTGCGAAGCCGACATCGAGCTTTACCGGCTCAGGCATTTCGTCCAGAACATAGCCGGTTGGAAGGTCAATGGTGAAGTCATCCTTGGCAATCATGGTCTGTTCAAGATCGATGGGAAAAGTACGCTGCTTGTGGTCCAGAAAGAAGCCGTGCGAGCCAAGCACGCGCGGACGCACCATCAACAGCGGTCCCATCGTGCGGCTGAAGTGGTCCGCCGAAAGCTGAAAGCGCGTTGTCACATCCTTGTTCAGGAAGCTGACGTTGTCCACCTTCACATCGGAGACGTGAAAGGAGGTAAAGTCCTGGCTCATGCGCTGATCAAAGTAGCGCTGCCGCTGCTTCTCGTCACTCTGGGAGTACAAGCGGCGTATCCGGTCGGAGAGATCTCCAAAACGAGACTCCAGTATCTCCCCCTGGAGCGACCCATCGCCCGCGAGCTGGAAGGTTGCGGAGCGGCGCAGTATGTTCAACTCCGGGCTCAGAACCGGCAACTCCACCAACTCACTTTTCGTTCCCTCCACAATCAGGCCGTAGCTGCCTTGCAGTCCGTGCTCCAGCTGGCCGAAGGCCGTCTGCTCCCAGGTAGGATCAACGATCAGATAGCGACGCCCGGACTTCAACGTGACCACACTGCGCAGCTTCGGAGAGCTATAGCCGCTCGGAATCTCAATCGCTCCGATCGCATGATTCCCGAGTACGGAAGGCGTCTCCGGATCGACAAAGCCCCGATCGGTGTCGACCAGGACCAGCGTAGAGTGCACACCGGCACCGGCCAGCATGGCCGCAAGCAGGGTGGCCTTGTCCTTACAGTCGCCATAGCGATTATGAAAGATATCGGCCGCCGGATGCGGCTGCTGGCCGCCAATGCCCTTCTCGATGACGAAGTAACGAATCTCTTTTTGAACGAACTCCGCGATAGCCTCGGTCTTCTCGTAGAAGTCGGTCTTGCCGGCGGTCAGTTCAGCCACCTTCTGGGTCATCTCCGGCGTGGTCGCCATGCGATCCCGTGCCAGCTGATCGTAGAACGCACCCACTTGCTGCCAAGTCCCCAGGGCGGAGCCGCCCTGACCGGATGGAACCGAGCCGAAGTGAACCGTCATGCGTCCCGCCAAACCAGGCAGGGAGGGGGCGAGCGGGATTCGATCGAGATCGATGGCCGGCGTGGAGGCAATCTCCCAGCGTGTGCGCCCGTGCTCAAGATCGCTTGGCTGAACCGCTCCATGGTGCGCCCAGACGGCGACCGAGGCGTAGTTCGGCGGAAGCACGAGCGTAAAGCTCTCGCGCTCATGCGGAATTTCGTCCTGAAAGAACCAGGTAGCCTCGTGCATATAGCCCGGGATGCGCTGTTCGTACTCGTACGCGATCACGCCGCCTGGATCGCGCCCTGGCGGACTGGCCACCTTAATGCGCATGTCCTCGTAGTAGTTCCCTGAACCGGGATAGCCAATTTCGGCCATCTCGTTGTCTCTGAGCTGATACTCGTGGCCGTCCGGAGCAATACTCCACACATGCAACGAGAGCAGCTTGCGCTCCGTATCGAACGGCAGATGAACGATACCTTCCTCCCGCCCGGCGGGACGAAGGATTTTGAGCACATGACGGTTGTGTTCGACGGCTTTGCCGTCAGCGTTGACGGTCAGGGTCGTGTCGTCCAGGAGCACGACAGCGCTGGTCTCGGGCGAGTAGGACGCGGACGTGTGGGCGGCAGCAGATCGCACCCAGTCAGGAACAGCATCGCCCTTCGAGGCGAAAGCAGAGGCAGTCGCGAAAAGTAAGACAAGACCGCTCCACCGAACGAACTGGTGAAACAGACAAGGGAGCCACATGGAGCACGCCTTTCCACCACGTATCGTCGACGAGGCTTCCGGTCGGTCCCTTACTTATAAACGGCTGAGTCTCCGTTCAGCAATCACTATTTTCGCTGGACCGCCTGCAACGAAAGAGGTATTTGCTCTTTCACAGAAATGCTTAGAGTCAAGCTGTCGACTTATGAACGCACTACGGAACCCGCAAAGGACGGAAGCCTTCCACGGGGAACAGTCCGGTCGGATAGTCGTCGGTTCCGAACTGTGGGCGGAAAAGGTAGCGCACGAAGAAGCCACCGGTGACGGTGTTGTAGTTGTTGGTATTGTTGGCCGAAAGAAATCCGCCGGCATACCAATGCTCAGTGATCCGGTAGGCTGCCTCGCTGTTGAAGCCGTAGTTCGCCCCGGTATTGCTGTTGACGGGCGAGTAGCCACAGGTCTGGGCCGCAATCTGCGCAACAGTGCAGCCAAAGGTCGTGTCGTAGCTGGTCTGCAGACCACGATCCAACGGGAAGAACGACTGGCTGGCCTCCTGGAACGTCTGCACACCTACGCTGCCGGCAAGGGTGTAGTGCAGGTTGTTCCGGTAACGTCCGGTGAAGGTGACGGGAACAGTCGCCAGAAAGTATGCGTCCGGGCTGAAGTACCCACCCAGTCCGTAGGAGAGACCGCGCTCGTTCGAGGCGAAGTGCATGCCGAACAGCGAGGCTCCAACATTGATCCGTCCCACGCCTGGGAAGCTGTGCGCCAGGAAGTAAGCACCCAGCGAGCCCTCGAATTTGTTGTTCTCGAGCACATGGTAGCCGGTGAGGTCCGCGCCATCCGCGGTGATATAGAACCCGGCACGCTCGTCGCCCAGATCGAAGCGTACGCCGCCCCCGGTCGAGATCACCCCGCCCCAGATGCTGCCCGCGGTCGCACCACCCGCGGAGTTCGGATCGCGAAGGCCGGCATAGGAGAGCTGCGTCTCAGTCACGGCGTCGC
The DNA here is from genome assembly GCA_964249905.1 of uncultured Acidobacteriaceae bacterium. Lineage (GTDB taxonomy): Bacteria > Acidobacteriota > Terriglobia > Terriglobales > Acidobacteriaceae > Edaphobacter. The sequence goes on from CAXUEE010000021.1 coordinate 12,092, forward strand.
GATTGCCATACAGCGTAATATGCGACGTCGGTTTGAACAGGATGCGCCCGGTGTAGTTCTGCACCAGGAATTCATAAGGGGTGTAGCCGACCGCCGCGGCGAAGTTGCGGCCTGCAACCTGAAACTCCCCGCCGACGCCGTTGGTCACCTGCTGCGGCGGAGCGGTAGCAGCGTTGAGCGGAAAAGAACCGAGCACCGGAACATTGGTGGTCGCACCCGTGTACGCGCCTACGTTCAACACGCCGGAGTTCAGAAAGACCGCGCGCGGCACTACGCTGAGCCGGATATGGTTGGCCAGGGTGGCCGACGCTTCAACCGTGGTTTCAAGATCAGTCAGTCGATCCAGGCCCAGTGTGCCGCTGCGATAGCGGGCCGAAGCCGTTCCGCCCAGCCAGCCGCTGTAGGAAGACTCGAGACTCTCCAGATCGCGCTCGGTCTGCTGGCGTTCCGTAAGCGCCACCTGAGGAGCGAGGACCCTGCCTGCGTCGTAACTCCCGCGCAAAGCAGGAACGTGCTGCGCCTCCAGATCGGCATCCGTCGGCGCGGGCCCAAGCGGGTAAGCAGGACCGGTCTGCGGATATGGCTGGTAGGTCAAGGGCTGCCCGATACCAGGGTAGCTGAGACCGGGGGCTGGCGCGGGAGCCGGTGTCTGGGCGGTCACGGCAGGGGAGCCGCTCGGCCGCGCGGCTCTGGCCCGGCCGCGCGATACCGTTGCTCCAGTACGCGGCTGCGGATACTGCTGGCCGAGGCTGTCGCCGCCGGACTGCTGTATGCCTTGCGCCTGTCCGGAAGCAGCGATATTGGTTGCCGGCTGTGTCACCTGCGTGCCACTCGTCCCGGAGTTGGACGGCTGGTACTGAGCCAATTCCACGGGCGCCGTCGTGTACTGCTCCTCGGGTGGCTTACTTTCCCCGGGCAGCGGCGCTCTCGTTGAGTTGGACTGTTGGCGGCGGACGGCTGCGGCGTTCGCCGCGGCAACATCCGGCTGCGACGGAGCAGCGGACCTTATCCTGCTGTTCGGAACATAGCGAGCCATCGGCAAGACGTCGGTCAGAGGTGGCGTCGGGAGCGTGTGCGTCGGCTGAGTCGTGCCAAGCTGAACGGGGGTCGGCTTGTAGGGAACGTAAGGTCCGTACCTCTCGCCCGTCGCAGCATCCACCATCGCAGCGGTGCCGGGGGCGACAGGCTGCACGGTCAGCGGTCCAGGACGGATCAGCGACCCTCCGGCTGTCTCCGGCCTTTGCTGCTGTTGCTGATATCGCTGCTCCTGCTGAGCCTCTACCTGCTGCGTGATGCGCGTGATCTGCGCTTGCTGGTACAGGGCCGGTGTGAGCATCAGATCGCCCGACACCCCGTCCGCCGCAAGGCTGACGGGGAAAGCCGTCGCATCCGCGGGAAGCAGTTCGTCGGTCGAGGCCTGCGGCACGTAATCCCGCAGGCGGGTCCGAGACCCGGCCGGCAAGGAAGGATTCTGCGGCGCCGAGTCCGGTGACGTCATGTACGAAGGCACCGCCGGCGCCGGCAGCCGGTTCGGGTCAATCGGCACGGGAGCGGACCCAGCCGACCCATAGCTGGGCAGGTAGGGTTGCGTTGGCAGCACTTCGGTCGCCGGAGCGGCGGCGTTCTCGCTGGTGGTTGGAGCAAGAAGCGTGGCGAGATCCTGGCCGGGCTTGGCGGTGGACGGCAGCTGGGAGCCGCCCATGGGCACCGGACGACTGAGCTCCGTCGCCAGCTCTGCGCCGGGATCTGTCGGAGGCATCGCCTCAAGGGAGGCGCGGTAGTACTGCGCAGCACGCTTGGTATCGCCGCGTGCCTGCTCAAACTTCGCTCCCAGAATCAGCAGATCGGGATCTTTCGGGTACTGCTCGAGTCCGAAGCGCAGCCAGGTCTCAGCATCCTTGCTGTCGTTGGCAGCAAGTGCAGAGCCGACAGCAGCGCGGTAATCCGATACGGGAGCGGAGGTGAGATCCTGCGCCTTCCAGATCAACACCGCCTCTTTTGACATACCGGCCCGCGCATAGCCGCCGGCAAGAGCCTTGATGACGCCCGAATTATCCGGAAAAGCGCGTGCGGTTGCGTTCAGGATCGCCAGTGCCTTGTTCTGATTGCCGGCCGCGGCTAGTTGATTCGCGCGGCGCACAGCCCAGTTCGCCCAGATCGTCTGCACAGTGCGCCGTTGCGCGTCCGACAGGTCAGTCCGGCTGCCGAGGGCCAGCAACTGGCGATAAAGCCCCGGGTCATTCATCCCGTTGAAGAGCAGCCACGCATTCTGCACGTCGACCGACGCAGGCGCCTCCGTATGCTGCTCGGCGTAATGCTGCTGCACGCGGCGCAAAAAGATTTGAGACTGTTGTGGCTGACCGAGCTGGCTGTAAACCGAGCCCATGGTCTGTAGGAAATCGACATCATTCTCAAGCTGCGCCCGTGTTGCCGGCGGAATCTGCTGTACCTGGGCCAGCGCATCCTGATCGCGGCCGGTGCTGTGCAGCGCGGCGAGCAGACCTTTCCAGGCCTCAGCGCGATCCGGGGACGCGCTCAGCACCTGCCGGTACAGGGGGTAGGCCTGCTTGGGATTGTCGCGCTCAAGATAGATGCCGGCGAGCTGCAGTTGTACCGGCGCCGAAGGCTTCTGGCCGGTGGAGGCCTGCTGGGCTACCGCTTTCTCCAGAATGTCCTGAGCGACATCAAGTCGCCCCTGGGACTCGTACACCGAGGCGACAGTCGCCTCAAAGCCAGGATCGCGCATCGACCGCGCATAAACTGCCGGAGGCATGCTCTCGAGCGCTTGGAGCGCCTGCGGATCGTGACTCAGCTGATGCTCGGCGCGCACCAGCCCTTGCCAGGCGTCGGTATTGTTCGCGTCTTTCAGCAAAACCTGGCGGTAGAGTCCCGCCGCTTGATCCAGGTGATTGGCAGCCTGAAGCAGGCTCGCGTACTGTAGCTCGGTCCCAGACTCCACACCGCGCGCATCGGCAGGAAAGGGCAGGTCGAGCGCGGCTCGCAGCACACGCTGCGCGTCGGCGTCGCGCCCGGTGGCAGCATAGGCGGACGAAAGCGAGCGCAAGTACAGCGGATCCTTGGCAAGCTCCGCGCGCACACTTGCGGGCATGGCTTTCTCGCTGCTCAGCGCCGCAGGGGCGTTCCCTGCCCCGGTCTCTGCCAGAAACAGTCCACGCCAGGCATGCGCGGCATTCGGCTTCAGCTTGGTGAACTGCGTAAAGTACGGGACAGCGGCTTCGGGCTGCTGTGCCTTGAGCAGCGTGCCGCCCAGACCTTCGAGCGCCTCGACACTGTTCGGGCGCATGCCAAGCGCGGCGCGATACTCCTTCTCCGCCGCCGGCAGATCGTTCGCATTCAGCGCATCGGCGCCCTCGCCCATCGTGAACCAGAAGCGCGACGTGGCCAGCGCGGCCTCTAAGCCTGGGTCCTTGGACCCGTCCTGCTTGCCCTGCGAGAGAAAACTGAGCGCCCCGCCAAAATTCGCCTGCTGCATGCGAACGTAGCCCATGCCGACCAAGGCGTTCGGATCGTCCGGCGTGTTGGCAAGAATGGCCTTGAACTTAACCTCGGCTTCGTCGATACGCCTCGCGTTGAGAGCGCGATAGGCGGCCGCGTCCGCCGCGGAGCGGGAAGCATTGAGGGCGGCCATGGCCCGCTGCTCGGCGGTTAGAGACACGGCAGCCTTCTGTGCGGGTGGCATGCTCTTCAGCGCATCGGCAAGCTGCGCGTCGTTGTGGTGAGCGAGGTAGTCGCGAATGGCGCTTGAGGTAGCCGGGTTCTGTGCATCCCACAGCAGCGACTGCCGCAGTGCTTCGGTCGCCTGCGGATCGCCAGGATGCGCCTCCAGCAGCTTGCGGCCCTCGGCGCGAGTCTTCGGGTTGTAGGTCAAAATGCGGCCCAGAGCAATCTGCGACTTCGAGTCACCGGGATTCTTCGCCACGATCGTCCGCAGCCCGGCAATCGCGTGCGCGCGGCCCTCCTCGGTCGCGGCTTCGGTCTCATAGTAGGCCAGCGCATAGTCGCCGGGAGGAGGATTATCGCCGTAGATCTGCCGATAGATCACCATTGCCTGCGCATACTGCCCCTGCTGCGCAAGCTTGCCCGCCTTCTGCAGCTGCTGGTTGCGGTCCAGCTCGGTAGCCAGGTTTTCCGTGCGCGCAATGTTCGGATCGCTGGGGTTGATTGCGCGGAGGCGATCCAGGTAGGTCCCGGCCAGGGCCGAGTTGCCGCTGAGCTTGGCCGCGCGGGCCACACCGCCCAGAGCTTCGGTATTATTCGGGTCGGCGAGCAGAACCTGTTGCCAGGTTTGGGCTGCCATGTCCATCCGGCCCCGTACCTCGAGCGCATGAGCTTTCTCAAGCAGGGACTGCGTCGCCGCAGCGGCTGTCTGCGCCGAAACGGAGGAGGCCATCGGTACGAGCGTTCCTGCAATCAGCAGGATCGCTGACGGTAGAAGTCGAGATGCCGTTCGTATCTTCATAGGGGATTACACGTGCCGTGAAAACTAAAGGAACCTAGCTGGTAACGCAGCTGTCCCTCTGAGGGTAACGTCTTTCTACGGGCTTGTGGCGCTTTTTCTAAAGCTTGCTTCAAGCGTGGTCGACAGATCGAAATGACCAATAAAGACGAGGTTATTTCCAATTAACGTGAAGCTCTCCGGAGGAGTCGAAGCGATACCGTTTTTCGCTCCAGGCAGTGGAAAAGAGGACAAGATTTTCGTCGTAATAGAAACTTGGGTTACTCGATAACCCCGTCGCCGTGTCTTGCGATGCGAGGAGGCGATCCTGTTGCCTGCGCGACTGCGACGGCATCCCAACCGCGCCAAGAAACGGAACCACGGCCGCGGAAAAGCCAATCGGCGCGTCAGAGGATACGACGGCTCCTTGCGCTCCTACCGTGCGCGGAGGGGTTGCGGCACTCCGCAAGAGATCCGCCATGCCATGGACAGCGGAGAGCGAAGGACGCAATCCCGGCGTCGCCGGATCCGCCAGTCCGAGCCAGAGATACACCCGGATCGCGTCATAGCTGCCGGCCGGTGGCGCCGTCGGTGTGCCGTCCGAAGGTTGAGCCGGCGCGCCCGCGGGCTGCACTCCGTTCGAGTCTACGGAGACCCAGTCCATCGCAAAACCCTGCGTGGAAGGCAGCGCGAGCAGCTGAGAAAGCGTCGCGGAGATGGCCGCCCAAGGCCCGTGCGGCACAGTCTTCGTCAGGCTCCTGAGCAGAAAGGGAGGAAGGTAGCTGGGATTGAGGACGTAGGCCTGGGCGCCCGTCCGGAATCCGTGTGCGCCAGGAAGCAGAGCTGTGCCGAACTTCGGAATCAAGACCGTCTCTTCGCGAGCGATCCGCTCAGCCAGCGCACGGCCAAGTCGGTCGTAGTGAGAGTTATGCCAGAGGCGTCCGGCCTGAAGGAGGGTGTATGCCATCCAAAGGTCGGCGTCGGAAGCCGAGTTCTCGTCCAGCGGCTTCCACTCGCCGGAGGGCGCCTGTCCCCAGCGCCAGGCTGGAAGTCGCAGGGTCAAGTCACCGCCCGCTAGGTTAGACTCCGTCCAGCTCAGCAGCTTGGTGAAGCGGCTATGGTCGTCATCGACCAGGGCGAAAAAGAGTGCGTACGCCTGGCCTTCGCTGGTGGTTCGGTCATGGTCGGTGTGGTCGATAATGCGGCCTTGAGCATCAAGGTAACGCTGGGTGTAGGCCTGCCAGAGAGGCCAGGGTTGAGGCTCAGCCAGACAGTGGACCACGGCACACAAAAGAACACCGCAAACCAGGAATACGCGTCTCCCCGTGCGGATCATCCTCGCCGTCGTAAAGCGACGGACCACAGTCGCAGGTCGACTTCGTGGAGTGATGGAAGTGGACATGCCTCAATCGTTGCCCTGCAAGCGCAGACGAGCCTTGCGGCGCAGCGCGGCACGAATCAGCGCGGCCATCAGGATGCAGATCACCACCGTGGTCACCACGACCAGCCAGGGGAACTCAGAAAAAAGCAGGTTAAGCTTCACCCACAGGGAGAGCGACCCTACCTTGTACACGTCATCGCCGATCCGGTAGGAGACAAAGCGCTTGTCATGCAAAACGCTGACCGACTGCGAAATGTCGGAGTACTGCGAGTACTTCAGAAACGTATCTACGAACTTCGGAACCACACTGTGGTCGCGCAAAGCGACCAGCACGACCGATTTGCTTGACCCGCTCGGCCATTCCACGCCTTCGATCAGAGCGTCCGGCAAGCCGCCGGCCGTCTCCAGTTGACCGGACTGGATATGATCCGAACTGCGCACCTTCCACCACGCGTGCTGCAGCGGCGCGAAGAAGCCTTGCGTATCCTGGATGTGCAGGCCGGCGCCATCCACCTTGACCGGCAGCGACGCGTTCAAGGTCTCGATCGCAGGTTGATCGTCGACCGTACCGAGCACCAGGTAATCCTTGCCGCTTCCCTTCTGCATGCCTGCCGCATTGGTAACGTTGACGTTCAGCACCGGGTAACCGGTCTGCGCGCCGAAATGCCCCATGAAGGTGAGATACATCTCGATCTCATCGACAGTGGGCACATCCGGTAACACAACTGCCGTGTCCGCCAGGTCCGCTTTGCGCGTGAACGGATAGCCCGCGTTGGCGAAGATCTCGAGGTTCGGCATCACGGCCAGGTGCGGAATACCCTGGATATCAAGGTAGGAGTTCTTGAGGACGGCCCCGCGCAGGTTCAGCGGCGCCGTGTCCTGACATCGTCCTTTCTTGGCGATCTGGAAGACAAACTTCATCATCAGCGAGTTCGAGAACGGGCGCATGTCGACGACCGGCACAGGCACGATGGTGTCCAGCACCGCAGAGGCCTTCTCCGTATGCGGCATCGGCGTCGAGCTGACATAGGCGGAGTTCATGTAGACCTGAAGCGTGCTCTCGTTGGCTAAGGGGATGCCGTTGTAGCGATAAGCCATGTGATAACTCAGGTTCTGGAGCGAGCCGCACTGCTGCAGACAAAGATCGGGAGGTACGCGCATATAGGCGCCCACGGGAACGCTGCCATCGCCCTCGATATCTCCGGAGTTGGCGATGTCGCCCACGGTGGTCGTTCGTTCCGTACTGAGCCAGCGTGGCGCATCGTCCGGTGCCCGTTCGGCCAGCGAATCCGGCTTGAGGATGCCGCGCTCCTGATCGCCTTGCAGGAGATCCCGCTGCAGCACCAGCACTTCAGACGCGGTGACCAGATCATCCGAGCTGTCTCCGGTAAGCACCAAGAGCTTGGAATACGGGTCGACAGGGTTCGTGCGCATGGCGATCGTCGGCCCCGAACTCGAGGTCACATTGAGCGCCGCCGGCAGGTCAGCCGCGTTCTCTCCCAGCACAATCGCATTGCCGGACGGAATGGTGCCGAAGGAGACCTGGAAGTGGACCGGACGATAATCGGTAAGAATGCCGAAGTAGGAGGCCACAATGCCCGCCGCCCGCAAAGCCTTCGGGGACGGCGCGCTCAGAAAAACAATCGAGATGCTGGGATGCAGGTTGACCGACGAATCGTAGAACGGAAGCGGCAGCGAGCTGAGATCGTTCCGCAGCGGCAAGAGGCTCCCGGCAAGCTCGATGGTCGAACTCGTGTCGACGTGACTCCATAACGTCGAGTGCGAGGGGTCTTCGCATTGAAACGTATAGTGGCCGATGAATTCGAAGGTTAGCTCGTTCTGATGCACCAGCATGTCCGCCGGAAGAACCAGCGTCGCCTCCAGCAGCGCGCTGTTCTCATTGCGCGTGACGTTCAGCACCTGCGACTCCGCCAGCTTCTCTTCCTGGCTCAGGTCGGTTGAAGACGATCTCGGGCGCGTGGAGACAGGGAGCGTCGCAAACAAAGTTCCGTTCAGACTCACCTTGAGGTGACTAATATCCGGCAGCAGTCCCGGCGAGAAGTGATACCGCAAATGCATCGTAGCGGTCTTGATCACCTCCGTCTGCGGCACCGAAAAGGGCACCGTGTGATAGGCGTCGACACCGCGCAGCACGATTGTGTCCGGGACACCGACATCCGCCAGCGAGAAGATATTGTCGAAGTTGCCCGGCGCGACGGGGTGCGCGCTGACACCGCCATCGACGCCCGCGCTGAGCGGCGTCGTCGCCGGACTCATACCTGCGGTATCCCCGGCCGGAGCAATCACCGGAGGCGTAGCAATGACCTGAGCGCCGGCTGCCGTGCGCGTCAGGGTTCCGGCAAGCAGCGTGAGCAACAACACCGGCGCGGCGCTTGCGGCGAGCCTGCCCTTGGGCGCCTTCCTCTTCTTGGTCGTCATCATCCCTCGTGCCGTAATCGTCAAACCATGAAGAGAGATACGCAAGATACGGCCCAGGCTCTTCATCGGCCGGTCGGACTCCCGCTCTTCCCCCCAGCCCAGCCAGGTATCCGCACGCGAGTAAAGCACCATGGTCAACGCTTCTTCCTCCTGCAGATTCAACGGATCGAACTGAGCCCGGAGATTGCGTCCATCGGCGCTCACCACCGTGGCCGGAAGAGTCGCATCCCCATCGAGTACCGGAAAGACAAGTTGAATAGAATCGCCGGGCGCTGCCGTAAAGGTACGATCCATATTGATCTGCACGCCTCCCGTCGAGAGGTCCGAGGTGGCCCCTTGCACCACGGATCCATCGGCCAGGACCACATCGGTAGGCACGTTCATCTGCACGCGCACTGTCTGCCGGCGCTGCTGGCTTTCGAGAGCGACGGCGGTAGCCACGCCCAGCACGACGATGTTGAACACCGTCCAGAGCAGATTCATCACAATCGTTCCCGGATGCGTCCCGTCGTAAGCCATGCTCAAGGGCCATACCGGGATGTACGTGTAGCGTGGAATCGCCATCAACAAGCCGCAGAAGTTCAACAGCAGCATCAGCAGAAACGGCTGCGCGATGCGCGTATCGAAAAAGCTTCGATTGACTACGCCCCCCTTCGCCGTCACATTGAAGCTGCCCAGCTTGGGGTTGATCAGCGCGAGCATGGTAGGCAGGAAGATGTACGGCGAAAGCACCGTCTCATAGATCTCGTTCCAGAAGGAGTGCCGATGCTGGCCCTGGATGCGGGAGTTGGTGAGCGACGAAAGAACCAGGTGCGGAAAGGCGTAGGCCAAAATAGCCGCCCAGTAACCGGGCACGTTGGTCTTGCCCAGGACAAGATAGATCAAGGGCGCGGTCAAAAAGATCAGCCGCGGAAGCGCATACAGGAAGTGCGTCATCGCATTGAAGTAGCACAGCCGCTGCGCCGGGGAGAGGCCCTTGGCAAACAGCGGGTTATCGACGCGCAAAATCTGGATCATGCCGCGTGCCCAGCGGATGCGTTGTTTAATGTGACCGCTCAGCCGCTCGGTGGCCAGGCCGGCCGCCTGCGGAATGTTGATATACGCCGTGTTCCACCCATTCATCTGCATGCGCAGGGACGTGTGCGCATCCTCGGTCACCGTTTCGACCGCCACGCCGCCAATCTCATCGAGCGCCGTACGCCGGATAACCGCGCAGGAACCGCAAAAGAAGGTCGCGTTCCAGAAGTCGTTGCCATCCTGCACGATGCCGTAAAACAGCTCGCCTTCATTGGGAATGGTGCGGAACTGATCGAGGTTTCGCTCAAAAGGGTCGGGCGAATAAAAGTGATGCGGCGTCTGCAGCATGGCCAGTTTGCGATCGCGCAGGAACCAGCCCACAGTCACCTGCATGAAGCTGCGCGTCGGCACGTGATCGGAGTCGAAGATGGCCACAAAGGGAGCATCCAGCTGCTCCAGTGCGCGATTGATGTTGCCGGCCTTGGCATGCGCGTTGTCGTCCCGCGTCATGTAGCCGATGCCCGCTTCTTCAGCAAATTTACGAAACTCCTCGCGCTTGCCGTCATCGAGGATGTAGACGTTCAGCTTGTCGGCCGGCCAGTCGATGTTCATCGCTGCCAGTGCCGTATACCGCACCACATTCAAAGGCTCGTTATAGGTGGGGATCAGCAGGTCGACTGCAGGCCAATTGTCTGGATCTTCCGGCAGCGGCACCGGTGTCCGCCGCAAAGGCCAAAGCGTTTGCATGTACCCCAGAAAGAGAATGACAAAAGCATAGGACTCTGCCAAAACCAGCAGCCAGATAAAAAAAGCATCCAGCGGCGTCCACAAGGTGCCGGGATCCAGAAAGAACTTAACTGTCGTGGCCAGCCGCCAATAGCCGTAGCGGAAGGTCGAAAAACACGAGACCAGCATCAACGTCAGTGTGAGCAGGTAAGAGCTTGAACTGCGGTCCATCCACATCGCAACCAGCACAGTCAGCAGGCCAAGCACGGCCTGCTGCGGCCAGGTGAGCTCAAGAATGCCGGTGAAAATAAGAAAGAAGAGGCCGCCCGCAAGGATCACGGAACGAAGAGCCCTGAGCGGAGTACTGTTTCCCGACTCAAACTCCCTCCACAGCGGCGATCGCGTCATTGTTCACTCCATCGCGTGTTGCGCTGCACCAGGGTTGCAGGAACGGAGATGCTGCGCAGCCATCCTGCCAGCTTGCGATAGTCGCCGGTCACCGGAGAATCAGGCGCATAGTCGACCACGGTCATGCCTTCGGCTAAAGCCTCACTCACGGCCGGCGAGCGGCGCACCGCAAACGGCAGCAGCCGCTCACCCAGCTTGCCCCGCAATACCTCGCGAACATCCAAATGCAAAGGCAGCGACGCGTCGAACCCGTTGAACAGGTAGAAGGGAAGCACCGGCTTGCCCTCTGGGTCTTGTACTCCTTCGAGGTAGCGCTCGATCGCCTGCAGGCTAATAACCGAATTCATATCCGGCGCAAGCGGCACCAGCACCGTGAGCGTCGTTCCCGCCAGCCTCCGGGTCATCCATCCGGAGCTCGCGTTCAGGTCCATCAAAATGCGGTTCGTTCCGCCCGCGCTGCGCATCAGGTCCTCGGTCAACGCTTCGTTGCGCGCCTGGTCGTGAGCGCGCCGGTCGACCTCATAGGACACCAGATGAATCGGCGCCGCCGTACTGTCGGTGGGAGGAGAAAAGGTGCGCACAACGCCGGCCCTCAGCTCACTTGCGCCGAAGTAGAAGGGCATGAGTCCGTGCGAGGTCGTGTCGGCTAACAGGACCTTTTCGCCAAGCGAAGACAAGGCGCGGCCCAGGGTAGCCACCAGGCTGGTCTTGCCGACGCCGCCTGCCAGCGAAAATACCGCCAGCGCGGGCGGACGGGTCTCGTTCCGTCGCGGAAGGGAAGCCTCCGGAGAGGACTTCCAGCTCCCTTCCACAACCGGATCGAAGATTCCTCTTAGCGCAAACCAGCGCGAGGCCACGCGCTCCTGCGTGTGCTGCAGCGTGTCTGTAACGGGGACAGATTGAGCCATTGGCTGCGCAGTCCCGCTGGAATAAAGCCATGCCGGCGCGGCCTCCGGCTCAAGCGGCAGGGAACGTTGCGGCTCGACTACGCCCGACTCCGATTGAGGCATCCCGCGGTACGGCTGCGAACGAGAGAGCGGGTCCGCTTGCAGGGTCAGCGAGCGCTCCGCGCCGGCGTAGGCCGCGGCCGTGCGCCGGATCTCGGTCGGAGTGTCCGTGGCACGGGTGCGCAGCGCGACTGGAGGCCGTTCCAGGGCGGCCTCGGTGCTGAAAGCAGGAAAGACACCGGACGCCTCATCGGGTCGGAAACCCTGAGGACGCCGCCGTACCTCGGCGTTCGGCCGGATGCCGCGGCGCTCCTGCGGTACGCGCGTCGGCAGTTCCTCGCGCAGGCGGACCCGGGCATCCAGATCAATGCGCTGCACGGGGTTGTTCCGATCGGTGTCGAAGCCCGGATGCACTGAAACCTCATACGGGTCGGCAACCACGGCCGCAGGCTGGCTGGGGAGAGGGCCGGCCAGCGCTCGGCGGCGGATCTCGGAATTCGAGTAGCTCCTCGCCTGCCGCTGCGCGGACGCATGCGCCTCAGCGATCTCGCGCTCTTCGCGGCGGGCTACCGCTTCGGCCATCGCTGCGGCTTCCGCCCGGCGAGCGGCTTCGACCCGTTCCGCGGCCGCCCGGCGCGCCGCCTCCTCCGCTTCCTGTAACGCGCGCTCCCGGGCGGGCGCATGATCAAACACATCCGAAGTTTTCACCGCGCGCTCGGCATCTCGCGCCACCCGCTCGGCCTCC
>CAXUEE010000021.1:24220-26203 GCA_964249905.1 uncultured Acidobacteriaceae bacterium
CGCCGCCCGGTGCCGCACTTGCGCGCGATATTCCCGCCGCGACGCCGAAAAATCACGGTACTTCGCCCCGTGCAGATTTGCCCACGAGTAAAGAATGGCGACATCTTCCGGCGTCTCCGCCGCGATCTCTTCCGGAATCTCGGTCACACGTGTGTCCATAGGCATCTAGATAGCCTCTAAGTCCCTTGTCTTGAGAACCGAGATGCTGCGGAAGAAGCTCGGGGGCAGACCTCGTGGTGCACACTTTCCCATGCAATGCCTAGAGGCTACGTGGCGCAGTAACACCCGTCAATGCGCCATTAGTGTCACTCCGATTCGGATCGATCCCCCACTGGTGCCTCTGGTGAGGTGACTAAAGTACGCTTCTGAGCACATCCTTCACTCCGCAACTGCGTTCCCCTCCGCAGCAGCTCGCGTCGCTGAAAGCTCGGAGACAATCTCTCTTGAGAGATCAATCCTTCCGCGACAGCATGCCCGGATCAAAGCCGATCGAGATATGCGCTTGCCTGAGCCATTTGACTTTCTCCAGCTCAGTCGATACCGTTGACGCGGAGCGTTCGCATTCACAGCACATCTCCCGGCAGATCCTCTCATGATAAGGCGATCTCCACGACATCTCGGAGATCCCCCTTTACGTGGATCCTGATCGCATCTTTGGTGTCGATGATGATCACCGGCGTGTACGCCGCACTCCGGCAGGTGCCGCGCAGTGAATCCCTCTTCCTGCTTCTCAACGGTTTCGGCCCGGTAATTCGCGGCATCGTACAACAGCATCGCTTCGGCTCCGTAAATCCTGCGTACGGATGGTGGTGTTACGCCGGCAGATTGCCAGTCATTCCACTCCTTGCAGCCGCCAGCTACGCCCTCTCGCCCAGCATCTCGTCCTTTCTCATTCTGAAAAACCTGGTCTTCTGGCCTCTGTGGATTTTTGCCTTTGTTCGCATCCAGCGCAGCTATCGCATCTCGCACCAGTGGGCGCTCGTCACCACCGGGATTCTGCTGCTTGCGCCGTATAACCTGAGCATCGCGTCCAAAGTAGAAGTGGAAGAAGGTTTTCTCTTCGCTCTGCTCGCTCTGGCGTTCGCGCTCTTGTTGACCCTGGAGGGGCCGTACAGCGCTTTGGCCCTCGGAGTAACGCTCGCCGCCATCTATCTCACGAAGAGTTCCATGCTGTTTGTGTGCCTGGCCGCGGCAGTATGGCTGGGGTTTAAACATCGCAAGCAAAGCGTCGCCCGCATCGCCATTCCCCTCTCCTGTCTTGTGCTTGCGATCGTGGCCTGGGGAAGCTTCGTCTACGCGAAGACCGGAGTCTTCGCCGTCGGCAGCCAGGCGTCTTCCTGGAACGGCTGGAATTTCTACAAAGGCAACAACCCGCTCGCCTACGGCCTCTATCCGAGGGTGATCCTCGATGTCCTGGACGTGACTCCCGAGGTGCACGACCTGCTCCCGCGTGTGCCGGTCCACAATGAGTGGGAGTTGAACAACGCACAGCTTGCACTTGGCAAACTGTACCTGCGGGATCATCCCGGGAGCACGGCCAAGATGGATTTGAAAAAGCTGTACACCGCCTGTTGTGACATCGGTGAGTCCCCCGAGACCGTCCCAGGGCATCCCAGGCGCGGCGTGATGCTCAGCAATCTTGTCAGCCACCTTGCGCTGGCACTCGTGTCTCTGGTCGCCCTCTCCAACCTGATCCGCCGACAGGCGAGCGAAGCCGAGATCCTCGCGCTTCTGCTCGCGGCAGCGTACATGCTGCCTTATTTCGGCGGCTTTCTTTATATGCGCCATATGGTGCCGGTTTACGGGCTGATGGCGATCGTGGCGATGGTCCAGGTAGCTCGCTGGCGTGAGGGGCCGCAGCAGAGTCTGCGAGCCGGCAACGGCGCCTCGGATTGGCGGGTTCCGGCAACTTAACCTGGGCCCGCTTAGGATAGCCTCGCGCCTCCCTCTGCATGCCTCCCCTCAAAGCAAAATGCCATAGAT
>CAXUEE010000022.1:0-4378 GCA_964249905.1 uncultured Acidobacteriaceae bacterium
GCGCTCGCTCGTGAACTTCCTCAAGGGCGACCAGGCGTACGGCGACTTCACGGCCGCCCTGGACCCGCGCCTGATTGGCTTTACCTGCGCCGCTGCGCTGCTTGTCAGCGTGCTGTTCAGCCTGGCGCCCATGCTGCAGCTGCGGCGCGTCCAGCCGGTCGCGGCGCTGCGCGAAACAGCAGGCTCGGGCGGCGCGGGCGTGCTTCGGCTGCGGCGTGCCGTGGTGTTTTTGCAGATCACCCTCAGCGTGCTTCTGCTCACCGGTGCAAGCCTGTTTGTGCGCACCATTCACAAGCTGCGCACGGTGGATGTCGGCTACCCGACCGCGCACCTCGTCACCTTCGGCATCGCACCCCAGCTTGCCGGGTATGCGCCCGCGGCCATCCCGGCCTTGTATGACCGGCTGCTCAGCACGGTGCAGGCGCTGCCCGGCGTCGCGGAGGCGGCCGTGACCGACGACCCGGAGTTGGCGGACAACGGCCAGAGCGAAAACGTCACGGTTTCGGGTGACAGCAGGCCGGAGGACGACACAAACGTCGAGAGAACGTCGATTACGCCCGGCTTCTTCTCCACCCTTCGTGTGCCGCTGATTGCCGGACGCGCCTTCAACGCGGACGACGCCCCCGGCCACCCACTGGTCGCCGTGGTGAACCGCAGCTTTGCAGAACATTTTTGCGGCGGCGCGGCGCAGTGCCTGGGCAGGCGCGTCGGCCACGGCAGCGGCAAGGATGTGAAGCTTGAAACGGAGATCATCGGCATTGTCGGCGATGTGCGGCATGAAAGCGTGCGCAGGGCGGCGGAGCCGACCATCTTTACGCCGCTCCAGCAGGCGGAAAAGCCGGGCCGCGCTTTTTTCTACATCCGCACCTATGCAGACCCTGCGGGCATGCTCGCTTCGCTGCCTCCGGCAGTTGCGCGCGTAGACCCGGCGCTGGCGCTTGCGGCCCTGCGCACCATGGACGCGCAGCTGGATGACAGCCTTGCCAACGAACGGACGGTTGCGCTGCTTGCCGCGGCCTTCGGCGCCCTTGCGGCGGTGCTTGCCGGGGTCGGCATCTACGGCGTGCTCGCGTACGCGAGCGCGCAAAGAACGCGCGAAATCGGCGTCCGCATCGCGCTCGGCTCCTCGCGGCTCGGCATCGCAGGCCTTGTGCTCGGGGACGTACTGCGCCTGGCCGCGTGGAGCGTGGCCGCCGCGCTGCCGCTTGCCTATGGCGCCGGCCGCCTGCTCGGCAGCCTGCTATTTGGCGTTGAACCTGCCGACCCGCTCAGCTTCCTGCTCGCCGTCCTGCTTGTGGCCGTGGTCGCGCTGTTTGCTGCCGCCGTGCCTGCGCGGCGCGCGGCTTTTGTGGATCCTGCGATCGTGCTGAAAACGGAGTGAGCCACGTATGCATTCTTTTGAGAGAGCTGGTGCCTCAGCCGTCTGTACAAGAGCTCTTCCAGAAAGAACGCATGTTCGTTGCGGCGCGCGCCGCTCCACGGGTTACTATTCACCAACCTGATTTGCCACGCCCAAGGGGGCCTCTATGCTCACATGCCGGCTGCTGCTCACTCTTCTGTTCTTCACGGCTGCCGCCGCTGGCGGGGTCGCGCAAATCACGACGGGAAGTTTCCAACCCACCCTGGTCCCGCAGCAGAGCGGCACAACGCAGCTGCTGATTGCAGTAAGTCCGGTGAACTCGGAGGTCGTTTGGGCAGCGGGTGCCGGTGGGACGTACACCGTCACCACAGACGGCGGCACAACCTGGAAGGCCGGAGTCGTGCCAGGGGCTGAGACCCTGCAGTTTCGCGATGTGCAGGGCGTCAGCGCACAGGTCGCGTACCTGATGTCGATCGGCGACAACACCGGGGACTTCCGCATTTACAAAACCGAAGACGGCGGCGCGCACTGGGCCATCCAGTTCCAGAACCAGACGGCCAACGCTTTTTACGACTGCTTCGCCTTCTGGGGGCCGGATCGCGGCATCACCCACAGTGATTCCACCAATGGAGTCTTCCCGGACATCCGCAGCTCGGATGGAGCGACCTGGCAGTCGATCGCCGCCCAAATGCCTCCTGCCTTGATGGGAGAAGCTTCGTTCTCCTCGAGTGGAACCTGCATTGCGACCGAAGGCTCGCAGAACGCCTGGATCACCACCGGCGGCTCAAGCACGGCCAGGATTCTGGCGACCCGCGACGGCGGCGACACCTGGGCCGCGTACAACACACCGCTGACAAGCAATGCCAATGCGGGCGGCTTCTCGGTAGCATTTCGCGATGGGCTGCATGGCATTGTAGGCGGCGGCGACTTAACAAACGACAGCGCCACTCAAGCTGCAGTGTCAGGCGACGGCGGGCAGACCTGGGCGCTGACCGCGAAGCCTCCGATCCCGGGAGCGATCTTCTGCCTTGCCTATGTGCAGGCTCCAGTGATGGAGGGGCCGTGGACGCCGGAATTTCTAAGCGTGGGAAGCCCTCTCATTCACCAGTACGATCGCACCGTTGTGATCACGACGGAGACGCAGCCGAACTTCGCTACCGGAGCCGCGGCGTGGACCCCCGATGAAGGGCAAACCTGGTTCTCACTCCCGCAAGTAAGCGGCTACTGGGCGGTTGCTTTCGCCAACCCACAAGCCGGATGGTTCGTGGGCAACAACGGCCAGATACTCAAGATCAGCTTCTAGGACTTGAATCTCCGACCACCCCGGTCCCGAACTGCACGAGCTGCCACTGTAAACGCTTGACCCGGCGCACACGCAAGGTAAGTTCTACTGAACCGGCTTGTCGACCACTTTCTCAGGAGCTAAGGAAGTCCACGGTGAAGCAGCGAAGTAGCTTACACATTTTTCTGACGCGTCATAGTCAGAGGCAAGCTCGAGCAGGGAACGGCCGCTCTGTACAGGTAATAAGGCAGTAGAGTAGTTAGGGCAGTAATTGTCAAAGGACCGGGGAATGTCCACGGGTGTTTCCATCGCGATCCAGGCACCCAGACCATCGGGAGAGGTGTTGCGGAACATTGTGTGGCCGTTATGCCGGGGGTCGATCGTTCCATCGCTCTTCATCAATACCTGACCAATTACCAACAGGCTTCCACCGTCGTTGGGAACAAAGAAATTGGCAGGGGCGTGTGCAAAGTATTCTCCTTCCCTGGTGCTGACAAGCTGACCAAGGCTGTGGGGGTTGCCGTAGTTCCAGCCATCTGTGGAACTTCGAGAAAACACGCTGCAGTTGAAGTGTCCGCATACCTCATACGTCATGAAATAAGTGCCGTTTGCTAGGCGGGTGGTGACGATCATACCGGGACGGTCCGACTCGACGGCAGTGGCGATGGTGTCCTGCTTGTCTGACCAGGTTGTCCCGTTGTAAGTGCGTGCTTGTGCCAGCTTTTGGCTGCAGCACGGGTCTGTTTCATCAGACCAGAAGACGACGAGTGCGCCATCGCCGGCGACGGAAAACTGAGGCTCCCACAAGCCATGTTTCAAGTTGCCCCCGCGAGCAATCGTTAAGTGGTAACTCCACGTGCGCCCCTCATCGCGGCTGGCATAAACCTCGATGGCAGGGATGCCACCGGCCAGGTAAGACGCAGAGTAGAGCAGGGTCCCGGCACTTAGGCTGCCGACGGTTCGCGGTACCTCATAAAAGGTGGCGCAGCAGCGTTCTATGCTGCCTGGCTGAGGAGCGGGTTGCGAAATCAAGTGAAACGACCGCCCCTCATCGGTGCTCTCGAAGATGCGCCCGGTCGTGCTCGCCAAAATGCGCCCGTTCGCCGATCCCGCCCCGTGCTCGATACGCAGGAGACGGGGGTAAAGCGTACCGTCCTGAAGAAGAGTACCGGTTGCAAAAGCAAACGAACGGGCCGGCGTACTTAACAGCAAGGTACCAGTTACGATTGCGGTAAAGATGAAGGAAAAACACTCCCTTGTAAGTCGACGCCCGAGTACGGCACACATATGGTTCGCTCCAGAGTGAATGCTGCTGTACTTGGAAGCCCGCTTGCAGTTCCTGGACCTAGAAAGTTACGCGAAACTGTACATTCAGGTTTCGCGGAGGCGCGTCCGCTGAAGGAGTCAGGCCTTGGGTCACAGTGCCGAAGAGATTCGGCGGATCGTTCGGATTTGTGTCGAAGCGGGCTGTCAACAGGTTGAAGTGATTGAAGACGTTTGAAGCCTGCAGCCGGACAATGGCGCTTACACCTTCGCGCACGCGGAAGCTCTTCTGAACGGCCGCGTCGGACAGGAGCATCGGCTTCATGCGGATCGTGCTGGAATTGCTTGGAAGCGTCTGCTCGTAGGGCAGGTCTGTTACTTCCCACCAGTCGTAGTTTGCGGGATTTGTACCGCATTGCTGGGCTGTGACTCCCGTCGTGCCACCGGGTATCGCCGGCGCTCCGCCTGGAACA
>CAXUEE010000022.1:4388-6822 GCA_964249905.1 uncultured Acidobacteriaceae bacterium
GCAAGGCAGCCGGTTCGCCGCTCTGGACCGTGAAGTCAGGATCGAACTCCCATCCGCCAACAAAGCCGTCAGCAACCGCGTTTCTCACATTCAGCAGTTTGCCCCGGCCTACCGGCAGTTCAAAGACGCCGAACACCTTGAAGGATTGCGGCAACCCGAAGACATACGGGCTGCGCTGCCGCAGGTTCAGGGCCTGGTTCAGATAACCCCACTGCTCAATCTGCTTTGCCCAAACATAATCAGTGTTGAAGGATACGCCGTGACTCAGCTTCTGGCTGTAGTCGACCTGAAGCGCGTTATACCAATTGTGCCCTTGGTTCAACCCGCTGGTAGTGACCGCCTGGAACTGCGGATGCGGTCGATTCAGATCATAGGCGTCGATTGTTGGGGAGCTATAGTAGCTGGTGCCCTGGAATGCTGCGACACCGGTAAAGGGGTTCTGCTTCAGTGCTGTGCACAGGCTGTTGTTGCCTTGCGCGTAGATCTCGTCGCATTGCTGTTGAAAGGCAAAGGAAGGCAGGTTTGCATCGTAGGTCATGTCGTAGCCGATCACACGATTGCCTACGTATGACATATCAAGCACGCTGTTGTGCAAGACCCTGTATTGAAAGCCAAAGGAGAATTCATTCGCATCCGGGATCTTATAGTTCCGGTTATAGACGGTAAGGCCCTGGCCCACGCCTGTAAGTGTACCGAGAGAGGAGCCCGTGGGATGAATTAATCCATCTGGATACGGATTGCCGAGGACGTTTTGTATCGGCGTGCGGCCGCCGTCATTTGACGTGACCAAGGGTGTATTTGCCGTAAACCCGAGCTGCTGCAGCATGCCGTTCGATTGAAAATTCGTGTAAAAGAGCCCGTATCCGCCGCGGAAGACGAGACGGTCTGAAGCCTGCCATGCGAAGCCGGCGCGCGGCTGCACATTATGAAACACCGTTGCGAACGGCGAGCGGGAGGCCCCGTTCACGCCTGCGAACAACAGGCCGCCCGTCAAGCTTGCACCTTGCGGAAGCAGCCCAGCCGCTCCGCCTACCTGGCCTTGTACTGCGTTGGCAGCGTTCGGATCGAAGCCTACGTTGAGGGCATTGTACTTATCGACTGGCGCCGTCAATATGTCATAGCGCAATCCCAGGTTCACCGTAAGACGGCTGCTTACCTTCCAGTCATCCTGGAGCCATGGCGCGAGATACCAGGTGGAGATAGTTTCGTTGGCGTTGACTGCTGTGTTTCCTGTCGAGGGAGTACCCAGCAGGAACGTCGCAAAGCTGTCCCCGCTGTAATTCTCGGATGCGGTGTTGTTGAAGTCAGCATCTGTGATGTCGCTGTTGCTGGTGAACGTGGGATAGCCGGGATTGATAAAGGTGAAGTGTGTGAGCCGGACATCCCAGCCGGCACGCAGGTTGTGCTTGCCAAGGGTTCGCGATATGTTTCCCTCGGTTGAGTAGGTTCCGGTGTCTTCCACGTTGTCGAACCAGCCGATGGGGCTGTAGTTCTGGAAGGTGTAATCTCCAAAGAAATTTGGCTGCTGCAGGCTGCTTGCAAACGATGCAGGATAGCCCTGCGACGAAAGATTGAAGTTCTGATTGGACGGGCTCTTCCAGAGAGCACGGAAGAAGGAGTAGCCGTAGCGAGCTTCCAGCACGGTCTTGGGGCTCAGGACGTCGACCGCATCCACCAGAAACCCTTTGCTGGTTCGGGAGAACTGGCCGCCGTATTCACCCGGCCCGACGATGCCGCCGGCGTTGCTTACTTCTGTGAAGTTTGAGTAGAAGGGCCGAACGAAGAACTTGTATTTTTCGCCGGCGCCAAAGTCAAAGCGGCCAAGTACATTGTGGAAGTGCCAGTTGAAGTAGTTGTTTGAGATGTTGAGATTGTCTGTGCCCGGCCGCTGCCCGGAAGGTGTGCCGTTTACCGAGGGGAAAACCTTGGCAATCGCTGTTGCAATCGGGTTCAACCGGCCTGCCGGGATGATGTTGCCCGGAAAAGGATCGCGAACCCAGTCTCCGTTGGTGCCGACGTGCCCGGTCAGGGGATCGTCAATCTGAACTCCATAGCCAAGCAGCTCAGAGAAGTCGCCCGTCCTCATTTTGTCTGTCGGATATGAGAGCAGCAGGCCGCGCGGCAGCAGTTCTGTGTAGTGGTCGAAAGCGAAAAAGAAGAAAGGTTTGAACCGCGACGACGGGGAAAGTACGTGTGGAATGAGAACCGGGCCGCCGACCTGAAAGCCCAGCTGCGTTTGCGAGTTGAACGGCGTCGTGTTGGCATCAGTATCGTTGATGGCGTTCTCGTACTTGTTCTGAAAAGTGTTGGCATTCCAGCTGGTACGCCGGAAGGATCCCCAGCCCATCCCGTGGAAGCTGGTTCCTCCGGAAAGTGTGGCCAAGTTGATCACACCGCCGCTGGTGTGGCCGTACTCAGCATCGTAGTTGTTGGC
>CAXUEE010000022.1:6832-25796 GCA_964249905.1 uncultured Acidobacteriaceae bacterium
CTCACCGTAAAAGCCTTCACGGCAAAGTTGGGAGGAGTGTACGCATAGGTGTTCGCTCCCAATTCTGCGTCGTTTGGGCTGCCGTCTATCTGAAAGTCATTCAGGCTTTCCAGCCCGCCGTTCACCAGGAACTGCGAGGTGACCGTCCATGGGTCTGTATAAATGCCGAGAGGCCGCATATAGACGCCGGGGATGTCCTGGCCCAGCATGACAGGATTTCCATTAATTACGGGAAGGTCGGTCACCTCACGATGGTCGATGTCAAAGGCGCGGCTGGCTGACTCAGTCTGCAACAAAGTGCCTTCCGAGGTGACCGTGACCTCGGACGAGGCTGCCGCCGGCTGGAGAACGACTGGAAGACTGGTAGAAGCGTAGGCCTGGATGACGATTCCCGTGACGACAGAGGTTCCCATACTGGGCGCCACGACGGAGATCTGGTAGGTGTCCGGCTCAAGAAATTGAAAGGTGAACGCGCCTGTGGAATCTGTGGCTGCCGGGGTCGACTGTTTTGTACTTCCGCGCTGCAGCGTCAGCGAAGCATTGGGGATGATCGCTCCCGACGCGTCCGTTACCGATACCGTCAGCTTGCCCCGGTCATCCTGTGCGCGAAGCGTGAGGGCGGCAAAGCAGCCCAGCAGCAAAAGCAGAAGGACGGATCGCAAACGTCCGGGATTGAGGCAAGAAAGGACACTACGACGCATACCACCTCCAGAAGCAACGCAGCTCTTCAACGAACCGCCGCTGATGCTAGAGAGTGGAATGAAGAAATTGCAATCCTTCACACGAACCATACGCGGGGAGTGCATGTGCACCATGCAGGCGCTGCTGCATGGGCCGCATGTACTTTCCATGTGCAGGCCGACGGCTCCGGCGAGGCTTCGGCTACAATTCTGACGCATGCCAGACCCATCCCCTTCGCTCATCCGCGTCTTTGTGGTTGATGATCACCCGGTGGTGCGGTCCGGTCTGCGCACCATGATTGAAAGCGAGGAGGGATTTGCAATTGCCGGCATGGCTGCTTCGGCGGAAGAAGCGCTGATCCTGCTGCCTGAGGCCCAGCCAGACGTGATCCTGCTGGATCTGCGCATGCCGGGGATGGACGGGCTGGAGCTCCTGTCATTGCTGCGGACGAACGGCTTACCGATGAAAGCGATTGTGCTGACCAACTACCATCTGGACGAAGACATCTATCGCGCTTTCCAGTTGGGAGCCATGGCCTACCTGTTGAAAAGCTCATCAGGGCAAGAGCTGCTCAGCACGCTGCGGGCTGTGCATGCCGGGGAGCGGCGGGTTCCACCGGAGATCGCTATGCAGCTTGCGGAGCGGCTTGGCCGCGCGCAGCTGAGCAGCCGCGAGCAGGAGGTCATGATGTTTGTGGCGCAGGGGCTGACGAACCGGCAGATAGGCCAGCGTTTGCACATCAGCGATAAGACAGTGAGGAACCATGTAATTCACTGCCTCGCTAAACTCGGCGCCAGGGACCGTACCGAAGCGACGGCGGTGGCTCTGCAGCGAGGTCTCATCAAGTTCGAGCGGCCGTAGAGCTTGCATTGCCCGCGCCTTGTTCAAGAGCCACCTGGCGATTGCGTCTTCGCAATTTTGCCGGCCAGCGAGAAAGCAGCAGTGCTGTTCTCCTCAACGCGGGCGATGGTGCGCGTACGACGACCCGGGTGCCTGCGCCCTGGGCGCTCAGGATATGAAAGTCTGCCCGGATGGATGCCGCGCGCCGCTCCATGCTCTTCAGTCCCAGCCGGCGCGTGGACAGGTCGCGCTCAAAACCGACGCCATCGTCTTCCACGGCCAGCAGTATGCTTGCCCGTTCATATTCAATGCGGATATCGATGTGCTTTGCCTTGGCATGACGCACGGCGTTTGCCAGCGCTTCCCGCCCGATGTGAAAGAGAGCATCTGTGGTACGCAGCAGAGTGCGGCGTTCCTGTCCTTCACAGGTAACCGAAACCTGGATCGTTCCGCCAAACGTCAGTTGGGCTGCGCAGCGCTCCAAAGCTTTCTGCAGATTTTCAATCTCCGGCTTGTCTGAACGTAATAGAGCGATGCTCAGGCTCGCCTCTTCATGGGTTCTGCGTACAAAATCTGTCGCGACTTCCAACTGCTGATCCACCCGTTCGAAGTTGGCCTGACTTCGCATGCGCAAACTGTTGCGGATGCCGAAAAGCTGGTAGCCCACCCCGGCGAAGCTTTGCGCAAGAGTGTCGTGAAGTTCATGAGCCAGCCGCTCCCGCTCGTCCGTGATCGCCGATCGACGCCGCCGCTCCATACGGCTGTGATAGGTCTGAAACAGCAGCAACGCCAACAGCAGAGACGCCGCTTCCTGAGTAAGATGGCGCACTGTCCACCACGGCGGCCCACCAACTACGTCGACATCATCGGCAGACCGCAAAAGCAGTGCAAAGGGTGTGAGCCTGTGCGTGTATTTGTTGTTCAGTACGCATACACCTCGAACACGGACCTGGCTGTGGAGCGGCAGATCTTGCAGGGTAGTGGGATGGAGCGGATCTCTGATCAGTACCTTGAAGGACTGATCGCCACTGTTGAGATCGAGAATAAGTACCTGTCCATCCCTGCTCATGCCTGTGATTCCACCTTGCGTCTCGACCAGCAGTCCTGAGAAACCGCCGGACGCTGCCTGCCATGCCGTGACCGATACCGGTGAGGCAGGCGTACGGTCCCAGAGCAATCGCAGTTTTGCATCCATAATGCTGCTCGAATAAAGCCCAAGCCTGGCATCGCCGCGCACCTCCACCTCGTCTCCCAAGGAGAGCAGGGGCATGGCAGCATCCGGGATCGATACCTCTACTCCGCCCGTCGCATCCTGCACATAGAGCGCAGGATGGAGCAGCGTAACGACCCCTCGGACAACGACGTCGCTTTGCGCATTGGGAGCCAGTGTGCGCAGTGCACCGATATCTGTGGGCGAGGGTATTTTTCCGGGTAGAGGAGTTACGGGGCCAGTATCTGTCGGCTCTACAAAGGAATGCGAGTGGTTATAGCTTGCCTCGCTCAAGAAGCTGAGCTGCTCCACTCCTCCGCTATGCCGAAGGAGGTCCTGCAGCTCTCGACTGCCTGCCGCGGCAACTGTGACGTTGCGCCACTCTCCGCCGGTGGCAAGAGAGCGAAGGCCGACTCTGCCAGCCTGCGCACAGGAAGGATCGCGGATCGCGACGTATGAGGATTGACGGTTGCTCAGATCGGTAGCGGCAGCCGCAATGCTGCAACCTACAGCAACCACTTTCAAGTGATACCAGCCTGACAGCTGCACCGGCTTTGGCAAACGCACGGCAGGCGCCTCAATCCAACCGAAGCCGGCACGGCCGATGACTAAGGAGTTGTCGCCGCTGCGCAACCCTATGTAGTAGCCGTTGTATGAATCCACACCTTCTTCTTCGTTCCGCGAACGCACCATGACGCCGACGTCGCCGCCGGCGCCCAGGAAGCGCAAATCCGCATCGAGCATGTAATCCCGCCAGTATGGCGAACCGGAAACGAGCTTGGCCCCGCGTTCATCAGAGGAGTTATTGATTCTGTCACCCTCAACGTTCCAAGTACCGCCGTAGGCATTCCACTCTGCTCCGCCTGCAGCAGAAAAGTCGCTTCTGTACGGCAATCCGCGCTGAGGGCTGCGGGTGAACAGCATCCACGCCGTCCCAGCCGTAAGGAGGAGCGCGGTAGTGACGAGTCCAAGGATCGCGAGCCGTCTGCGGATGCCCTTCGTGTTCATCGAGGTTTCCAATCCATGGTAAGCACTCGCTGCACGCTTTCCGAGTTGATTGTTTCTCGCGTGATCAGGACAGGAGCAACACGATAGGTCACCGCAATGGAAGTGCCGCGGTGCGCATCCTCAATCAGGCGCATCGCTTTTTCTCCCATGTCGAAGGTGTCTTGAGCAATGATTGCCTGAATCGTGCCTTGCCGAAGCGCGTAGAGAAGGTCAAGATCCTGGTCGAAGCCAACCAGCATGACCTGCCGGGAACGGCCTGCTGAACGAATCGCGATGGACGCGGCTCTGGTCTCATTGATGCCAATGGCAGCAATCGCTTTCAGTCCAGGATGTGCGGCGAGGACCTGTTCAGCATCCTGTTCCGACTGGCCAAGACTATAGGAACCCCGGGGCTGAGCAACAAGGTGCAGGTTTGGAAAGTGCGCGGCAAGAGCGCGTGCAAAGGCCGCGCCCCTCGCTTCTGAACTGCTGATATCCGGATTTGTTCCAAGGAGGGCGACATCGCCTTTTCCGTGCACGAACGAAGCAATCTCGTCCGCGGCAAGGGCGCCGGCAGCTCCATCGTCATTGAGAACAAAGCCGAGCTTAGCCTGCGCTTCCAGCTGCAGACCTGTTCCAAGAATCACGGTAGGGATGCCGTGTTCGGTAATGCGGCGCACTTCCGTGGTGAGCGCGAGCTGATGATCCGGCGCAAGAATGAGGCCGGATGCGCCGGCGGCGTAGGCATGCTCCACCAGGGCGATCTGGCGGGCGATATCGTCTTCGCGCGTCGGGCCGTTCCAGTAGATCCGCCAGGTATTGCCGGGCAGCGCCGCTGCGATGCCGGCATGCTCATTCTCCCAGAGTTCCTGCGCAGTGGTCTCCGGGATGACGGCCACAAGCGGATGCTCCATGCGTCCGCATCCGGCAGAAAGGCTGGAGAAGCCAAGGAGTACCGCGCAGAAACACAGGAGCGAGCGGCCCTTCTGTGCCGGTCCAGGCGAAACTCTGTCGGCAGGATTGTTCCCGGTGATCTGTGCGTCCCGTAAACGCAGATGCGCTTGAATCATGGCTATACGTATCCGGCATGCGTATCCGGGCTGGGCGGCAGCGCCGTTCTTGCTCAGCAAGAGCCCGGTGCGCTGGGCTGCGCGGCTGGAGCAGGCGTACCACGGCCCGTCAGCTGCCGGATCAGGTCGACTTCGTGCTGGCGGTAGGGCGTACCATCCTGCCGGAACACCTCATGGAACCAGAGTATCGTCTTTAGGAGAACGTACGGCCGCTGCCATGAGTTCCACGGTAGATAGGTTTGCGTCTGCCCGCGACATGGCACCAGTTGATCGCGCCCGCGTTTGACTGCTTGGTGATCGGCAGGGATCCATCAAACGTTGATCCGGGGCTCTGCATCTAGCCCGAGTTATGGATGCCGGGGATGGGCGAGTGCTGCAGTCCCAAATACGGAGCGGTCTCCCAGCATGAGTCGAAGAGCACCGGCAAAGGGCGGATATGATGCCGCGCGGCGACTTGTAAGAAAGGCGTCGAGCGTTGTTGACTGTCGAAGACCGTGCCGCGGCGGGCACCTGATCGTAGTGTTTGCCGGCTGCTGCCGCCCTCAATCCTCAGGTTTCGCATCTATCGCGCTCCACCGCCTGAGCAGAATCGTCCAGTCAGGTGGCTCCCGCAAACGCGAGCACGGACGGATCCTAGAAGTTCACCCGCAAAGCCAACTGCACCTGCCGCGATGGATACACACTGGTGGCGCCGCTGAACTGGCCAAAGCCCCCGCTGGGAGAAAGTACGCCAGACGTACTGTTGACGGTGCCGATCGACGACCCGGGGCTGATATAGTTCGTCGCGTTCAACACATTGAAGGCTTCGATCCGAAACTCCGCGGTGTACCGTTCATTCGGCAGGCTGAAGGTTTTATGAGCAGCCAAGTCGAATTGACCATAGGCTGGCCCGTGTAGGTTGTTGCGCCCGGCATTGCCAAAGAGCTGCGTACCGCTTGGTGCAGATACGCCGGTAGGCGTGAAGTAGCCGTTGAGCGAGGTATTCGTTTTGGTCAATGTTTTGCCGTACACGGCCTTTACCGGCCCAGTCAGGTTAGGCCGCAGTGAGTAGACCGAGCTGGTAGTTGATACAACCTGGTTCGTGCTGGCGGTGTAAGTCAGATCAATCGGCACGCCGCTGGTCACGACGTTGATGCCGGTCAACTGCCAACCACCCAGAGTCTCCTGCGCCCATCCCGGGGCATTGGCTCCCCAGCGCTTTCCATGTCCGTAGGGAAGATCAGCGATAAAGGAGGTCGTGTCATTCAGCGGCTGATTGTAGCCCGACGGCCCGCGATCTCCGGCCGGGTTGCGAATGTTGACGACCGCGCCATCCCCATTCTGCGCCTCCAGATCAGCCGAAGCATTGTTCATACCATGTGACCAGGTAAATGAATTGATCAGGAAGTAGCCGTGATCGAAGCGGCGCTCCAGCTTCGTCTGGAGTGAGTTGTAGTCAAGAAAACCAGCGTTGGTGGTGGTCAGGATGTCAGTAAAGGAAGACATGGGGCGTCGCTGCTGCAGGGTAGCCTCGCATCCACCCGGACTGCCCGCAGGCACCTCGCTCGCCGGGCAGGGAGCAGCCTGGTTGAAGTCTTCCAGTGCCGATACGTGAACAGCGTGGTCTCCAACATAGGCAAGCTCCAGCGTAAAGTTATGCGGCATTTCCTGCTGCACGGAGACCTGATAAGCCTGCACATAGGGAGTCTTAAAGGTCTGCGGCTGGTAGCGGGTCTGTGCCTTCTGGGTAGAAAAATTAACCGGACCATCGAAGTTGTTTTCGTACCCATCTTGTGTGCGGCGGAAGCAGGTACTGGGGTCGAGACTTAAAGATCCACTCACCGAGCCGGCAGCACTCAAGCATAGCCCCTGGCTTGGTGTCTGATTGATGGTGGCGTCGAAGTTGCTTGGACCGTTATACGCCAGCAGGCCCTCACCTCCGAAGCGAAACAGGTGCGCGTAACTGATCCCGTAAGCGGCGCGTATCACGGATCCGGGCAGAGCTTGATAGGCAAAGCCAAAACGAGGCGCAAAATCCTTGTAGTCGGGATTGACCAGCGCGCGGTTGGCCAGCGAAGTGCCGCCGACGTAATGTAGCGAGTAGATGTGCCCCGGGGTTGTGTCAGTGACGTCGGCACCACTGCCGGCATGCAACAGGCGCTGGTTTACAGGATCGTAGTTAAGCAGGTTGTTGCTCCGTTCATAATTCGGAGTAACGAACTCGTAGCGTAGACCCATGTTCACGGTGAGGTTTGGCCGAGCCTTCCAGTCGTCCTGGACATAGCCCATGTGCCAGTAGCGCAGGTAGTTGACTTCATTGTTGAGATTAAGCGAGTAGTTATTACGGGCACCAAAAAGAAAGTCGGTCAGGTTAGCTGCCTGCGAGGTAGAGCCGGCTGTGGAACTAAAAGAGCCTCCGTAGATGTCGTCGCCATATTGCGGGTGAAAGTCCTCGATTGCCTGGGAGAGCCACCCAAACTCATAGCCTGCCTTCAGGCTATGGTGACCGACGATCCAGGTGTAATTGACTTTGGGATTCGCCTGAGTAGGGTTGGTGAACTGGGGATTTGTGGTTTGCTCGCCAAACGCCGTGTAGCCAGTCACAGCCTGAGCATTTAAGCCGCCCGTAACCGAAGGGTCCGTCGGGATGTTGACGTTTGCTATGCCGGCTTGGGTATAGAAGTTAGGAGCACCTAGAAAGATGGGGCTCTTGCCGCTTTGTGTCCAGGTCTCGCCGAACCGCAACTCAAGAATGGAATTTGTGCTTACCGTCCAGTTCCATCCGGCTGCGAGCTGCTTTGTACGAGCATAGAGGGTCCCATTGTTGTTACCACCGGCAGGCCCCGCGAAAGGCGGCGGCTGAAAGTAAGTGACCGCGCGCTGGCTGTAGCGAACAAAGCCGTTCTGATTCGCGTTCAGTGTGAAGTCCGCACGCGCATCGCCCTTGTTGTCATCGGTCGTTGAAGCAGGCAGGTACTCATAGTTCGCAGCGGTCAGCGCTCCGCCGGAAACATTCGGCGCCGGCAGATTCGCAAAAGTTTCCAGAGCGACAGGATTGATATTGGGATCATTTAAGGGCACCTGGCCATTGCTGTAAACAACGCCGGTGTAGGGATTTTTCACCGGGACCGGAGTTCCGCCTGCTGTGCCGTCCGAGGTGAAGCGCCCAGCCAGTTCGGTCGGGGTGGGTAGCGTACTTGTGGTCAGCGTGTGCGCCGACACCCGCAGTCCTTCATAATCCACAAAAAAGAACAGCCTGTCTTTCAACACTGGTCCGCCAAAGGTGCCGCCAAACTGGTTCTGCACCAAGGTCGGCTTGATGCCGGTTCCATAGAAAGGACCAAAGGCATTCAGAACAGTGTTCCGCAAGTAGTCGTACACGACGCCATGGAATTGATTGGATCCACTACGGGTACTCACATTGATGATGGCGCCGCCGGCGCGGCCATACTCGGCCGAGTAGTTGTCGGTCTGTACAGTAAATTCCCGTATCGCATCGGGCGACGGAACGACCGCCTCATTCGAGTAGCCTTGGTTTGCTTCCTGGTAGGCGTTATTGTCGATGCCGTCCAGGGTGAAATTATTGTCCATAGAGGTCAGGCCGTTGACGTTATAGGAAGCGTCTCGCGGCGGATTGGAAACATTGGTATCGAGCGCGGAGCGGCGTACGCCGGGCACCAGTTGGGCTAGATCCGCATAGGAGCGACCGTTGAGCGGCAGGTCGACAGCCTCGGCCGCCTGCACTGTCTCGCCGCGATCGCTCGAGTCGGTCTGGAGCAGGCTGGCCGCGCCGCTGACAGTTACCTTCTCGCTGGTGGCGCCCAGCGTCAGCGCCAGGTCTACACGCTGGCGCGCGCCAACATCCACGCGAAAGGCGTCGGTCGTCGACAACTGGAAGCCAGCCGCAGTAACCGAAAGCTGGTATTCTCCTGGCGCGACGCTGTCGAATTCGTAGTCTCCGCTTGTGTCGGTCTTCCGCGTCACCGTGGTTCCTTGCGCCACGCTGAGAAGCTGCACGTCGGCCGAGCCGACCGATGCGCCGGACGGATCCTTGATGTTGCCAAGCACGGCGCCCGAATCGAACTGTGCTTGCGCGGGCACTCCAGATCCAAGAGCTAGCAGCAGCGCAAGCAGCAGTCCGGCAATTGCCGACAGATGTATCTTTCTGCGCATCCCGGTTCCACTGTGTGGTTTCCTCTTCATCCGCGTGTGCTCCTAAAAGACTGCAGTAGGTCGAACAGCTTCGACGCATTGCATCCGCACGTCGCGGGCCAAAACTCATCCACGTATCCGCGTACGCCGTCACAATGCTTTTCGGGTCAGGGTCTGCCGCAGTTGCTGCCGGAGCACCCAATGTGAGTTTGCTTAGCCACCGTGCTTTCGACACAAGTAGCAGCCCTTTGCTCACTCTCCTAATGAATTTCCCGTTACGACGCGCAGGCAGGTATTACTCGTGCGCTGAGTGCTGCAAGACGCTGGAGGCGAGAAGCCTTCAGTAGGAACACGGATGAAACAATGAACGATGAGGCGTGCGGTGCTGTCACCGGCGACCTGGCCGAAGAGCAGCGTTGGCACACGTAGCAGAGCGAGCAAGCCATTGCGGAGAATGTGCATGACTGTACATTCCCATAACCATAGAGAATCGAAAGAAGAAAATGAGACCTCATTTCTCCACGAGTCAAACGAGCTATCGCAGCTCGAGTGACAGGCTTGCTCACTTGAAGTTCAGATAAATCGGATTTCCTAGAATGAGCAGGCGCCCATCCACAGCGCGCACATTGATTCTGAACCAATGCCGCTTGCCGTCGCTCTTGTAATCAAAACCGGTCATCTCTTCATTTGTTAGTATCTGCTCCGGCGTGTCGTGCACGATTTCCGGGTGCGCACCCGGCAGATGCATCATGCGAAGGCTGAAGTGCACCGTTTCACCCGCAGCCACTTGGAGGGTATCCCCCATGACTACAGAATGCGCGCCGCTTTGCGCAGAGAATTCCAATGCGCGGTCCGTTGCTCCTTCGATGTCGATGAAAACGTGACCGGCTTTGATCCCGTCCAGAATGGCTTTTTCCGACAGGTTGTCAGCGTGGACGACGGTTGTCGGGTGGCCGATCGCGGATGGAATCACCAGCGGGTAGTCGGCTTCGTGATTGTCACTGCCACCGATTGCCGTCAGGCGAAAGCCCTTGTTCAACTTGTCTTGCCAGAACGGAATGCCGGACCCACGACCATCGAGCGAGCCTCCGTTGATGGCCTCGATGGACGTGACCTTGCTGAAATCTGTCCCGGGCGCGGTCCAGCCGCAGCCCATGCAGCTGGCGTTTGAGGGCGCGCCCGGGTGATTGATCGAAAGCATGCCGTGGACGCGCTCGACCTCGGCTAGAAGTGCATTGCTGTCCGGAACTGTCGTGCTGCCCACGCGAAAGTCGATGAAGTCAGTGGTGCCAAATACATTCGCATGACCATAGAAGGTCGTGATCTCGCGCGCCGGTATCAGGAGCAACTGGTCGAAGTAAGGCTGCAGCTCCCGCATGGCATCGTACTGCGAGATACTATTGTGATCGCTGATCGCGATGAAGTCGAGCCGCCGCGCGGCAGCCGCTTCCACCGTTTTGTACAGCGGACAGGGTACGCTCGCGCCAGTCTGGCTCAGGCAGGAACCATCGCTGTGAGCGTCGTGCATGTGAAGGTCGCCGCGGTACCAGCCAGGCCCATCACGCAATGGCTTACTGCTGAAGGTGGAGACAGCCGGTCGATCACCTGGGTGCGCAAAGTAGATCTTCGCCTCATAGGTGGAGTGCATGCCTCGCTCGATATTTGGAATGCCAAGCAGCAGATTCCAGGTCCCGGCAGGGATTGTGCCGGGTAGATAGGACGGTGTCGCATCTGTTTCGGATACGGTAAAAGTGCTTTTGTTGCCGCCGCTCCACCCGCGAAATCGTTCCGGGTCAAGCAGGCCCAGATCAATGCTGGTGTGTTTATCACGATCCGTGTATGAAAACTCGACCGTGACGCGACTGATACCGGAGCCGACCTGGAAGGGCAGTTCCAGATAGGTTTGCGCATTCGCATCTGTAATCGCTCCGGTCAGGTCGACATCTGGCTTGCGAATCTCTTGGGCGTTTGCAGAGAAAGAAAAGACAGCGAAAGCGATCGAGAGCAGGGAAGCGACGCAGATCTTGTTCCTTCCGCTTCGCTCGAGAAGGGCATCGAGCATTTCTTTCTCCTTTAGGGGAAGATGCCAAGCCTGGATGGCGAATCAGCCGAGGCTTGAGCACAGAACGCAGTTACAGATTCACAGATACAAATCGATGCGTCGAGGAATGACAAAGGCGAGGGACTCTTCGATCTATACTCAGACCGATCCTGCAACTCAGCGAACCCCTTTCAGCGTTAGAGTGCCTTAGAACGCAAGCTTGAGCGCAAGCTGCAGCAAGCGGGGCTGGTTGCGTAAAGTCGTAATCGTGCTGAAAGCCGTACTGTTTGTAAAGTCCAGGTTGCCGGGCTGCCCGAACTGTGGCGTATTAGTCAGGTTGAAGGCTTCCGCTCGAAACTGCAGCTTCGCCGCCTCTGTCACCGCGAAGTTCTTGAAGAGCGAAGCATCGACATTATTGAAGTGCGGTCCTCGCGCCTGCTGCGGCGAGCCACCCAGGGGTCCGTAGTCACCCTGACCGTTCAGGGTTGCTATGGCAGGCTGCGAGAATGCATTGGGGTTGAGCCAGTGCGCCACAGTGTGCGCACCCGCATACTTGTCCATCCCGGCCACCACATTCGCATCGCAGCCAAACCCAGAGGTGGTCTGGACCGGACAAGTGACCGTAAACGGCTGTCCGCTCTGGAAGGTATAGATGTAGTTCAGAGCCCAACCGCCAATCGCGGCGTCGACCAGTCGGCTTGTGTTGCCAAGCAACTGCCGTCCCCTGCCTACCGGAAACGCCGTCGTGCCGGAGAAGTGCACAACATTGGTCGCGTCTACATCGCAAAGACCGTAATCGCCCTGGATGCCAAATCCCGGAAGCCACTGCGCGCGATATCCACCCTCGGCAGTTGCCTGCGTTTTCTGGTCGCTGAAGCAGCGGCTGAACGTGTAGTTGGCCAGCACCTCAAGGCCCTCGCTGAACTGGTGCGCATAGGTGGCTTGCAGCGAATGGTAGGCGCTGTCGGCGTTTGTAGTTTCAAAGGTGGAGTTCGGCGCAAAAGAGGAGAAGGGGATGTTGGTTTGAATCGGAGTGCCGGGCGTAAGTATCTCGTTCGGGGCGTTCGTGGTACCGAGGTTATCGAGATGCCGTCCGAGCGTGCCGACGTAGCCTACTTGGTAGGAATCATGCGCGGTAAACTGCTGCTGCACCGTCAGGTTCAGCGTTTGCGTGTACGGTGTTTGATAGTTGTACTGGCGGCCATAGAGCGAGATACCTGCGCCCGAGACCTGCGTCGGATCCTGCAGGTTGACTGACGTGAGCGCATTCTCAATGGTCGCGGTCGCGCCACCGAGCAGCGTGAGCGGCGTCTGCGAATTGCGGCTTACCTGGTCGATCACGTACTCGAAAGGATAGTTAGTCCCCAAGGTGCCGCCGTAGCCCAGGTTGCCGAGTGCGCCATAAGCGATGCCGTAGCCGCCGCGCAGAACAAGCGTTGTATTCAGCCGGTAAGCGAAGCCGAGGCGCGGGGCAAAGTTGGTGGTCTGCGTATTGCCGAGCGCGGAGCTGCCAGTGCACTGCAGCTGGATGTTGCTCGAAGCCAGCAGCGCGTTGAACGCGGCCGAACGCGGCACTTGGCACCCCTGCGTAGAGATCAGAAATGTGCCTGAGTTTCCGTCGCCTCCAGTCGGCTGGAAGTTGGCTTGACGCCCTGAACTTTCCGCGTAGGGGGAGAAGTAATCCCATCGCACGCCGAGGTTTAAAGTAAGCCGCGGGTCCACCTTCCAGTCATCCTGGAGAAACGCCCCAATGTAATGGCGCGTGTCATTGGTGCCGGCATAGTTTGATCCGGCAAACGCAGCAAGCCCGCCTAGCCCATTTGTTCCCGGTGTGAGCAGCAGGTCGCCGATCCCGTTCAGTGAGGAGGTGCCGGTCGGCGAAACCAGGTTAGGGATGTCCGAGTACTGCCCGCTCAGGTAATAAATGCCTTTGCTGGCCTGCGGCTGCAGGATGTCGCCGGTAAGCAGGTCGATCTGCACGCCGGCATTGACTTGGTGGCTTGAAAGCACCTTGGTTACGGTGTCTGTAACTTCGACATCATGCACTGTCTGGATGGTCGGACGGTCGCTGTCGACCCCGAGTGGGGTAAGTCCGGATATATTGGTTGCCGGCAAACCGCCGTTGCCCGCAATGGCCGGCACACCACCGTAGCCGAAATCCGTCGGGACACCCGGAGTCGCTCCGGCAAATGGGTTTTGATCTTTTTGGCTGTGGCTGTAGCCGAAATGAAAGACGTTGGTGACAGTCGGCGAGAAAACGTGTGTCTCTCCTATGGCAGCCATGTACGACGGATATGCCTGATTCTCAGCGCCATCCTGGCCGACCGCCAGCCCCGGCAGATTACCGGGGACGGAGTAGTTAGTCCAGCTCTGGTCAAAAACGCCAAAGAGCACATCATGCTGGCTCAGGTCTTCATCGATGCGGATATCGTACTGGTTAGTGATCTGCGTTTCTCCAGGATTGTTCAGGAAGTTGTTTGCAAAGCCAGGCTTGTTGGGTGCCGGGTAAAGCTGCAGCAGCTTGATCGCGTTCGGGTCGAGCCGGTTTGCGGGCAGAGTATTCAGCATCGCGGTTTGGCCCACAAAGCTGGTCTGTCCCGCGAGGGCACCGGTGTAAAAGGGGTCGCGCACCGTGACCGCGCTCTTGGATGTATTCATAAGTCCGCTGACCGGATCAGCCGTACCGGCCTGGATCTGGCGAGTCGTCTGCGGATCGAGAATGGTGCCAAGAGGAATAGTGCGGCCCAGGCCATCGGTGCGAGTCCCGCTGTTATCTGCAATCAGATCCTGAAGATTGGTGAAGTTGCTGCTCTGCATCAGCGGTGTAGGTACCGTGCTGGTTTCGGAGCGAGGAAGCACGATGCGGGTTCCCTGGTAATCACCGAAGAAAAAAGTCTTATCGGTTCCATTGTAGAAACCCGGAATACGTACCGGTCCGCCGAGAGTCCCACCGAACTGATTCTCGCGGTACTCAGGGATGGGCTTGCCTGCCTGATTCGAGAAGTAATCGTTCGCGTCGAAGATATTATTCCGCAGGTACTCCCACACATCGCCGTGAAGACGGTCCGTTCCGGAACGGATAATGGCATTTACGACGGCCCCGGTGGAGTGACCGAACTCCGCATTGAAGTCGCCATTCTGGAGACGGAACTCCTCAATCGCATCCGGCGGCGGGGTGATCACGGCATTGGTCCCGATGGAGCTGCCGCCGTAAAATTCGATGTTGTCATCAATACCGTCGAGGCGGATGTCATTCTGCCAGAGGTTTACACCATCGGCGGAGAAAAATGCGGCTCCAGGCGTGCCGCCGTTCGCGCTGGGTACGCCGGGCGGCGAAGTTACAACGCCCGCCGAAAGCTGCGAGAGTGACACCCAGTTGCGGCCGTTCAACGGTAAGTCGTTCACGGTGCGTGCATCGATCGTCTGGCCCACAGAGGCATCTTCGGTCTGCAGCAGCGGCGCGGCAGCGGAGACCGTAACTTCCTGCTTGACGTCGCCTGCCGTCAGAGGGATATCGATCGTGTTGGTGTGTTGGACGTTGACAACAATGCCGGTATCGAGAAATTCCATGAAGCCGGTGGCCTGCACGTGAATCCTGTACGTACCAGGCTGCACCGAGCTGAAGACGTAGGTGCCAGAGTCGGTAGACTTCGTCGTCGCTGTGATGCTTGTGTCCTGGTTGATGAGTTCGACTGAAACATTCGGAACGACGGCGCCGGAACTGTCCTTGACTGTACCCGTAACGCCGCCTGTTTCTATCTGGGCGAAGCTCGAAGGCAGCGGCTGGAGCAGGCTAAGAAACACGGCGGAAAGGGCGATTTGCGAGACACCGCGTGCCATCGATTCTCCTTAAGAGAAAGGTGGGTGCAGCTTGGGAATGCCGCAAAGCAAGCTGGTGTGAAACGCCAGCCGAAGACTCAGATTGAGCCTCAAACTAGCTGCGCATTGTGGCTGGAGCGTTAAGAGCATCAATTTTCACAAACCGAGCGACGCCGAGGACGGCCCTTCGCTCGAGCGGTTGCGGCGAGGAATCGAGATCTGCCGCAAGCTGGAATGAGAAGGTGTTGCGTGCTTTGCTAAGGTGGTGCCGATAAAGCATTGCCCCGTTCAGCAAGCGCGATGCGGATCCCTATGAAAAAGGGCCTTGACTACGCGCGCAATCCACTCAGCTCGGCCCGTTCGGGGAAGGGACGGATGGCATCGAGTGCAGAGAAGAATCACAAAGTGCTCAGGTGAGAAAAATCGGTGTTTGAAGCAGCCGCGAATCTGTCATCCGACCCGACTTAAAATGCCTGCGCTTCCAGAGTCAGCGTGCCCGTGTAAGTGCCGGCGGGCAGCTGAGGTTCAGCGGTAGTGTCGACCATAAGAGACAGCGGATCGGTCCGCGTGCCTGCAAAGGAGAGCAGGCTTTTGAGCTGATATATCAGCAGCCCAGAGTTGCCGCTGAACGGGGTGGTCTGGGTAAAGGCGGTCATCGTAGTGCAGCTGCCGGATGGGTCCTCTCCGTACACGGAAGAAGCAGGGATCACGTCGCCCGCAGTCGTCGTAAGCGCCGAAGAGCTGCTGAAAAATCCGTAAAGGCTGATGTTGCCCACGATGGTGAAATCGATGTTGCTTGTAATCGAGATGGCTGCTGAAGCTCGCGACTGGCCCGCCTGAACAAGGTTGAAGCTCACGGACGACGGATTGACCAGGATTGAGAAGCTGCCGGTGACCAGCTCTGGTTTTGCAACGCGCGTGTTGCGGAGTCGAACCACCTGGCCCGAAGCGGCTGCTCCCCAGAGCAGTGCCTTGCCGAAGCAAAAGCATGCCGCAAGGATCCATGGCCGAAGGCAGGTCCTCACGGGCGGCTTACCCCTCTGCTGTTATGGGCATTCGGAACCACTCCCGCGCTCGAGGGTGAGGCAACAACCACCCTCACAAGCTGCGCTGACGCTTCGCTCGTCGTACGCACCTGCGCCGGTGCCGCAACCACCACGTAGGTTCCAACACTTAGAAACTCGCTCGGAAGGACTTGGAGGGCATGCACGGCGGAGTGCTGCTCCCGAAACAGAAAGAAGCCGTTTGAGTCGGAGTAAATGGGATGGGTGTCGATCAGCAGGGCTGCGCCCTCCACGGGGTTCCCAGCCGGATCCACGACCCGTCCGTGGAGGACGCTCTGGCCGAGGGCAACAGCTGCCGGCCGGTCTACAGCGGTTGCGGTACGCGCCCAAAGAGAGTTCAGTTGCACGGTATAGAGCGGCACGCCGGTCGGCCCGACGGTGCTGCTTGCGTGGAGCTCAAGGGTACGGATCAGGTGTAGCTCTACAGCGCCTACCAGAACCTGCCGGAAGGGATTGCCTGGTGAGTCAGCTACGTAGACAAGCTGGTAGTCAGCGGAAATCGAGCTGAAGGGTGTGAGCAGCGTGCCCCCATGCGAGAAGGTCACGCCGCTGGCCGACACGTTGGCCTCTTCGGTTACGCGCAGATGAGAGTTCACATCGCAGGCGACTCCATTGATCAGCGTGAAGCTGCGATCAGCGCTTGGACCGAGGCTGCTCAGCAGGGTTTCGCTCCAGACAAAACGTCGAAGGGTGCGGGAGAACATGGCGGACAGGGCCAGGTTGCTCCCTGAGGCACCTTCTGCATTCTGAGGCTGCTCAGATTCGGAGTGCAGCAGGGTGAGGCTTGTCGCGGTGCTGTGCTTATGGAAGGAGATGGAAGCTTCGTCCAGTGTGCTTTTTCCGGAGAAAGCAGAGGCGTTGTCCTCCTTTGAGCTGCCGGCCGGAGGCAAGAGGTAGTTCCCATGAAGCCAGTCGAAGCTGAGCGACCGGCGGGGACGCCATTCGCCGCTGATGTTCTCGCGCACCGGCTCGGGGGTCGGTACCTCGCCGCTGTTGTTTCGACGAAAGTTCTCGCCCATCTCGATAAACGACGCCCGGAGATCGAGCCGCCGTTCTTTGAGCACCATGCTCGTTCCGAGATACGGTGCGCCGGCGCCTACGCCGGCAGTAGCCGCCAGCTGAAGGCGGGGCGAAGGGGAGCACTGCATGCTTTCAAGGGCTGCTTGCGTACTCGTCAGCAGAACCA
This sequence comes from uncultured Acidobacteriaceae bacterium, assembly GCA_964249905.1. GTDB lineage: Bacteria > Acidobacteriota > Terriglobia > Terriglobales > Acidobacteriaceae > Edaphobacter. The sequence continues at coordinate 23,862 of CAXUEE010000022.1, forward strand.
TTGTCCACGACTTACATCGGGAAGTCACCGGCTGCTTCCACTGCAGAAATGAGCTCAACTTCCCAAGGTTTGTTGCCTGGAACAAGGGCGTACCGCCCTCCTCGGAGGAAGCGCCGAGAAAAGCTGTCAGGCTGCGGTGGTGCGAGAAGGCCCGCTCGATACCAATGCCGTCGCCGAAGAAAGAGTGCCCGCTGTCGAAAACATCTGTCAGGAACTCGACAGGCAGCCCCTGCTGGCCGACGGACAGTGTGCCGCCCTGGATCCTCCGAACGCTCGTTCCCCCAATGCCGAAGTGGCCATTCAGCATGCCCATGCCGAGTGAGCTCTCCGATTGCTGTCCATGGACGACGATGGTTGCCCCTTGCGCCTCGTAGGCGGAGGATGCTCCCCCGGAAACCTCAACGATCTGAGCACCTGCTGCCCAGGAACGAAACGCGAGGAAAGCGAGCAGCGCAGGCCCGATCCACATGCGCAAGCGCATCGCTCATTCCTTTCGAGCACCTATCGGGTACTTCAGCGAAAAGTGCTCAAAGACCACCTCGATCGTTTGCGGCGGCTGCTTATCGGTCCAGTCAACTGAAAGAACGCGCTCGGTATGGGGCAGCACCGGAAAGCCTCCAGCAGTGGTAAATGCACCAGAACCAGCGACCTCGATGGACTCGGCTCTGGCAGCCAGGGAGCTGTTGTTCGTCAACTCCAGCTGCACACGATGGTTAGCCGGGTCGTACCACGCTTGTCCGGCGTCGATGGCCTCCTTCGGCAGCGGTTGATGCTGGTAGACGTAGATAGTGTGAGGAAGCAGGACGCGGACGGTGAGCCCTGACGTCCGCTTCGCCGGCGTGAAGGATGAGTAGATGCAAAGCCACACCGGGGCACGCTCGGCTGAGACCTTGTAGAAAACACGCGCACTCTGGCGCGGCTCAAGCCGCATGCTCGTCGTAGACAGCTCAAGATGGATTTCCGGATCGAGCGGGCGGAACTCGCCTACGCCGTCTGGCCGGATGCTGAAGCTTTTCGGCTCCAGAATGACGACGCTTGCTGCGGATTCAGTATTGGTAACCTCGAACCACCCTTCAGCGTGCTCGGTGTACTCCGAGATGAGCGGCTGCACACTCTGCGCCATCGCAACAGAGCTGAAGGCAAGCAGGAGTAAAAAGAGGCGGAGGCAGGGCAGGAGCCAAGGACGCGACAAGCGGAAACCTCCTGCGCTATAACGCCTGCGCCTGTAAGTTTAGGACGCCGCTGTAGGAACCGGCGGGCAACTGCGGCTGCGCCGTCAGATTGATCTCAAGATTCAGATTGTCATTCCGGCTTGACGCCCGATTGCTCGAGGAAAGTGCCTGCGTGAACAGCTGTAATCCACCGTTTGCGGTGCCCAGCGCATTGGACTGCGTGAACGCGTTGTACGAGGTGGGAGTTCCGGACGTGACCTGCCCAAGGATCTCTGTGCTCGGGATATTGTTCGGCGTTTGCTGGCCGTCGGTCAGCGCCGCAGAGGGAGTGGCGAACCAGGCAAATAGCAGCAAGTTTGCGCGGCTGCTTTTAAGGAGCCAGTTTGTAGTAATCGCAACCGGTGCCGACCCGGTGGCAATCCCGCCCTGCACAAGGGCAAACGTCACGTTCGAAGGACTCGCCGAGATACTGAGCACTTCCGCAAGAGTTGCGTTCAGCGTCACAGTCTGGGAGCTGGAGTTGGTCTGGGCCTGCGCAGCGCGCTGGCTGACGACACCCATGAAGGCGAGAGCGGTAAGCGCGACGTACTTGCGGTGGTTCTTAACTTTCATTCTCATTCAAGCTGCTCCGTCTCTTCCTTACTTGCTTCAGCTTGAGCCTTCATCGGCCTAAGCGTATGGAAAGGAAAGGGGCAGCTTCTAAATATGGATCGGATCTGCGGACTAAGGTAATACCACCTATATGTAAGCCGCGTCTTTCACG
>CAXUEE010000023.1:0-18152 GCA_964249905.1 uncultured Acidobacteriaceae bacterium
AAGTTGCAGCTTGACTACTGCTAGGTCGGCCATCTAGAAAGAAGAGTCTACAGCGTGCCGTTGGTAAGCGGGCATCACAAACGTAGCCGCGGCCGCCAGCACGCCCAGGGCACTCAACAGAAGCAGACCGGGACGGAAGCTGTGCAGGTGGTCGAAGCTGAAGCTCAGCAGGAGCGGCCCCGCGGAGGCACCTATGCTGAACACTCCAAAGGCCAGTCCATACAATCTGCCGAACATCGCCTTTGCAAAGTAACGGCGCACAAGATAGGCAGTGAAATCAACCTCAGCGCCGAGGACAGAACCAACGAGCAGTGCGGCCGTATATGCTGCGGGCCGGCCCGGAACGTAGGCCAACAGCACCATGGCCGCGACGACAATCAAGGCGATGCAGGCCAGCAGGCGCGCGGCATTCCATCGATCCAGCAGCCAGCCTATGCCTGCACGGCCGGCGATCACGGTAAAGCCGGCCAGACTTGCGACCCCGGCTGCAGCACGGGGTGTCAAGCCGCGGTCGATCATCATGGAAACCAGGTTGGCGAGCGTTCCGCCGCTCGCCAGGCCGAGCACCAGAAAGATCCCACACATCAGGACAAAGGCGCGGGTACGCACCAGCGGCAGGATTGGAGTTCTGCTGGCCCGCGCACCTGCCAGGGGCGCTGTGGCAAAGCGCGTGGCATACAGCGCGGCGGGAAACGTGACCAGCAAGGTGGCCGTGCCGATGGCCGCGTAGGCATCGCGCCACCCATGTGAATCGATCAAGGCCTGCGCAGCTTTGGGCAGGATAACGGCCCCAAGCCCGATGCCCATGAGTGCAAGACCCAGAGCAAGCCCGAGGTGCCGCTCAAAGCTGCGCACCAGCACCGCAGCATAGCCGACCGGCGAGGCCGCTCCACCAAGCAGCGTGAACAGGGCAAAGATCAGGTAGAGGTGCCAGAGATGCGGCGTAAGCAAGGCGAGGGAGGTGTAAGCGAGGGACATGCCGACCAGTGACATCAGGATCATCCGACGTGGGCCGAAACGGTCCAGAAGCTGTCCCCAAAGAGGGGAGGTGAGAGCCACGATCAGCTGTCCAATCGACAAAGCTCCAGCGATCTGGGTCCGGTTCCAATGGAACTCACCGGCTAACGGACGAACAAAGACGCTGAAGGAGTAGAGCACCAGCGTGCCCACGGAAAGCATGAGACAGATGGCGCATGCAGCGACGATGCCCCAGTCCTTGTCGAGTCCGCGTCTCCCTTCAGCGGCAACGGTTACTTGTTCCTCACTCAACACCATGTCTCCTCGCCTTCTTTCGAACTTTGTGAAGCACTAAGCGAAGTTGCTAAGCACTTTCTCCTGGCGTGAAGAGCCTGGATGCAAGAAAAATCGCCGCTGGGCTTGCTTTTGGAGGAACGTTCAAAGGTGCGATCAAAGACCGAACTACAGCGAAGTAGCTCCTAGGTAATGCTGTCTTCATTGCTGTTGGGCGATCGGATTTATAAGTGTTCCTAAACCTTCAATTTCGACCTCGCAGATATCACCCGGCTTCATAAATATTTTCGGATTGCGCGCGAGCCCGACGCCGCTCGGTGTTCCCGCCACGATCAGATCGCCGGGGCGCAGCATGAACGGAATGCTGAGCAGATGAACCAGCGTTTGAATGTCGAAGATCATGTCGGTGGTATTGGCTTCTTGCAGCACCGTGCCGTTCAGCCGCGTCTGCAAGCGAAGACCCCGAGCGCCATCCGGAACTTCGTCTGCGGTGACGAATGCGGGACCGAAAGCACCCGTCCCATCAAAGTTCTTGCCGATCATCCATTGTGCCGAAAGAAATTGAAAATCGCGCACGGAAGCATCATTGAAAATAGAGTAGTCCGCAACATGCTCAAGCGCTCGCTGGACAGGAATGTTCCGGCCGGCCTGACCAATCACCGCGACCACCTCACCTTCATAGTCCAGTTGCTCGGACGCGTCTGGACGGATGATAGGGGCCTTATGACCAATGAGCGACGAGTTGAAGCGGCTGAACAGCGCAGGATAGGTAGGCGGTTGAAAGCCGCTTTCCGAGGCATGATCTTTATAGTTTAGGCCGACACAAATAATCTTCTCCGGCATTGCAAAAGGGGGCAGGTACTCGATGCCGTCTGGGTCGATTTCTTGACCTGCCAGCATCTCGTTATAGGCGCGTTGAAGCGCGTCCCCGCCAGCAGCGAGCAGGCTCATGAGATCACGCGGCAACTGATCCGCAGTCTTAGTAAAAAGTTTATCGCCTCGAAGAGCGGCCAGACCGACTTTGCCGGAGTGCTTATAGGAAATGAACCGCAAGTATCGCTCCCACGCTGATGCGTTCAGATCGACACGCACCCTGCTGAGAAAAGATCCCAGCCGAACGTGTTCAATGAATTTGTTCAAAGAATGCTTGTGCGGAGATGGCTTTGTCAAGGAGGACAATGAAGAAATATGGGAGCTGCATGGGAGTTACCTAAGTGGACGGCGGCGTCAGCCCGGCTGTCAGGAGCTTCAGCATGGACTCACAGAGCGTCAAACCGCAATGCCAGTCCGGTTCGGCCGAATCCAGAAACCATCGCGCCGTTGTTGAGATCAGGAAAAAGACGTTCAGTGCGATGACATCCGCTTTGGGCTGCATATTGATCTCGCCATCGCGCTGGGCCTGGACGACAAAGGCTTCGATTCCGCGGATCAGGCGGTTGCGAATCCTGAGATAGCGCTCCAGGTGCATGCCGGGCGTATGTTGCAGAATCTCGCTGAGCAGGATCCGCGAGAGCACCGGTTCCTCGGCAAACATGCGGTAGTGGTGCTCTGCGATGGCGAGCATCTTCTCCGTGAAGCTCTGACTCGAACGCGGCGCACCTAAAGCGAGGTCTGTCAGGGCGTCCATCTCTTCGTTGAAGATTAGGTAGATGAGATCTCTCTTGACTGCCACATAGTTTGCCAGGGTGCCGAGGCCCATTCCGGCGCCGGCCGCGATTTGACGCATGGTCGTGCCGTCATAGCCATATTCGGCGAAAAGCTGACGCGCGGCTTGAATGATGCGCGTTCGGGTTTCTCGTTTTGAACGCTCCCGTATGCCGAGTTTCTTCGGCACTTCTGCCCTATCCACTTTCGCCTGCATGCATCCTCCGCAGACGTTCGATTGTACATTGGAGCGAACGCGAGATCGCGCCCACCCGTGGTCCTTCTTACTGGTACGCTTTCGCTACATCGTCCTTCAGCTTGGCGAGGTCAGCTGGCGACAGATATTTCCCTTTGACGACCACACCGGCGATGCGGTCTAGATTGGCGGAGGTTTGCAACGGATCGGCTTCGAGCAGGACGAGGTCGGCGTTTTTACCTTCCTCCACCGTGCCCATGCTGGCTTCTCGGTGAAGCACCTGCGCCGCATTTAGTGTGGTCGACTGCAGCACCTGCAGCGGTGTTAGACCGGAGGCCGCCAGCTCATGAAACTCCTGGTGCAGGCTGAAACCGGCAATGAGCCATACGCCGGAGACATCCGAGCCGGCCAGAATCTTGACGCCATTGTCGGCCATCAGCTTGCTTACGCGCTTCTGCAACTCGTAGTAGCTCTGCAAAGTCTTGACGGCGCTCGGAGGCAGCTGCGCAAACTTGTCGCCAAGGGAGTCCCACAGCGCACGCCGTTGCTTGCTGACGTACTTCAGGTTCGGGTCGTTGCGGTAAGCGGGATCGTTGCCGTAATCCTGGGTGCGCAGGCGAATGAGGGTGAGGGTCTGCCAGGTGTTGTTCTTGGCGAAGGTTTGTGCAAGTGTCTTGCACTTGGCTTCACTGTAGGTGTCGATCACCTTCTGGTAGAAAGGCGCGTTTACCGCACCATCGAAGACACGGGGGTTGATGATCAGCTCCATGGGCGGCGGCATCGGCATCTTGTAACCATCGGCCAGCACGGCCTTGCGGATGATTTCGGCGTCGGTCGAGCAATCGAGCACCAGGCCCAATCCCGCGCCGAGATGGTCAAAGGACGGCATGCTGCCGGAGTTACTGGCATCGAAGGCACTCAAGTTGGGCGGTTGGTGCTCCTCATGTCCTTCGAAGATGATTTCCGGTGCCAGCAGCGTTCCAGCGGCAGCCTCCGCGTTCACCTTGCTCGCCAACTGGACGTTGGCCGGTGTAGTTCCCTCTTCGCGCAGTGCCGTCACCCCGTTCGCAAGGAGCAGCGGAAGATAGGATGGCGACTGATTGTAGGTGTCGACCGCATGGGCATGAACATCGACAAAGCCAGGCACCACGTATCTGCCCGACGCCGGGACGACCTGCGCCGTGCCCGAAGCCTGGACTTTGGCGGCCGTCATCGTCTTGATCTTGCCGTCTTCCAGCACCAATGTGCGATGCGGCAAGAGCGAACCGTTTACCGTGTTGACCACTGTGACGTCTTCCAAAACAACGCCCGAAGTGACCTTGAGCGGCTGTTGTGCGGCAGACGACACAACGCAGAGCGTCAGGGAAAGAATCGTGAGTGCGGCCGGTACATTCATGGCGAAGACTCCTTGTTAGCGCAGTAACCTCAGTGGTGGAAAAGCGTTCACCTGCTCCGCAGGCAGCCGGCTTCCGGGTAGATCAAAAATGCAGATGCGCTTCGGTAAATGTTTGGAGATCGCTGGCCGTGACGCCCGGCGCAAGTTCGCGCACGACCAGTCCGCGGGGCTCGACATCCATCACGCAAAGATCGCTGATGATGCGGTGCACGACCCCGGTTCCCGTAAGCGGGAGTGTGCACTCCCGCATGATCTTGTGTTTTCCGTCGCGCGCCATGTGTTCCATCAGGATGACGACACGCCTGACCCCGGATACGAGGTCCATGGCGCCTCCCATCCCCTTCACAAGCTTGCCGGGAATAAGCCAGTTCGCCAGGTCTCCCCGCTCGGATACCTGCATCGCGCCCAGGACGGCCAGGTCGATATGGCCGCCGCGAATCATGGCGAAGGAATCGAAACTCGAAAACAACGAGCCCCCAGGCAGGATCGTCACCGTTTCCTTGCCGGCATTGATGAGTTCCGCGTCCATCTCTTGCTTGAGCGGGTAAGGTCCTAAGCCGAGCATGCCGTTTTCCGACTGCAAGGTGACCGTCATGCCTCGCGGGATGTAGTTGGCCACGAGCGTCGGCATGCCGATACCCAGGTTGACGTAGAAGCCATCTCGCAGTTCCCTGGCAGCTTGCTGTGCCATCTGTTCGCGCGTCCAGGCCATCGTCACACCTCCCTTGTTTTCACGATATCGAGGCGCCGGGTGGCGACCGGAGTGTGGATCATGCGCTGCACGAAAATACCGGGCGTGTGAATCTCATTCGGATCCAGCTCGCCCGCGTCAACCAGGACTTCTACTTCGGCCACAGTCACATGGCCGCACATGGCGGCTCCAGGGTTGAAGTTCCGCGCTGTTTGCCGGTAGACCAGGTTGCCATGTGTATCGCCCTTCCAGGCTTTGACCAGCGCAACGTCGGCGCGCAAACCAAGCTCGAGCAGGTAAAGCACGCCGCCAAACTCCTTTACTTCTTTCCCCTCGGCAACCATAGTGCCTACCCCGGTGCGGGTGTAGAAGCCCGGAATGCCGGCGCCCCCGGCCCGCATACGCTCCGCCAGCGTGCCCTGCGGGCTGAACTCGACTTCGACTTCGCCGGCGAGATACCTGCGCTCCAGCTCATCGCAACCGCCGACATAGCTGCAGATCATCTTGCGGATCTGCCCGTTTTCGAGCAGCGTCGCCAGTCCAAAGCCATTGACACCGCAGTTGTTGCTCGCAACCACGAGGTCACGGATACCGCTCGAGCGCACCGCGGCGATCAAGTTGTCCGGCACACCTACGACGCCGAAACCGCCCGCGGCGATGGTGATGCCGTCTCGCAAGAGATCGTCGAGCGCCTCCTTTGCTCCGGGCCAGAGCTTTTTCATGCCGCTGTCCGTTCCCCGGCACTGCCGGTTGCCGTGCGCAGGATGGTGGCGAAGTCGTCCAGAAGCCGCTCGCCCCGCCAGGCCACGTGCTGGTCCGGCCGGATCAAGGTGAAGGCTGCGCCATAACGGCGTGGCAGCCGTGCGTCGCCAAGCTGCAGAACCTTGAGCGGAATGCCAAGCGATAGGGCAAGCTGCTCGGCGCGGTGGAGCTCTTCCGCCCCGTTCTTGCCGACCGCAAGCAGCGTCAGGCCGGCGCCGAAATGATCGTAGAGGGACGTCCCATCCTCAAGCCAAAGGTGCGGCGCCAGACAACCGGGGTATGCGGAGGGCCGGTAGATCATAGGGTGCTGGACCGGCGGTACGGTCCCATCGGGCACCACAATCGGCGAATCCGCATAGCGGTAGCCAAGCACCACGCCAAGGGTCTTGAACTCACGCAGTTTTGCGGCAAAAATCACATCGCCTGCCTCGCGCCGCGTCGCGTCTCCTACCGGGCCGGCGGCTTCCAGGCCGGGCAGGGTGAGATGGTTGCCGAGCGCGTTGTAATTCGCGACCGCCTCCTCAATTACCTGCACATGGATTGGGCGGCGCTCCTGTTCGTAGCTCGCGAGCAACTGCTGCCCTCCCCAGCCTTCGAGCACCGCCGCTAGTTTCCAGCCCAGGTCGACGCCATCAGCGCCGCCCATGTTAATGCCGTACCCGCCGAACGGCGGATGCAGGTGGCAGGCATCGCCCGCCAGGAAGATGCGTTCCTCCGCATACTTATTCGCGATCAGGCTACTTGCCGTCCAGGGAGAGGAACCGAGGATCTCCAGCTCGAAATCCACGCCCGTGGCCTGGCGGATTAGTTCCTTCGGGTCGAGTGCCGACGTTTTGCCTTCCACGCGCGGCATCACAAAGTACCAGTGCCCCTCATCCTCCATCGGTCCTAAGATAGCCGGTGTGTCGCCGTTCACCAGCCAATACATGACGGCGGGCGGATGGCTGTGCAGCCTGGCGAGATCGGGCGCGCGGAACTGAATATTGAGGTTCTGCGCGATCCCAAAGGCGCCCTGCATTTCGGCCCCAATCACCTCGCGAACCTTGCTGCGGGAACCATCCGCGCCAACCAGGTAGGCCGAGCGCACTGCATACTGCTCGCCGGTTGCGACGCTTTCGATCGTCGCCGTGACCCCTTGCTCATCCTGCTGGGCATTCAAGAAGCTAGCGCCAAAGCGAATCGTGACTGACGGGAGAGTCGCGGCGTGCGTGCGCATCACCTCTTCTAAAACATATTGGGGAACCCACTGACCCGACTCTGAATAAAGATCGTTGCGTTCCGGGCTGAAATTCATCGCGTTCTCAATTTTTGTCAGCATGGGCCCGTTCATGCGCGTAACGAAAACGATATCGGAAGAATAATCGGCCGGCAGGCGGGAGGCGCGGCGCAGGTCGTCCGCAATGCCCCAGCGACGCAGGTGCTCCCGCGTTCGGACATTGGTCGTTTTTGCCCGCGGGTTCAGTCCCACCCGGTTGTTCTGCTCGACTACGAGGCAATCGATCCCGCGATGGCCCAGTTCGATGGCGAGCGCGAGACCCGCGGGCCCCGCACCCACAATCAGAACAGATGTTGTTCCGGAACTTCGCATTGCTGAACCCTTCGCATATGCGCCACCGTGAAGCGAGAGCGCACCGAACCACCGCCTGGACGGCGGGAGCTTACTTTTTGTCGAGGATGTGCTTGGCGATGGTTGCCAGCTGCATGTTCGAGGTGCCTTCGTAGATGCGGCCGATCTTGGCGTCGCGGTACAGCTTCTCCATCGGGTAGTCTTTAACAAAGCCATAGCCGCCAAACAGCTCAAGCGCCGTGCTGGCTACTTTCTCGGCGACCTGCGAAACGAAATATTTGGCCATCGCCGCTTCTTTGACGAAGTTTGCACCCGCCGCCTTGCGCCGCGCCGCGTCATACACCATCAGGCGGCAGGCCTGGATTTCGGTCGCCATTTCGGCCAGCGAAAATTGAACCGCCTGAAACTGCGATACAGGTTTGCCGAACTGCTTGCGTTCCTGCGTGTAGCGCAGAGCATGGGCCCAGGCGCCCTGGGCCAGACCGAGCATCTGCGCCGCGATGCCAATGCGTCCTTCATTCAGCGTGCCGATCGCAATCTGATAACCTTTGCCGACCTCCCCGAGCACGTTTGCCATGGGCACGCGGCAATCCTCAAAGATCAGCGGACAGGTGGACGACGCGCGAATGCCCAGCTTGTCTTCCTTCTTGCCTACCGTGAAGCCGGGCGTATCCCGCTCGACCAGAAAGGCGGTAATCCCCTTGTAGCCCAGCGAGGAATCAACCGTCGTGAACACGATGAACAAGCCTGCCTCAGCAGCGCTCGAGATCCAGAGCTTGGTGCCATTCAGAACGAAATCGTCTCCGTCGCGGCGCGCCGTCGTCGTCAGTGCAAACGCGTCGGAGCCGGAAGCTGGCTCGCTGAGCGCATACGAGCAAACCAGGTCGGTCGTCGTGCGCGCAAGGTACCGCTCCTTCTGCTCCGGCGAACCGTAGAGGAGCAACGCGTTCACCGTCAGAGTGTTCTGCACATCGACAAGCGTCGCCACCGACGGGTCGACGGCCGCAATCTCCTCGATGGCCAGAATGGAGGAGAAGAAAGGAGACCCACCGCCGCCGTATTCTTCCGGAACCTCGATGCCCATCAGGCCCTGGTCGAAAAGCTTTCCAACCAGACCCGGCTCGATTTTCTGCGCCTCGTCCATCTGGTGAACCAGAGGCGCGATCTCCTTTTGCGCAAAGCGTCGAACGGTATCCTGCAGCATGCGCTCGTCTTCGTTCAGCAGGGAGAGCGGAGGCTGAGCTGTGGTGTCGATCATTTCAAGTGTGGGCACTTTGGGCTCCTCGGGTGGTTGATGGCACTGAGCAAGAATACACGGACATGTCCGTTTTCGTAAGAGCGGTGAATGGGTTCTGCGCCAAACCAGAGTGGAAGCATACGTTCCTAGCCGGTGACGAGGCGGTCTTCGGCGATCTCCGCCATGCGCCGCCGGTAAAACCGCATACCTGATAACGCGATCAGGATCGCCACCAGGGAAACGCTCGTAAATGTGAGGGCAAGGGCCTTGCCCAAGCCGGTGGGGGTACGAAATACGTGGTCGCTGAAGAGTCCGACAAGAGAAGGCCCAAGCGAAGTCGTAAAGATGCCCACGGCAAGCATGTTGCCGGTGAAGCGGCCGCGGGTGGCGGGAGGGAACACCTCGCCCAGGGACGAGTACATGGAGACTCCCGGGAGATAGGTGAAGAAGCTGCCGGTAATCAACAGGCCAGCCGCCAGCAACTCATTGCCGACCAGCACGCCCGCGGTGCTGAGCGCCGTGAAGATCAATCCGCCCGCAACCGCGACGCGGATGGGGGCGTCGGCATACCCGCGCCGGCGCAGCCATTGGATCATCGGTCCAGCCGCAAGGCAGCCGAGCAAGGCCATTGCCGCAGCGGGAGCACCCGCCTGCAGGGCGGCGCGCGCCACTGTCCAGCCGTGCACGCGGCCAAAAAAGAGCACGATAAAGCTGGCGGAGGTTGCGGCAGGCACCTGGCATAAAGCGATGCCGAACATCATGGCCAGCAGGAGCCGCCAGTTCCGCTTGCTAAAAGCAAGCACCTCGCCGGTCGAGCCTGACCTCATGCGGATTGCCGCAGCTCTATGCGGTTCCCTCATGAAAAGAAGGATCAGCAAAATCAGGAGAAGTCCCGGAACCGCCGCACACAGAAACGTCACCCGCCAGGAAGCCAGGGAGCCGAAGCCCGGAACCGTCACCACAGGAGAACCAGTGAGCAGGTGCAACAGCGTGCCGCCGAGCAGCAACGCCAGCACAGCCCCGACGGCAGCGGCGCTGACGTAAAACGAGAAAACGCGCGGACGCCGCTGCTGGGGAACGGCATCGCTGATCAAGGACATCGCCAAGGGATGCATGAAAGCTGCTCCCGCGCCCACGAAGGCGCGAGCGGCGGCCATCATCAGAAAGCTGTTCGCAAGTCCGGTCATCAGGGTCATCGCGCTCCAGAAGCCGATTGCTGAAACCATGACGGCCTTGCGGCTGAAGCGATCGACTACATAGCCGCTCAGAATGCTGAAAATCCCGTAGGCGATCGCGAACGCGAGCCCCACCAGCAGCCCAAGCTGCGAATCGGTGAAATGAAGCGAGGCCTTGATGGGCTTGAGCACCATCGAGAAGATCACCCGGTCGCCAAAGCTGAGCAGAAACCCCAGGTAACAGAGCAGCACGACACCGCGGCTGCTGGTCCGCTCGCCGGCCGCCACGCCTGGGATGCTGTCTGTTTCGGCTAACGTATTCATCGGCATCTGCCCTCCACTCCATCCGATCAGGTCGATGCTGGAGCGAGAGCCCAAACGTCGCTCCAGCACGTCACATCGTACTCGCTAGTAATTGGCTCGCAACGAGAACTGAAACGACCGCGACGCGTTCGCGAGGTTGGTTGTGTTGACCCCGAATGTATTGGTCCCGACGGTTAGACCGGGGTCTCCAAACTGCACACGGTTGGCGACGTTAAACGATTCAGCGCGGAAGACCAGGTTGACGGAGTCGTGAATGGGGGTCGCTTTTCCGATCGAGAAGTCCCAGTTGTCGGTTCCCTGCGTGCGCAGGATGCCGCTCGTCCGGGGTGCATTGCCGAAGTAGTTCGCCGCCACCGCGCCGGTCGTGGGGATCACGGGACTCGAGAAGCAGGCCGCGTTGAACGTCGACGTATTGGTCTCCGCCGACTGCACCTGACCCACCGACGACTTAAGATTGCAGCCCGGCGCGATGTTTGGCCGTGGCGTACCGCCGCCATAAGCCGCGGAAACGAGTGTCGGCGCGCCGACAATCGCAAGCGGAAAGCCGCTCTGGAACGTGTTGATGCCGGAAACGCTCCAGCCGGAGACGACTTCGTTCACCGCGGGGCCGGCACTGCGCAGAAAGGACCGGCCACGTCCAACCGGCAACTCAAGAATGTAACTGATCACAAACCGATGAGGCACATCGCAACTGAGGTACGACTTCTCCGCGCGCAGATTGTCGTAATCCTGAATAACCCCTTCCGTATGGCTCTCCACTGCGGCCGTCGTCGATTCCGCCGTGGAAAGGAACTTGGACCAGCTGTAATTGCCCAGCAGCGTGCCGCCTCCCTTGAAGCGTCGTGTCAATGTGACCTGAGCTGAGTCATAGTAGGTGCGTCCGAAGTACGGTGCGGAAAGATTCACATTCTGGAAGAGCGGGTACGGACGGTTCGCCTGACTCAGTGCGGCGTTATCCGGCACCTGGTTGATGTCGTAAGTGGTGGTCACCGGGATGTGCACACCGCGGGCGCCGAGGTAAGCAAGCTGCAGGGTCGTGCTGTTGTCGAGCGTCTGCTGCACGTTGACATTCCACTGCTCCAGGTAAGGGAAGCTGAAGTACGGATCGCGGCCCGAAATGGTCTGGCCGTTGAAGATGTTCGGATTCGCCGCGTAGCCGGCCCGGCCAGGCGGCAGGATAATCGTCTTCACCCCGTTTGCGCTGTTGCAGGTGTTCGAGACCGCGGTTCCCGTGGTGAAGCCGAGAGGCGCGCATAGCCGCTGGCCGGCGGGAATAAAGGTCACGGGCGAGTTGATGGAACTGTAAGCCGGCGAGGCCTGGGCTGCGCTGTCCTGGGGCAGGTACGCCAGGCTGTAGCCCGCGCGCAGCGTAGTGCCGGTGTAGGGTGCAAACGAGAAGCCGACCCGTGGAGAAAAAAGCGTATGGTGTGCGACCAGGTCGCCCCGGCCGGTGTATGCGGAGGAGTTGACCAGCACGAGCGGACTTGCCAGTTGCGGCAGGATGACAGCGTTGTCGTCGTGCTTCTCGTCGTAGCTGCCGGGGATTTCGTAGCGCACACCTGCGGTCACAGTCAGCTTCGGCGAAAGGGTGTAGGTGTCGTTGAAGAAAATTCCCGCGTAGTGGTTCACCACACTGGGACTGCTGACCGTAGTGAAGCCGCCCGGCGCCGCCGCGAAGAAGCCGGAAACAAAGTCCGCGATCGGCGTTTCCCCGGAACCCGGCACGACGACTCCGGATGCGCAGGCCTTGATCGCCGAAGGGACGCATCCGGTGCTGGTTCCCGCAAAGACGAACGCTCCCGTTAAGAATGGCTGGTTGAAAAAGTATTCCTCGCCCTGCCGGAACTCGCCACCTACGCCGAGCGTGTGCTTGCCAAGCACTTTGGTAAATGTTCCCGAGAGTGTATAGAGGTTGAGCGGCTGGTGCGCCGCCTGGTCCAGGCCCGTGTAAGGGAACGCAGCGTTGTTGGTGATGGAGACGGCTGGGAAGTACGGCAACAGCTTGCCTGCGGCGCCGGTCCAGAAACCCACACCGTCGCCGTTATCGAGTTGCGCGAGATTGACGTTGGTGTTGGCCGGCGTGAGATAGCTGAAGTAGCGCAGGTAAGAGAGCCGGACGTCGGCCACCGCTGTCTGATTAAGGGTGATTGTGTCTCCCACAACATACTGCGAAGCGGTGGCGCCAACGCCCGTGAATGATTGCGGGCCGATGGGATTATTGAAGAACTGCGTAGGATCCTGGGTGCGGTCGAGCCGCGTGAAACGACCGAACAGTCTGTTCTTCGCGTTCAGGTTGTAGTCGACCCGGAACGTTTCTTCGTTGGAAAAGGAGTTGGCTTTGCCGTTCTGAGCGAAATTGGTGATGTTATTGTTCGGCACATTCGGAGTCGGAAAGTAGTGCAGCGTATTTGCCAGATAGAGGGATGTGGGATCGGCCACCGCGTCGCCCGGATGGACGGGAGCGCCGATGCAGAATTTATTCAGCACGCCGCCGCATTGCACCTGGCTATAGGTGGGAACTCTGGTCACCGGATTGACTGTTGGAACCGGATTGATGATCTTGGGGTCGGCAGTGAAGTCGCCGTTCAGTTCCGCAGGCGTGGGAACCCGGCCCGAGTTCACAACGCCCAGGGCCAGCCGATAACCCTCATAAGATCCGAAGAAGAAGGCTTTATCCCTCTTGAGTGGCCCGCCTACCGTGGTACCGAACTGGTTCTGGTTGAACTTAGGCCTCGGCACTCCGTTTTTGTCGTTGAAAAAGGTATTTGCGTTGAAGATGGTATTGCGAAAGTACTCGTACAAGGAACCGTGGAGCGCATTGGCGCCGATCTTCGTGCCGAAGGAAATCACGCCTCCGCCGAACTGTCCGAACTGCGGGTTGACCACACTCGATTCCACCCGAAATTCCTGCACGGCATCTTGGGTGATCACAAAGGTCACGGCGTTGGCTTGAATCACGTTAATCGGTGCGCCGTCTACATAGACCCCGCCCTGAGCCGCCAGACCTCCCGCAATCTGATAGTTGCCGAAACTGTTCGCGTTTGTAAACGCACCGCCGTTAGCATTGTTACTGGCAGAGCCCTGCGTACCGCCCTGCGGCACCACGCCGGGCGTCAGCGCCACCAGGTTCATCGTATTGCGGCCGTTCAGCGGTGTATCTTCCACCTGCTTGCCCTCGATCACCTGGCTCACGGTTGGAGACACTGTTTCGAGCAACGCCTCACTCCCCTGCACCGTTACCGATTCAGACACATTGCCCACCTCGAGCGAATAATCGAGAGCGACCTGGTCTTCAAGCCGAAGGTCAATCCCTTCCCTTACCGCCATGCGGAACCCGGCCATGGTCACCGTGGAACGATAGTTACCCGGTAACAGTCCAGTCACACGGTACTGGCCTGCGGCGTTCGTGGTCGCCG
Organism: uncultured Acidobacteriaceae bacterium; assembly: GCA_964249905.1. GTDB lineage: Bacteria > Acidobacteriota > Terriglobia > Terriglobales > Acidobacteriaceae > Edaphobacter. The sequence continues at coordinate 13,660 of CAXUEE010000023.1, forward strand.
TCTCACTTACGCCGGTCGCTGTGTTCGTATATATCACGGTTGCCGCGGCTATCTTGGCACCGGTCGCGTCGGTAACGAAACCCGTTACCGTGGCCGATGTCCCTTGTGCGGATAGCGCAATCGAAGTAGTAAAGAGAACGACGAACACCAGCAGCATCGCTAGCCCGACTTTGCGACCTGACATAGATCCTCCAAGACAATACCGTCAAGCAACTTCGCATTCAGAGCGGCGGCCGTAAGCACGAATGCGGACATGACCGTGTATTATGTTGGAACGACGTAGAAACTGTCAACACTTTAAAAGAGGCGTTTCTCTCGAATATTGCGAATTTCTGAAATCGTCCAGGTGAGCACGTTCTGCCTGTTGCTGCCCGGCATTTCCGGCAACCGCGACCTGGTAAGCCTCGCGGGCGTGCTCGACTGTCTGTCTTGAAACCTGATACTTGGCGAGCAGATCCTCATAGCGACGGAGATCGAGTTCTTCCCGCTGTTATGTCGCTTGCGCTCTGGCGAGGTCGGCTTCTACCTTGGCAATACGAGCATCGGTGCAGGTCGTGAACGAGAACTATGGATCGACTCTTACATCTCGCCAGGAGAACGCGTTGGATGTCGCGCCTTTGGAGCAAGCGAGAAAGCCGCAGCCGCACTTGGTATTTCCGGCACGGTCTTCATGTAGTTGCAATGGACGGCATACCCAACAGTAAAAGGACAGGGCACAGCTCTGATTAACACCGACATTAACCCTTATAGCCAAATGCACTAAGTTGACTTATGGGAGGCATTCTCTCTTTAGTGCTCTTAGGAACCGACACATCACAAACACATGTAGTAGGTTGGGTCTGTGTCCAACCTGTCTAACAACGGCGTGCACTAGCTAAAGTTCTACCGAGCAGCCGTTGTAAAAGCGCCGGCTTTCCGAGCAGCAGCAATGGCATTCCCTGTCTCGATTGCGTATGTACATCAAGAATGATCTAATTAGGTATTGAGCAGAGTCATTGCCATTACGTTGCTGGCCGTCTTCGGTCTGCCCTTCGCCTCCGCGCTGCTTGCGCTTACGCCGCGAAGTGAGGCGAGTCTGAGTGCCTGTTGCCGGAGAAGCGGTGCTCATCATTGCATGATGAGCAAGACAGAGCGCGAGTCGTCATCGTTGAACAGCCAGCCTTTCTTCTCCTCGCCCGTCGAGAAATGCCCGTACGGCCCAGCTGTCCTTTTGAATGTGCATCGACCCAACTTCGTAGGCTTACCCTCTGGGTCGGTAATCTTCGCAGGGTTGGTCAGCCACCCGGCTGGAACCGCTCAGACAGAGTCCAAGTTGCGGATCTCTCGGGATAGGGCACGCTCCAAACGCGGTCCCCCTTCCCTGTCCTTCGTCTAAGTGACCCTCTCAGCTCTCGGATGCTTGCCTGTTCAGGTGAGATTACGCACGCCATACTGATCGTGCGCTGAGAGCTGTCACTCCGGTACAAGTTCAGGTCGGTAACGATAGCTACTGATGTTCTTTCAGTATGCCATCATCCGGCATCGAGCTTGGCTGGAGCACGCCTCACCGGCGGTACCGGTCTTAGATGAAGAGATCACACCCGATCAGGGTGATCGCACCCGTGCGGAGTTGTTTGCCGCAGTCCGGAAAACATGCGACTTGTTCACCTCGTGCGTCCCAGAAGGGGGAAGAAGGCTTTGAAAGCCATCATCTGTACAGCATTTACCACGCTTATAGTAAGCGCTTCGTCCTTCGGCCAAACCAATGTTGCTTATGGCTCAGTGGAAGAAACGGTCACGGACGCGTCCAGAGCTCTGCTTCCGGACACATTAATCACTGCGTTCTCGCAAGGAACTCAAGAGAGCGCCCATTCCCGCACAGACGGGCGGGGCAGTTATCGTCTCGCCTACCTAAAGCCAGGTCGCTATGTCATTCACGCTCATCATGACGGCTTCGACGATGCGACTTCCTTCCTGGAAATGATGGTGGGAACAGAGGAGACCATTGACTTCAGACTTGGTGTTGCATCATCGCCACAGCAGATTGAGGTCACAGCGGAGACTCCCAACTCCGGCAGCAAGGTCGCAGCGGTTGTGCGCACGCAGGAGATTGACAGGCTGCCGCTGAACACACGCGACTACCTGAATCTCACCTTGCTGGTCCCGGATGTGTCGCGAACCAATATTGTGGGAGGGAGTTCGCGCTTCGCGACGACGTCCGCAGTTCCTGACAGCGGTGTGTCCATCTCAAGCCAACGTAATCTTGCCAACAGCTATCTCGTCGATGGTCTATCTAATAACGACGATGCTGCTAATCTGCCCGCGACGTACTACAGCCAGGAGGTTTTCCGCGAGTTTCAGGTCGTGACATCGAATGCCACAGCAGAATTCGGTCGCGCAGAAGCGGGATTCGTAAATCTCGCAACGCAAAGCGGCAGCAATCAGTTCCATGGAAGGCTGTACGGTTTCCTGAGGAATCAGCGGCTGGATGCGAAGAACGCGTTAACGCATACAAAAGTTCCGGTAACGTGGCCGCAGTATGGTGGGACGTTTGGTGGCCCCCTTATGCGAGACCGCACCTTCTTTTTCGGTAATTATGAGCGTACCCGACAAAGCGCCGCAAATATCGTGACGATCGCACCGGCGAATGTCCTCAGCGTCGATGCGGTCCTCGCCGCGAAGGCTTACCCCGGAGCACCCATCGCGACCGGCGTCTTCCCGGCCACGCTAAAGACGGCGACATACTTCTTACGCCTCGATCATCAACTCACGGCGAAGGACCAGCTCTTTGTACATTATAACTTTTATCGATTGGCGCAAGTAGGACAACAATCGCCTGGATCCTTGTCAGATGTCTCGCGCCAGACAGACCTGTTCACAACGATCAGGTTTTTGCGATAAACAGTGTCTACAGCATCTCACCGCGTACTTTCAACGAGACGCGGGGACAGTTCTTCCGCTACCCGCTGCTGGCGCCGACTGTCTCGTCCGGCGTAGCCGCGGTCAGTATCTCCGGAGTTGCCCTTTTCGGTCCATCTGCCGTGTTCCCGACCGGTCGTCATACGGACGGAGGGGAACTGGTAAATGTGGTCACACTTTTGCGTGGAGAGCACTCCCTCAAATTTGGCGTGGACTCGATTTATCAGCGTATCGCGATTACGCAGCCGGGTAACCAATGGGGTTCCTACTCCTTCACTTCGCTGGCAAATTTCCAGACAGGGAGGTACGCCACCTACCTGCAGGATTTTGGGAATCCAACGGTCGGCCAGATCTCGGAAAGTCTTGGTGCTTATGCAGAGGACGAGTGGCGCGTATGCCCAAGATTCAGTGTCGATATTGGTGTACGTTATGACGTGCAGAGTGTTCCCTCTCAGCTCACCTCACTGGATGAGCACAACGTCTCTCCACGCATAGGCTTCGTCTGGTCTCCCTTTGCTGATCGGCGAACGGTGGTGCGCGCCAGCTATGGCACCTTCTACGACCGCATTCCGGCTCGCCTGATTGCGCTGGCGCTGCAACGAACAGGCGGAGCCTTCAAGACAGCACAGCTGTCCTACGGCCAGGCAGGAGCGCCCGTGTTTCCGAACACTATCCCTGCTTTTCTGTCGAACACAAAGGTGAGCTTCCAGACCATCGCTACGAATTTTCCAGTAGATTCCTCGACGCAGGTAAGCGCGCAGCTGGAGCAGCAGTTTTCCCGCGGTACCAGCGTCGCGCTCGGCTACAACCATCTTCGTGGGATCCACCTGCCGCTTCTGCACGGCATTAATGTGCCCACATGCACGGCCGCCGTGGACCCGGTTAACCTGTGCCGTCCGAATCCGCTTTTCGGCAATATCGATCAATACGCGCCGCTGGGCGATTCCTGGTTCGACGGCTTCACCGCCTCGCTGTTGGCCCGACCGAAAGCATGGATCGATGCTCGTATCTCCTACACCTGGTCGCATGCCATCGATGACACATCGAACGATTTCACAAGTACGCCGTTCCTTCAGAATGATGTGCGCTTTGACCGGGGATCGTCCGACAACGATCAGCGCAATTGCGTAGTGGCGAGTGCCACATTTTCGAGCTCAACGTCGAAGAGTCGCGATGCCATCAGCCGGATTTTCTACGGATTTCAGCTGAGCGGCATTTTCACCTATGATTCCGCACTTCCCTTCAACATTTTTGCCGGTACCGATATAAATGCGGATTCCTATAGCGCGTCCGATCGGCCTCCGGTGCTGGGCGGAACCAGGGAATAGGGTTCACGAATCGCAACCTCGATTCCCGGCTTTCCCGGACGTTTGCCGTCGGAGATCGCTTTCGGCTCGAAGGTATTGCCGAAGGATTCAACGTGACAAACACGCGCAACAATCAGGCGCCGAACACTACGTGGGGAGCATCGCCGTATCCCGGAAAACCCACCAACGCCCTATTTGGCCAACCCACAGCCGTCGCGGATTTGCGGCAGGTGCAGCTCGGAATCCGACTTTCTTTTTAGGAGGAACGATGAATCGTCGTCAATTTGC
>CAXUEE010000023.1:18162-24944 GCA_964249905.1 uncultured Acidobacteriaceae bacterium
ATTTGCAGCTTCGGCCGGAGGTCTCCTTTTCTCGGGTGCGGCAGTCGCCCAGAATCCTGGAGCCGTTCGTGATACCTGGGCTCCTGGCCAGCCACCGGCGGGGCCAAAGCTCCAGATCGCTATGCTGCTGTTCCCGGAGATGTACTCGCTCGATCTAGTCGGACCTTACACTTTCTTTGCGGGTCTGATGAATGTCGATGTTCATCTGGTGTGGAAGGATCTCACGCCGGTGACCGCGAACAAGGGCATGCAGATTGTTCCAAGCAGTACGCTGGACGATTGCCCAAAGCAGCTTGATGTCCTCTTCGTCCCGGGGGGTACGACCGGAGTGAACATGGTCATGCGGAACGATACGCTTCTGGATTTCGTTGCGGATCGCGCCTCACGGGCCAGGTATGTCACGAGTGTGTGCACAGGCGCGCTGGTGCTGGGCGCCGCCGGGCTGCTCAGAGGGTACAACGCCGCGACGCACTGGACCGCGATGAACCTGCTGCCGATGTTTGGCGCTACGCCGGTGTACCAGCGTGTCGTCGAAGACCGCAACCGCATTACCGGCGGTGGTGTGACTGCCGGGCTCGATTTCGGCCTGATCTTGGCGGCGCGCTTCCGTGGGGACGACTTCGCAAAGTTCGCCCAGCTCGGAATGGAGTACGACCCCCAACCTCCATTCCATTCCGGATCTCCGGCTACGGCAAGTCAGGCGCTGGTTGAGCACGTCCAGCAGATGTCGGCCAAGGGACACGAAGAGTTGCGCAGCGCCGGGCTCGCGGCCATGGCGCGCAGAAAGCAGGCTTGATCATGGATCGTCGCTCGTTCAGTAAACAGGCAGGATTGGCACTCGCAGCGTCTTTGTTGACCCAGCGATCTATCGGGCAAGGCGGTCAGCACGGGAGTGCTTCGGCGACTGAAGCAGATCGCGAAATGGCTGCGGAAATGGGAGTACCTCTGGGACCGCCTCTCCAGATCGGCATGTTGATGTACCCCGGCATGGTCGCCCTGGACTTCACGGGGCCGCACACCTTTCTTGGCGGCCTGCTGAACGCGCACGTGTATCTGTTGTGGAAGAGAATCGAGCCTGTCAGGGCCCTGCGCAACATCACGCTTCTTCCGGATACAGTTCTGGCTGATTGTCCACGGGATCTGGATGTTCTGTTTGTCCCAGGCGGATCTCCAGGCACAATCGCCCTGCTGCAGGATCAACCCGTCCTGGACTTCCTTGCGGACCGAGGCAGCCGCGCGCGCTATGTGACCAGCGTGTGTACGGGATCCCTCGTTTTGGGCGCGGCCGGTCTGCTGAAAGGCTATCGTGCGACCTCGCACTGGAACACGCGAGACCTCCTGCCCTTGTTCGGTGCCATTCCAGTCGAAGAGCGTGTAGTGGAAGACAGAAACCGGATTACCGGCGGAGGAGTGACGGCGGGCATCGATTTTGGCCTAGTGCTGACCTCGCGTCTGCGCGACAGGAAGTACGCCGAAATGCAGCAGCTTCTTTACGAGTACAACCCGCAGCCGCCGTTTCATACCGGTACTCCCAAAGAAGCGGGCCCGCAACTTACAGCCGAAGTCCATAAAATGCTCGGGCCAAGCCATGAAGAGGCTCGGAAAGCCGTCCTCCGACGGCAACAGATGCCGTCCTGAGGACGCGTGGTGTACGGCGGCAGGGAGAAAGGTAGGAGCCTGTATCGGCTTCAGAGAGAGAGAGACGCATAAAGGGGGGAACGGAAAATCCCGGTGAGGAGCTAAAGCAGTAACTCGATCAGCCACAAAAGTACACCATTAACCGATTGACTCCCCACATCGATGTTGTCTGGGGCGGCTTGTCCGGAAACGAACGATGCAGCAAGACTGCGACGACGCAGACAACGTATTGAACGTTCTCGGAGCTCACAGTTATTGAGGTACTCCGGTCACAGATGTCGCCAAGTGCGTCAAGATCTCGATGGCTTACGTCTTCAAACTGTCTCCCAGCAAGCAGGAACACTTTGTAGCTGCGCAGGAGTGATGTTTTGAAAGTGTTTTCAGGGCACTGGCAAACGGCGCAGAGGAGAGTGCAGATCAAACGCCAGAGTCCGTACTTCTAGCGATGGGAGGAGCGTACGCGGCGTTAATCACTGACCGAAAACTGCTCCAGTTGCAGATCCACGCGCAATCTGCAGCCAGCATACCGGAGATAGCGAAGGCCTTCCGCCGAGGTTTTGCAGATGTCGTCCACTATGTAAAGCTCAGATCTAATGCCTCCGATGAGGCCGTGCAAAGATTTATTTGCGTATAGTCAGCTGTGCCACCTCATCACAACCCACCGCGCATCGGAACTCGCATGGCTGCGGTAATCAAGACTGGTGGCTGGGCGAGTCATGCACTCGTTCCGGCCCAGACTTTGGTCGCTGTTCCCGATGGGTCACGTCCGCGCAGGCTGAGACCGTACTGGTTAACGGCGTGACTGCATGGCAGATGCTCTTCCGTAAAGCTGAGGTAGAAACTGGGCAGACGCTCCTCCTATACGGAACCAACGGCGGGGTCGAAACAGTTCTTTGTCAGCTCGGCCGGCACCTCGGGCTCCGTGTCATTGGAACCGCGTTCCCCCGCCATCGTGATGCCCTGCATTCCATGGGCGTAGAGCTAATCGACTACAACGCACTCGATCTTACCGAGCCTATCCGCGCTGTCGCTCCGGACGGGGTCGATGCAGCCTTCAATCACCTGGGACGCGAAAGTGCCCGAATGTCTTATGGTTTGCTGAAGTCAGGAGGTGGAGTGCACCATCTCGAGGCTGAATGGGACCACCTTTGAGTGGCGAACGTGCGGCAGATGCAGAGTAGCTCTTAATGTCCTGCGACAAATTAGTAAGCCGGTAGATCGATCTTGTCCGATGGCGGAGTCAATACCTTTGAAGCGAGATAGCGGATACCGGGAGCGGTCGCGAGATTGAGCGCAGCGAGCTGAAGTGCAATACCCAGTCGTGTCTGCGGTTGTGCTATGCGAGGACCAGCCTTGGGCACATCCTGCGCCTGGTTCACATATGGACGCATGATCCGCTCATACGCGGCGAAGGCTGCGGCGTGGTCTTCGTTTTGGGAGAGCTCGCCAGCAAGGACGTAGGCGCCGACCAGCGACAGGCTGGTGCCCATGCCGCTGATGGGCGAAGCGCAATAGGCCGCGTCTCCGACCAGAGCGACACGTCCCTTCGACCAGCACTCCATCTTCACCTGGCCGATCGCCTCGAAGTAGAAGTCGCTGGCATCGTCGAGTGCGGCAAGGACGCGCGGCGCCTGCCAGCCTGCATCGGCAAACTTCCGCTTGAGCATAGCTTTCTGCTGCTCCGCGGTTTGCTTTTCAAATCCCTCCGGCCTCTGCTGGATAGTCAGTACCGCTCGAGTGGTTCCTTTGTTGTCAGGCCTGAGAAAGATGCTACGACCCCCTGGTGCGTTGAACCAGCGCGCGGCCTTACCGTCGCTTTCGCCGCGCGGCACGGTGAAGTAGCCCATGTAGAGGTCAAGCGGAACACGCTGTCCTGCGTTGCCGAAAACCAACTTCCGCGTGGATGAGCCAATACCCTCAGCGACGATAACTAGATCGAACCGGCGTGGGTGACTCCGCTCGAACGTCACCTCTACTTCGTCGCCTTGGTCATCGAGCGCACGGATACGGTCGCCAAAAATGTACTCTGCGTTATCGAGAGTGTGTTCATACAGGAGTCGCGCCAGATCGCCGCGAAGGATTTCAAGTTCAGCAGTCAAGCCATTGCTACTGCCGAACAGGTCCGCAGGAAACTGCGCTTTAATGTTGTTGTTCTTGTCCACGAATGCGATCGCTTCTTCGCCCGTTGTAAGTTCACGGATGCGGTCCTCCAACCCCATGCGCTGCACTACCGTCCGACCTGCCCCGCGCACGTCGATGTTCTGCCCCGCATCCCGTAACTCCGACGCGCGTTCGACGACCGTAACCGTCGCCCCGGCCCGTGTAAGCCACCACGCCAAAGCCGGTCCCGCGATGCTCGCCCCGGTGATGAGCACATTGCTTTTCATAGACTTCTCCTTGCCTGAGCGAACTATATCACTATTGATGTAGATGCTCCTTAGGACTCATCACCCAGGTTCTTGATCAGCAGCGCGAGGGACCTTGCGAGCACCTCCTGTTGTTTCGTATTGAAGCCCGTCAGAGCCTCGGCGTTCACAGCGGAGAGCACTGGCTCGGCCGCGGCTACAACCGACTTTCCTTTCTTCGTGAGCGAGATGACCGCTGCCCGGCGGTCCCGTTCGTGGCTGCGCCGCGCAATCAGACCATCCCTTTCCAGGCGGGTGAGCGTGGCAACCATCGCGGGCTGCGCCACGGCGGAAAGCTTTACGAGATCGCGCTGCAGCATCGGACCTCGCTCAGCAAGCACGAGCAGGTGAGGCAGTTGCGCGGCTGTAGCCCCGATTGGCCGAAGGCGTCGATCGACAGCACGCACGAAGAGCCGAGCAGCCCAATTTATAAGATACCCGGGGGAGGTTTCGCCCTCGCAACTTCGGTCGATCTTCATTCCACCCATTCTAGGCGTCGCGAACGAGGAGCACAGACGCTTTGCTAACCGTACCCCATCCGGCACCATATCAATGGTGATTCCATCTGTCGTCTGCATCCAATATTATGGGGCATTGTCGTCGATTCCAACTGGGGCCGTTATTCCAAGAGCCTCCATCTGTTTGTTGGATCAAAGTGGAAGAAGCATTCGAAAAGCTTCCATCGCGGCCGATGGGACATTCCGCCTAGAGCAAATCCAGCCGGACGTTCGAGGTAGCTTTCAGAGCACTTTAAAGGGTGGGGGTTAGAGCGTGGCTGCCGGTGCATGCAGCGCTGTCTCACTCCACTCATACCGGGACGGCGATCGCGGAGGATGCAAAAAACGCAAAGAGGCCGTATCGTGGAACACGGCAGCGGGAAAGTCCGGGAGTGCAGCAAGGCAGGAGCTCGCGGGCAAGTTGTGGAGACGCTTGATGGCACATTTTCTGAAACGTGGAACGACAGTGGATCAGCGGCGGACCAGCGACCGCGAAGTGCGCGACACCGTGGAAGCCGTTCTGGCGGACGTGGCCGCGCGCGGCGACGCGGCGGTGCGCGAGTTGAGCATCCGCTTTGACATGTGGGATCGCGAGAACTATCGGCTTAGCGAGGCCGAGATCGCGCACTGCCTCGATACCCTCACCGCTCAGGAGCGCGAAGATATTGCCTTTGCGCAGCAGCAGGTGCGGCACTTCGCCGAGATTCAGCGGGCGTCGATGCAGGATGTCGAGGTGGAAACCCTGCCGGGTGTCGTGTTGGGGCACCGTCACATCCCGGTAAATGCGGCGGGCTGCTATGTGCCGGGGGGAAAGTACCCGCTCCTCGCGTCAGCGCACATGTCGGTGATTACGGCAAAGGTGGCTGGCGTGCCGCGCGTCATCACCTGCGCGCCGCCGTTCCGTGGATCGCCGGCGCCGGCGATTGTGGCCGCGCAGGCTCTGGCGGGCGCCAACGAGATCTACTGCCTGGGCGGCATACAGGCGGTCGCGGCCATGGCTCTTGGCACCGCGACGATCTCGCCGGTCGACATGCTCGTCGGCCCCGGCAACGCCTTTGTGGCGGAAGCGAAGCGACAGCTCTTTGGCCATGTCGGTATCGACCTGTTTGCCGGACCCACGGAAACCCTGGTCATTGCGGATGAAACCGTCGACGCCGAGATGTGTGCGACGGATCTGCTGGGCCAGGCCGAGCACGGGCCCGACAGCCCTGCCATCCTGCTGACCACGTCGGAGGCTCTGGCGCGCGCAACCATGAAGGAGGTTGACCGGCTCCTGACCTTGCTGCCCACCGCCGAAGTTGCCCGGCGCGCGTGGGAGACGCAGGGAGAGGTCATCGTGGCCGAGTCCGACTCGGAGATGGTCCAAATCGCGGACGAAATCAGCTCCGAGCACGTGCAGGTAATGACGAGCAATCCTGAGTTCTTCCTCGAGCACATGACCAATTACGGCGCGCTCTTTCTGGGGCCGCGCACCAATGTGGCGTATGGGGATAAGGTGATCGGCACCAATCACACCTTGCCCACCAGGAAGGCGGCACGCTATACCGGCGGTCTCTGGGTCGGCAAGTTCCTGAAAACGTGCACGCATCAGCGCATCTTGACCGATGAGGCCTCGGCCAACGTGGGCGAACGCTGCTCACGCTTGTGCGCGCTTGAGGGCTTTGCCGGCCATGCCGAACAGGCCAACCTGCGCGTGCGGGTCTATGGGCATCGCGATGTGCCGTTTGCCGGCAAAGCAGAGCCGCAAAGACAGCCAGACCTGGAAACGGTGGTGCCGTAGCCGATGCCGCTGCCCCGGACTCCCAGCTTCCGGCTGGATGGCAGGCGCGCCCTGGTCACCGGTGCCGGTCGCGGGATTGGTCTTGCCGCTTCAGCCGCGCTGGCACAGGCGGGAGCGCACGTTACCTTGCTGGCGCGCACAGCCGCCGAGATTGAAGCGGTGGCGGAGACCATACGCCTTGAGGGCGGCTCTGCGGACGCGCTGGTCTGTGACGTGCTTGAGCACGGAGCCGCCGCGGCCACGATCGCCGCCCTGCCGCCCTTCGATGTGCTGGTCAACAACGCAGGCGTCAACCGGCCCATGCCCATGCAATCAGTCACAGAGGCCGATTATGCCGTGGTGATGGACCTTAATGTACGGGCAGCTTTCTTTGTCGCGCAGGCCGTGGCGCGCAGTCTGATCGCCGCAGGCCGGCCCGGCTCGCTTATCCACATGGGATCCCAGATGGGCCACGTGGGTGGG
>CAXUEE010000024.1:0-15648 GCA_964249905.1 uncultured Acidobacteriaceae bacterium
GTTGCGACTGACCGGGGATGGGCGGCTGGTTTCAAATGAGGTGTTTGGGCGGCTGCTGGTGTAGAGTTCGGCGGTCGAGGAGAGACTTATAAGGGTAGTCTCTTGAAGTGTCATACAATTGCATAACAGGACGTGGGAGACTTTATGGCTACGAATGCTTTGGTACAGACACGGATTGATCCTGGCGTGAAGGCAAGGGCGGCTGCCGTGTTAGAGGGCTTGGGGATGACTGTCTCGGACGCCGTTCGGATCTTGTTGACGAGAACGGCCAATGAGGGCGCGCTCCCTTTTCTGCTTACCGTACATGCGGAGGAGCATGACCGGTGGTTCCGAGCGAAGATACACGAGGCTCTGGATGATCCTCGTGTGGTAGTCGCCGACGATCGGGTGAAAGAGCACTTTGCACAGCGTCGCGCGGCCGCGCTTGAGAAGGCTGAACACAGCTAGTGAGGATTGAGTGGAGCCTGTTCGCGATGAGCGACCGCGAGGCGATCTTCGACTGGATTGAAGCGGACAGCCCGCGAGCCGCTGTCAGGGTCGATGAACGGATAGAAGCCCAGGTGGGACGGTTGCGTGACACGCCAGAGATGGGGCGTGTGGGCCGAATCGCCGGAACCCGGGAGCTGGTTCTCTCTCGAACACCTTATGTTGCCGCTTACCGAGTTGTGGGCGACACGGTGCACATTCTTCGGGTCCTGCACGCCGCGCAACGGTGGCCGGACGAGATGGGAGAAGGTTTAAAAGAACGGTAACGATATGGAGGCTCGATGATTGATCTGCGAAGTGACACGGTAACGCGGCCGACGGCGGCCATGCGGAGGGCAATGGCGGAGGCTGAGGTCGGGGACGATGTGTACGGGGAAGACCCGACGGTCAACCGGCTCGAGGCGCGGGCGGCGGAGGTCTTTGGGCGGGACGCAGCGATTTTCGTGCCGACCGGATCCATGGGGAACCTGATTGCGGCGCGCATTCATACCGAGCATGGGCAGGAGGTGATCTGCGAGTCGCGGGCGCACATTCTGGACTGGGAGATGGGCATGGTGGCGGCTTTCTGCGGCTGCGTGCCGCGGACGGTGGCCGCCGAGCGAGGCATCCTGACCTGGGAACTGATTCAGCCGGCCATCGCGCCCAAAATCTACTACCGGGCGCAGACAGGTCTGGTGTGGCTGGAGAACTCGCACAACATCGCAGGCGGAACCGTGACGCCGCTCCACGTTTTGAAGGAGATCTGGGTGGGGGCGCGAGCGGCTGGACTGCCCACGCACCTCGATGGAGCGCGGGTGTTCAACGCGGCGACGTCTCTGGGTGTGGATGTGGCGACGCTGACGCGCGGCTTCGACACGGTGATGTTCTGCCTGTCCAAGGGCCTGGGAGCGCCGGTAGGGTCGATGCTGGTGGGCAGCACGGAGGCGATCGGGAAGGCGCGCGTGTACCGGAAAGCACTGGGCGGCGGGATGCGGCAGGCAGGCGTGCTGGCGGCTGCTGGGCTGATCGCGCTCAACGAGATGACCGAGCGGCTCGGGGAGGACCATGCCAACGCGCGGTTGCTGGCCGAGGCAGTGGCTGCGGTGCCAGAGGTGGAGATCGATCTCGAGGCGGTCGAGACGAACATCGTGATCTTCCGGCTGAAAAGTGGAGACGCGGCCGGCTATTGTGCGCACCTGAAAGAGGAGGGTGTGCTGGCGAGTGCGATCGGGCCGGATGCGGTACGGTTTGTGACGCACTTTGATGTGAGCCGGGAGGATTGCCGCAGGGCGGCAGAGGTGTCGGTGAAGGTGCTGGAGGCTCGGGTGGGGGCCGGTGTGATGTGAAGGAGTATTAAGGACAGATCTCGGCCAGGCGGGTGAGTAGCCGGAACGGGCTTCCGGAAGTACGAGCTCCGGAAGGTACGTTAATCACCGCCGGCGTTGATGACCGGGTTGGTCGCGAGAAAGACGCGGACCGTGGTTCCATGGTGTTCGGGATCGTAATTGCTCTCGATATCGATTGTGCCGCCGTGCTTGTTGATAATGCCGCGGCTGACCCAAAGTCCCAGCCCCGTGCCGCGTTCTCCCTTGGTCGTGTGGAATGGCTGAAAGAGCGTGGCCTTGATCTCTTCGGCGATGCCTGGCCCATGGTCGGCGATGGTGACCAGGGCACCCGCGTCGCGGCGCAGTCCGTGCACGTCCAGGCCCGCCGGACAAGGGATGCCGCGCAGTTCGATCACGGTCCTGGGACCTGAGGCCTCCGCCGCGTTGGTCAGCAGATTCGTGAATACCTGGCGAAGCTCGGCAGGAAAGCCGTGGATGACGAGGTTTGGGGCCAGGTTGGGTTCAACGGTGACGCCGAGCGAGAGGAAGCGGCGATCCATCAGGAGCAGGATCGACTCGAGCATGTCCTTCAGGTCGATCGCGATGGGAGCCTTCGCCTCGCGATAGAGCGAGAGCATGGCGCGGCTGATCTGGGTGACGCGGGCGATCTCCTGCTTGGCGAGCTGGAGAAATTGCGCGGTTTCTTCGGGAGTGGACTCGCCGTCCATTAGGAAGAGGAGGTTCGAGACCGAGTCAAGCGGGTTATGGATCTCGTGAGCGATGGTGGCAGCGAGGCGTCCGGCGACGGCCAGCTTTTCATTGGCGAGCAGCGCCTCCTGGCTTTTGATGGCCATAGTCACGTCGCGGAACACCAGGGCGATGCCGACGATCTTGCCGACCTTGTCGCGAATGGGCGCGCCGGACTCGTCGACCAGAATCTCCTGCAGATCCTTGCGGAGAAGAATGCTGTGCTTGGCCAGCTGAATGGCCTGATCGAGTCTCTGGACTTTGGCGACCGGGTTTTCGACCGGCTCGCGGGTCGTCGCATCGAGGATGCGGAAGACCGCGTCAATGGGCTGGTTGTGCGCTTCCTCGGCAGTCCAGCCGGTGAGCTGCTGGGCGACGTCGTTCATGGTGTCCACGCGCCCTTCCGCATCGCAGGTGATGACGCCGTCGGCGATGGACTGAAGAGTGGTGCGGAGTTTCTGTTCGGAGCGGAAGGCCTGCTCGGCGCGCAGGCGCAGCACGTTGGACGACTGGCGGAAGGCGGCCGAGACGTCCTGCAGCTGCCGCCGGCTGTAGAGCCCAATGGTGAGCCCAATGATGCCGGCGGACAGGAGCAGGGCGAGGGACATGAAGTGCGCCTGGCTGCTCCAGCGATGGAGGTAGTCATTGCGCTGCCGCTCCCGTGAGGCGATCAGGGCTTGCAGCCGCTGGCGCATGTCATCGACTTCACGCTTACCGATCAGGTTCAGGTCGACGTCGGAGGTGGTAGCTCCGGCGCGGACGGAGACGATCAGAGGCTGGACGAAGCCCTGTTCCCAGGTGTCGTGGAGGTTCTGGATGTCGGTGATGGCAGACTCACGCACGCTGTTGTGGGCAGCGGCGCGGGCGCGATCGAACTCGGCCGGAAGCTGCTGGTCGGCGGCGAGGTATGGCTGCAGGAAGAGTGAGTCTCCGGTGGTCTGGAAACCGCGCAGGCCGGTCTCCTGGTCAACGATCAAGCGCTCGATCAGCAGGATTTCCGCCACACTCTGATCAGTCTCCTGCAGCTCGGCGACCGTGTGATAGGCCTGTCGGAGTTGAAAGGCGAGTACTCCGGCGCCGAACAGAATGACTAGGAGAGGGACGAGGAACACCCGTCGCAGAATCTGGTCGAAGCTCGAAGAATTCACAGGACTCCGTTCACCTGGCCTTCACCCTAGGATGCATGCGAGAGCAGAAGACCGCCCAGTTTTTCAAGCAGCGCCGGCGCACCCTCGCCTTTAGTCATGGAAAGATCGACCAGGCGGGTCACCTCCGGCGGCAAACTGGTATAGGCCGAGAGCATAAGAATCGGAACCGCGGGTTTGACCTGACGCATGTTGAGAGCGACCTGATCTCCGGTCATGCCGGGCATCGAGAAATCGAGGACGACGGCCTGAATGGGTTCACGGGAGAAGAGTTCGAGCCCGGCCGGCCCATCGAGGGCGGTGAGCACACGATAGCCCGCGCGCTCGAGAAGCATGCGGCGGACCTCGAGACCGACCAGCTCATCATCCACACACAAAATAAGGGGGGGCTCCCCGCTCATGACCGCTCCCGCCATCCGGCTGCGTCTAGACTATATGAGACGCGGGGGCTTTCGCCACGGACTACCTCGACAAATGATTCATCGTACGTTCGCAAAGGCTGTCCGGAGGCTGGGGTAGGCTAGGAGACGTAGCGTGACGGAACGGACGCGAGGTTTGGGCATTTGAGTCAGACGGTCTTTGTCCTGGAAGATGACGCAGATATCTCCCGTCTCGTGCAATTTCACCTGGAGGCTGCCGGGTTTCTGGTGAGATCATTCGCGTCGATTGGCAGCATTGTGGCCGACGCGGAACGCCAGCCGCCCGCTCTGTTTCTGCTGGACATCATGGTTCCGGGTGGAGATGGTCTGGATCTTTGCCGGAGACTGCGGCAGAATCCGACGCTGAGTATCGTGCCGATCATTTTCCTGACGGCGCGCGCGGCTGAAAACGACCGGGTGCATGGGCTGGAGCTGGGGGCTGATGATTACATCACCAAGCCTTTCGCCACGCGGGAGCTGGTGGCGCGAGTGAAGGCGGTGCTGCGGCGCTTTGAACGGCCGAGTACGCCTTCGATGGTGAAGTTTGAACACATCGAAATCGATGCGAGCGCCATGCAGCTGCGGGTCCGTGGCGAGCTGGTGACGACAACGGCGACCGAATTCCGGTTGCTCGATTACCTGGCGCGGCATCCGGGGCGGGTGTTCAGCCGCGATCATCTGCTCGATGCGGTGTGGGGGGATGCGCGCTTTGTGACACCGCGTTCAGTGGATGTGTATGTGCGACGCATCCGGGAGAAGATCGAAGAAGATCCGGAAACACCGCGCTTCCTGAAGACGATGCGCGGCGCAGGGTACCGGTTTGAGATCCCAAAGGTTGCGCAGGCGCTACCGGCGTAAGATCTGCCTGCAGAGATCTCAGGGAAGGATGCTGTGACCCGTAGTTTATTTTTCAAGCTGTTTCTGCGCCTGACGCTGGCAGCGGGAGTGGTGCTGCTGATCGGCGAGGCGCTGCCCACGCTGCGGCTGCCGTGGATGATCGCGCTTGTCCTATCCTGGGCGTTGCTGATGGCCCTGTGGACGGCGCACTCCCTGCGCAGGATCCTGGGGCCGCTGCAGGCCTCGGCCAACTCGCTGCTGGAGGGTCAGCAGGCCTTGCAGCCGACGCGGTATCGCGACTTCGACGGTCTGGCCCATGCTCTCGCTTCTGCGTCGGAGCAGGTACAGAGCTCGCTGAGCAAAGCGGCGGAGAGCCGGCGCGAGCTCGAAGCGCTGCTCGACAGCATGCAGGACGCGGTCGTGGCGGTCGATGCGGCGGGGCGGATCCAGTGGACCAATGAACGGATGCAGCGGCTGACGCCGCGCGGTGTTGGCGCCGGCGCCGTGCGGGTCGGGCATGCGCTGGTGCAGACGGTGCGCGATCCGGATATGCTGGCGTGTGTCGGGCGAGCGCTTTCAGACAAAACCGTGAGCGTGGGCCGGGCGACCTCGTTGCTGCCCGGACGCAAGTTTGAGGTGAACGCCTCACCCATGCCCGGCGGCGGCGCGGTCGCGGTGCTGCACGATATTACCCGGATCGAGGAGGTCGAACGGACGCAGCGGGACTTCGTGGCCAATGTATCGCACGAGCTGCGCACGCCGCTGACCTCAATTTCGGGCTATGTGGAGACGCTGCTCGACCACGAGGCCGGGCTCAGTACGACGGCGCGCGAGTTCCTTTCCACTATTCTGAAAAATGCCACGCGCATGAGCCGGCTGACCGAAGATCTGCTGGTGATGGCGCGGGTGGAGGCGCCGAACGTCGAGCTGCAGCCCGCGCCAGTGCCTGCAGAAACATTGATCCGCGACGCAGTGACTGCCATGAGCGGACTGGTGCAGGAAAACGAGGCAACGCTCGAAGTTGGGGCGGTGACCGAGTGCCAGGTGTTCGCGGACACCGATTCCGTAATGCAGGTGCTGGGCAACCTGATCGAGAACGCGATCAAGTATGGCCAGCCGAAGCACGACAGGCATGCGCGCGTGGTCATCAGCGCGCGTGAGGTCGCAGAGCCATATGAGGCGGTGGAGTTTAGCGTGCGCGACTTCGGCATGGGCATCGGATCCGAGCATCTGGACCGCATCTTCGAGCGCTTCTACCGGGTGGACAAAACGCGCTCGCGAGAGTCTGGAGGGACGGGGCTGGGTCTGGCCATCGCGCGGCACATGGTGCAGTCTCAGGGCGGAACGATTCGCGCTGAGAGCGAGATGGGAAGCGGCAGCACCTTTCTGTTTACCTTGCCGAAGGCGCTCTACCCCGTTAATTGAGGCGTTTGCGACCCATTCTTTCGCATTTCATGGCGGTGTAACCTTCCCGTAACAATCCACCCTGAGACTGAGAAACATGTCGACATGCACGGGGGAGTCTTTGAGACGGAGAGTCATTGCAGCTGGCCTGTTGGCGGTGTGCGCTGCCGGAGCAGCGGCGCAAAATATCAGCGGAGCGGGTGCGACCTTCCCGTATCCGATTTATTCCAAGTGGTTTAGCGAGTACAGCCAACTTCATCCGGACATCAAAATCAATTACCAATCCATCGGGTCGGGCGGCGGCATCCGGCAGGTGACGGAAGGTACCGTCGATTTTGGCGCGAGCGACGCGACGATGACCGACCAGCAGATCTCCGAGGCCAAGGTGAAGGTGACGGCGATTCCGACCGTGCTCGGAGCCGTGGTGCCGGTCTATAACCTTCCGGGAATCAACCAGGAGTTGAAGTTTACCGGGGATGCGATGGCCGGCATCTACCTGGGCAAGATCACCAAGTGGAACGATCCTTATATCGCGAAGGAAAATCCGGGCGTGAACCTGCCCGACGCGGCGATCCTGCCGGTGTACCGGTCTGAGGGGAGCGGCACAACTTTTATCTTCACGGACTATCTGTCGAAGGTGAGTCCGCTGTTCAAGTCGACGGTGGGTACGGGTTCGGCGGTGAAGTGGCCGGTGGGGATTGGGCAGAAGGGCTCGGAAGGAGTAGCCGGCATGATTCGGCAGAGCAAGTACTCCTTCGGATATGTGGAGCTGATTTACGCGGCGCAGAACCATATGCAGTTCGGTACGGTGCGGAACAAGTCGGGTAAGTTTGTCAAAGGCTCGACGGACAGCGTGACAGCGGCCGCGGCGGTCAATGCGAAGACGATTCCTGCGGACTATCGTGTGTCGATCACGGATGCGGCGGGCGCGGACTCGTACCCGATCGCAAGCTTTACCTGGCTGCTGATTCCGACAGTCGCGAAAGACCCGGCCAAGGGCAAGGCGCTGGTGGGGTTTCTGGACTGGATGCTTGAGCATGGCGAAGGCGAGGCGCCAGCTCTGACCTACGCTCCGCTACCCAAGGCGGTTGCTGACCGGGTGAAACAGACGATTGCCACGCTGCGATAGAACAAGAATGCGGCCGGTTGGACCGCAGCCGGCCGTACCGCAGCGAACGTTCTCGACCCGTTCGGGCGAAGCGAGAGAGTATTCGACCGGCATCACATGGCCATAGGCAAGGACGAGGAAGCACTTCTGCATGGCTGATAACCTGACGAACACCTCGACTCCCATTCCGCAGCGAGCCATTGTGGCGAGCTTTCGGCCGGAAGAGGCAGCCGCCCCGGCGGTGCCTGCAGCATCCCTGGCTCCCTCGCCCATCCGTGAGTTTCTAAGCAGGCGCGGCAGCGGAGCGTGGGCGGACCGGTCGTTCGGCATGCTGATGCTGCTGTGCGCGTGCAGTATCTTCGCCATCGTGATCTTCATCGCGACGATTTTGGTTCTGCGTTCCAAGCTGAGCCTTGCGCAGTTTGGCTTTAAATTCTTTACCGGGCAGAACTGGGATCCAGTCTCGGGAGACTTCGGCGCGCTGCCGTTTATCTTCGGGACGCTGGCGACCTCGCTGCTGGCGCTGTGCATGGCCGTTCCACTGGCGCTGGGGGTGGCCATTTTCATCACTGAGCTATGCCCCAAGCTCTTGCGCGCGCCTATCTCCTTCCTGACCGAGCTGTTGGCCGCGATCCCGAGCGTGGTGTACGGGTTGTGGGCGGTGTTTGTGCTGGTGCCGATCGTGCGTGATCAGCTTGGGCCCTTTCTGGTGAAGACCCTGGGCTGGACGGGGTTCTTCGGCGGAACGAACTTCGGCGTGGGTCTGCTGACGGCAAGCATCATCCTCGCGATCATGATCCTGCCGATCATCTCCTCACTTACGCGCGACATGATGACGGCGGTGCCGACCAGCCAGCGGGAAGCGGTGCTGGCGCTCGGCGCGACGCGCTGGGAGATGATCCGCATCGGCGTCTTACGCAATGCGCGCATCGGCATTGTCGGCGCCATCATTCTGGGCCTCGGGCGCGCACTGGGCGAGACGATGGCGGTCGCCATGACGATCGGCAATCATCCCGTCATCTCGAAATCTCTGTTCGCTCCGGGATACACGCTGGCGAGTTCAATCGCCAATGAGTTCTCGGAAGCGACGGGCGATCTCTACCTGAGCGCACTGATTGAGATCGGGCTTGCGCTCTTCCTGGTCACGATTGTGGTCAATGCGATTGCGCGTTTGCTGGTATGGGCGGTCACGCGCGGCGCTCCGGCGAGGGTGGCCTAGCATGAACGCACACGCGAATCTGCCGGAGATACCGCCTCCTTCCCCCAAGCTGGGCCGTACACCGATGGATTTCAGCACACGGTCCATGCGGGTGAACTTCGGATACCGCAAAGCGACCAACCTGCTGGTGGTCGCGCTGGCGGTTCTCGCGACAGTGATCGTCATCGCACCTCTGGTCGCCATCCTGGTATACCTGATTTACAAGGGTGCAAGCTCGTTGAACGTGGCATTCTTCACCAGGCCTCCCGCGCCGGTGGGCGAAGAGGGCGGCGGGATGGCCAATTCGATCGTCGGCTCGGGGCTGATCCTGACGCTGGCCAGCCTGATGGGCATTCCTGTCGGAATCGCTGCCGGCGTGTACCTCGCCGAGTATGGACGAGGCAAGTTTCTGGGCAACGCGGTGCGGTTTACGGCCGATGTGCTGAACGGCGTGCCGTCGATCGTGATGGGGATCGCGGTGTACTCCCTGATTGTCATGCAGCAGAAGCACTTCTCGGCCTTTGCGGGCGGCGTGGCGCTGGCAATCATGATGGTGCCGACCGTGACGCGCACGACCGAAGAGATGTTGGCCACGGTGCCGCACTCGATCCGCGAAGCAGCCCTGGGCCTGGGCGTGCCGAAGTGGCGGACGACAATTTCCGTCGCGTTGAAAACGGCCTCGCCGGGCATCATCACGGGATGCATGCTGGCCTTTGCGCGGGTCGCGGGAGAAACGGCTCCGCTGCTGTTCACGGCGTTCGGCAACCAGTTCTGGAGCCTGAAGCTGAACGAGCCGATCGGCGCGCTGCCGCTGCAGATCTACGTATATGCCATCTCGCCCTATGACGAGTGGCACCGGCTGGCCTGGGCCGGGTCGCTGGTGTTGATTGTGCTCATCATGGTTTCCGTTACGCTGGTGCGCATCTTCGCGAGCCGCGGCGCACTCAGGGGAGGAAGTTAGTGGGAGTCGGGATTCTGGTCGAGCACTTAAACGCGTGGTACGGCTCCACGCACACCTTGCAGGACATCAATCTGCACATCCCGGCGAATCATGCGACGGCGCTCATCGGCCCCTCCGGCTGCGGCAAATCGACCTTCGTCCGTTGCCTCAACCGGATGCATGAAACCAACCCCATTGCACGCGCGACCGGCACGGTCAAGATGGGCGATGTGGACATCTACAGCGATGCGTCGCCGGTCGAGATCCGGAGGCGGGTGGGCATGGTGTTCCAGCGGCCGAACCCGTTTCCGACTATGTCGATCTATGACAACGTGGTGAGCGGCTTGAAGCTGAACGGGTTTCGCAATCGCAAAATCCTGGACGAGACGGTGGAGCGGAGCTTGAAGTCGGCCGCGCTCTGGGACGAGGTCAAGGACGACCTGAAGAGGAAGTCCGGCGCGAGTCTTTCCGGCGGCCAGCAGCAGCGGATGTGCATCGCGCGCGCGATTGCAGTCGACCCCGAGGTGCTGTTAATGGACGAGCCAGCCTCGGCGCTCGATCCGGTATCAACGTCGAAGATCGAAGATCTGATCTTCCAACTCAAGACGCAGTACACGATCGTGATCGTGACGCACAACATGCAGCAGGCGGCGCGCGTGGCCGAGAACACGGGCTTCTTCCTGAATGGAAAAATGGTCGAGTTCGATTCGACGCACAAGATCTTTACCAACCCGAGCGATAAACGGACCGAAGATTACATCACCGGTAGATTTGGCTGAGCATCTGTTTTCTTTTCGTGTTTTTGGAAAAGTTTGGAGGAGTGCCGTTGCTTCTCAAAGAACGGACGCTGTTTCGTTTCAGCGAGCACCCACAGGAGAGATGTTGAAGTGGCCATGCGAATTAAGTTTCAGCAAAATCTAGACGACCTGAAAGAACGCCTGCTGGTGATGGCGGGCATGGCCGAACAGGCGATCCAGCGCTCGATCGAGGCCTACCGCCTGCGCGACCTTTCCATCTGCGAGCAGGTCTTCAAGGCGGAGCCGGCCATCAACCGGCTGGAGCGCGAGATCGATCAGATGGCGCTCGATCTCTTGGCCATGGAGCAGCCGATGGCGGTCGACCTGCGATTCATTCTTTCGGTGATCCGCATCAATGCCGACCTCGAGCGGGTGGGCGATCAGGCGGTAAATATCGCGGTGCGGGTGCGGGAGATGGGAGCGTTCGCGAACATCGATTTACCCGTTGATATTCCCAAGCTTGCATCGCTGGCAGCGGCGATGGTACGCAAGTCCCTGCAGGCGTTTATCGAGGGCGACGCGGACCTGGCGACCTCGGTGCTGCGGCTGGACGATGAGGTGGATGAGATGAACGACGCGGCCTTCTATGCGCTGAGCTCCCTGATCAAGGAGAAGCCGGATCTGACGCCGCAGTCCTCGAACGCGCTGATCATTGCGCGCAATCTGGAGCGGGTCGGCGATCATGCGACCAACATTGCCGAAGACGTCATCTTCTGGGTGCGCGGCGCCGACGTGCGGCACAACACTTCGGTGGCTTAACTTCCTACGCCGGCCACCAGACAAACCGCGAAAGCATGGGAAAGAAGAGAGCCAGACGGAGCGGATACGTTTGCCCGCTGAGACTCCGGGCGTAAGTTTCAAGCTGCTCGCGATAGAGGTCGCGCTGCTGCTCGAGCCACGCGTCGAGACCGGCCTCGGCGTGGGTCGAGGTCTTGTAGTCTACGATCCATAGGTGGTCCGCACCGGCCTGGAGCGGAACTGCCGCGGCCAGGAAGGTCCGGTCCAGGCGCAGGCTGGTCAGGGTCTGGCCCTCTTCGTCCCAGGTGTTGATCGCGCGCTCGGAGGCGGCCTGCGGGTGCGCCGAGAGCAGCCAGCGACCTTCGGGAGAGACGAGGGTCTTCTGCAATCCGCGCAGCACCTGCGGGGTGAGCGCCTGCAAGTCGCGTCCGGCGAGGCCACCGGCGCGGAGCAGGGCGGTGACGCGCGCGGACCAGGAAGGAAGCTCGTCCAGCAGCGCGGGAAAGCTGCTGCCGGCAGCGATTCGCGACGCCGCTTTCTGCACGAACGCGTGTAGAGTGTTGCCGAAGACGCGGGCTCGGAAGCTCCCCTCGGGCCGGCGGAACGGGGGCTCCGCTGCTTCCGGCGCCGCGGACGGTTTGGCACACAGAGCAAAGCCGGCGGGGATGCGGGCGATCGTTCGCTCGGGTGTGGCGGACGCGGCCAATGCGTCAAGCACCCGTGGCTGCGGGCGGCCTGGCATGGAGAGAACCGCGGCTGCCTGCTTCGGCTGTGCGAGCTGGGCCTCGGCGGCAGGCCATGCGGCGGAAAGCAGGTTGCGTGAGCCTGCGCTGAGGGTGCCATTCGCATTTGTTTGCGGCGCGGCGAAGAGATGGACCTGTTCGCGGGCGCGGGTGCAGGCGACATAGAAGAGGCGTTTGCGTTCGGCCTCCTCGCGGGTTTTATAGATCGACTGAATCCACTGGTTGAGCCGTCCGCTGTCGCCGCCTTTGCTCTGGATAGGCGCGAGGATGCCATGCGCGATGTTCGCCTCCATCCGCTCCTGGTCGGTATCGGTCTCAATCCAGTCGAGCAGGCGGGTTTCGTTGGGCCGGCCGGCGCGCTCCAGCGAAGGCACCAGGACCAGATCCCACTCAAGGCCCTTGGCATTGTGGATGGTCATGAGGTCGACGGCGTCGGGATGGGAGGAGGGCGCGGCGTAGAGCTCTCCGAGTCGCCGTTTGAGCATCGGCAGCGGGAGAAAACCAGTAACCGTTTCGAGGTCGTCCACAAGGCCGAGGTATTGCTCGACATTCAGCTGGCCGTCCAGATCGAGAAAGCGGTGAGCGCCGAAAGCACGCCAGGTGCTGTGAAGCAGATGAGAAAGCGGAAGCCGTCCGCGCTGGCGAAGAGCGGCTTCGAGGATCTGCCAGAACGGCTCGAGCCGGGCGATGCCGTCCGGCGAGAGAAAGTCGCCGCGCTCGTGCAGGAGCTCCAGGACCGTGTGCTTCGCGAAGGCATGGTCGTCGGCTCCGGCCAGCAGGTGGAGGTCGGCCAACGAGAGGCCGCAAAGCGGTGTGCGCAGGAGGGCGAACCAGGCGGCGCGGTCGGCGGGATGCAGCAGCGCGCGAGTAAGCGCGACCAGGTCGAGAATCTCCTGACGTTCGCCGAGAGGTTCGATCCGGATCGCCCGGTAAGGCACAGGACCGGAAGGACCCGGTTGTTTGAAGGCCTGAACGATCGGCAGCAGGTGCGCCCGCGACTGGACCAGGACGGCGATCTTCGGCGGGTAAAGCCCGCGGTGGTTGGTGCGCCAGGCTTCGATGAGGGCGCGGATCGCCTCCGCGTCCTGAAGAGTCTGTCCGTTGCGCTCCGCACTGCCAGCACCGGAGCGGAGCGGGTGAAGGTGCCAGACGAGAGAGGCGAGGGCGGCCGGCGGGCGGGTGGAGTCGGCGACGCGGTACGGGACGGAAGCAGGTTCGTCGAGGTTGGGAGCAGAAGGAAAAATCCGGGTGAAGTCGCGGTTGAACGCGTCAACAAGGTTGGCTTGGGAGCGGAAGTTCGCGGTGAGGTGGAGGGCGGTAAGGGGCAGCTCGCCCAGGCGGCCGTGATGCATTGTCTGGATGAAGCGCTCGACCCGCGCCTGGCGAAAAAGGTAGATGGACTGCTTGGGGTCGCCGACCAGGAAGGCGGTGCGGGAGACGCCGTCCCAGCCACGCGTGAGCAGCCGGATGAGCTCGTACTGAGTCGTGGAGGTGTCCTGCATCTCGTCGACCAGCAGGTGCTTGAGCGTAGGACCGGCGGCGGCGAGATCGTGCTGAGCGGAGGAGGTTTTCAGGGCGGTTTTGGCAAGCAGGGCAATCTCAACAAAGTCGCACTGGTTGTGGAGAGCGAAGACGGTCTGCAGCTCGGTGAGGGCTCGGCTGAGAACCAAGAAAAGGGCTTTGGCGACGCGCCACTGGTCGGGAGGGTAATGCGCCGGGGGAAGGGCGCGGACGCTCGAAAGGAGCTGGCAGAGTTCGTCGTCATGGCGAACCTGGTCGAGGAGCTGGGAGAGTTCCTGCTGATGATTTTTTTCGATGAGGAATTTGAGATGGTTGCGGTTGAGGGATTTGCGGAACTCGCCATCCTTGGTCAGCAGGAGGTCGATCAGCGCAAGCCAATGATCGAGGTGGGCGGATTTCTCCTCAGGCGGGGAGAACTTACCGGCGCAGATGGCCAGCGGCGAGCTCCCTCCCTTGTAGCCTTCCGCATGGCCCATCTCGGCGGCAAGCGTGCAGAGGGAGTGGAGCATGGGTCCAGGCAGACCTTTGTTCAGGCGTGTGAGGCCTTGGCAGATGGCCAGGTCGAGCGCTCGTTCCAGGCGGGGCAGCACCTCACGGTCGAGCATAGCGTCATCGAGGCCCGGCGCATTGAGATCGACAAGCTCGCTCCACTGATCGCGCGCGCCGAGCATGGAGACGATCAAAGCCTCGCAGTTTGCGAGATGGGCGTCGCGGTGCAGGAGGACCGTCTGAAGTACCTGGTTGAGCGCGGCGTCCGGGCCGCCGAGCAGGGCAAGGGTGCGCCTGGCAGCCTCGGCGTAAAGGCTTGAGGCGTCCTCACTCGGGGATAGTTCGCCGCCGCTGCCGGAAAGGATGGGCAGCGAGGCGGCGATGTCGGCACAGACGGAGTCGATGGTGCGGATGTTGAGACGACGCGGCTGGTCGAGGAGCTTCCAGCCGAGCTCCGTGTCGCGGGCAAGAACGGCGGCGGCGAGCGGACGCGTAGCTGCCTCGAACGGATCTTCCGGGCTGCGGTTGAGGGCGGCCTGGCTGAGTTGACGGTGGACGCGGTCCGCAAGCTCGGCGGTGGCTTTGCGGGTAAAAGTAATAGCGAGGACCTGGGCAGGGTCGTCGACGGTAGCGAGAAGTTTGAGGAAACGCTGGATGAGCAGGCCGGTCTTTCCTGAGCCAGCCGGGGCTTCGACGAGGAACGATCGGCGGATATCGAGGGCGCGCGTGCGTTCGGCAGAGTCGGGCGCGAGCATGCGCGGCGGCGGCAGCTCAGGAAAGAGATCGACGTCCGGCGGGAAGAGCAGCAGGTTAGACATGAGCGACGGTCTGCTTCTCATGCTCATCTTCCTCCTCCTCGCAGGCGGCGGAGGCGGGCAGGGTGGTTGGATCAAGGCGGCAAAGCATGCGCTGGGCGCAGTACTGGCACGTGCGGGGATAGGACTTTGGTTCCACGCGCGTATCGCCAGTGGCGAAGGCGGACGCAAGATTGGTGAGGATGCGGAGCCACTCTTCGCGCTGGTCAGCGAGGGTACGCGGCATGCCGGCGGGTTTGCCCGGGAGTACGGCTGAGGATGGGTCGAAAAAACCCTTCATGCCGAGATCGTTACCGGCCCGGAGCAGCGCAAAAGCCACGCCACCGAGCACTGGAGCGGGGTTGAAGACGGCGTAGAGCGGCAGTTGTGGAGCGTCGGGCCGGTCGGAAAGCCATTCGGAGGTTTCGGCGATGCCCGTCTTGTAGTCGATCACCAGAGGTCCGGCTTCGGTATCGTCGACACGGTCGACACGCAGGTCGAGGCGTACGCCGCCGAGAGAAACGTTGGACAGGTGCTGCTCCTGCTGCTGGACGCGAAAAGGTGGGCGTTCCAGCTCAAGTTTGAGCCAGGGACGGTGGAGCTGGCGCAGGCGCTCACGCTCGATGTCGAGGTAGGCCGAGTCCCAGGCGGAACGGACGGAGCGGGCAGGGCGCTCGAGTGCGAGATCGATGGCCTGGTCGAGGAGGGTATGACGGTCGGCAGGCGGGAGAGCTTGTAGAGCGGCTTGATCGTGGAGCTCGTTCCAAAAGGTTTCGAGGATACGGTGGACGACGGAGCCGCGGTCGCGCGGATCGAGGCCGGGATCGCGGGAGCGGATGTCGCTGGACCAGAGGCGGTGCTCGGCGAAAGCACGAAAGGCGCAGGCAGCCTGGTCTTTGAGAACGCGCTCGCCGCCACGGATGATCGCGTCGGGAAGCTGCGGCAGCTCGGCGGATTCCGGCACGTGCAGGTAGGGCT
>CAXUEE010000024.1:15658-16550 GCA_964249905.1 uncultured Acidobacteriaceae bacterium
GTGTGAGGTCGGGGGAGACGGGCGCGGCGGGGGTAAGTGCCAGTGCTTGCAGCAGCGGCGAGGGTTGGCGGTCGGAGTCCTCCGCGCGCTCGGCATAGCTGAAGATGACCTCGGAGGCAGCCTGGGCGATGCGGCCTGTCAGTGCCCTGGCGGTTCGGTCGTCCTCCGCTGCGTCCGCTCCGGGCATGCCGAGGCGGCGCTGCAGAGGGAGCGGCAGTAGCGGATGCGGAGCGGGGCGAATGGGCCAGGTGCGATCGTCTGCTGTGAGGAACCAGAGTGCGTCAAAGTCCACCCCGCCAAGCTCAAACGGGCCGAGGATCTGCACAGGCGCGCTTTTGGACTGCGGCGCAAACACAGCCTGGCGGGCGATGCGGTTCAGAGCTTCCAGGGCTGCGGACGTCGTGGGACGGGACGAGGTCTCCCGGAAGTCGAGCGTAGCGAGTTGGTCGAGCACGCTCTCCCAGCGGCGGCGGAGCTGGGCGAGCGCGGAGGTCGCCGGTATGACGTGCATCCAGCCCGCGGCCTCAAGCAGCGCAGCGAAGTGCTCGGCGTGCGCCGCGTAGGACTGCTCCAAAGTGGCCGGCAGGGCCTCCTGCTGTGCTGCGCGAAGACGTTGAAGAAGATCGGGCGCCGCGACGGACCGCCTGAGGAGGGACAAGGTGTGGTCGAGGGAGAGTTCGGGGCGGAGCAGGTGGGCAGCGCGCAGGTCAAAGGCGTCGAAGCGGGCCACCGCCTGGAGCTCGTCGGGGCGGGTGAGGAAGGGGGAAAGCAGGAGATGGCTGACTCGATCCAGCGGCAGAGGGCCGAGCGACCAGGCGAGGAGATCGAGCGCGACGGCGGCAGGGCCGGTTTCAGCGAGAGGCTGGCCGAGGGAAAACTCGAAGCCCGGTGA
>CAXUEE010000024.1:16560-24521 GCA_964249905.1 uncultured Acidobacteriaceae bacterium
GTTCAGAGTCTGGGGCAAGACGCTCGCGAAAAACGCGCTCAAGCTGGGGCTTACAGCTGGCGAGGTCGGGGACAACGATCGCGATGCGGGTGCCGGGGTCGGCATCCAAGTGCCGGCGCGCCCAGTCAGCGGCAGCATGGACTTCGCTGCGCGGGTCGGGCGCCGTGGAGAGGGAGCCGGAGACAGGGGCAGCGGCAGTTTGTGTCTCTTCGATGGACGTGCCGATTCTGCGCAGCACGCGGAAGAGGGACTGGCAGGCCGGGGGATGGTGGTCGAAGTCGACCA
The DNA here is from genome assembly GCA_964249905.1 of uncultured Acidobacteriaceae bacterium. GTDB lineage: Bacteria > Acidobacteriota > Terriglobia > Terriglobales > Acidobacteriaceae > Edaphobacter. Next base: position 16,846 of record CAXUEE010000024.1, read on the forward strand.
GCAGGAGAGTGGCCGGGCTGATGGAGAGCCGGCGATGGATAAGTGCCGTCTCGAGAGCGGAGGGCAGCTCGGCCGAGGTGATCAGGCGCTCAAGGGAGCAGAGCCGGGTGAGCTGACGGGCCCAGCGGGCAAAGGCGCGGCTGTCGGTGGAGACGGCGAAGTCGGCATCGTCCGGGTTGCCGCCGTACAGGTGGAGGAGGTGCCAGGCGCGGGCAGCCAGATCTGCAAGCGCATCCATCTGGCGCAGGGAAGAGATGCCGGGGTCAGCGGCAAGAATTTCGCGCCAGAGGGCTTGCTGCTGGATGAGGTTCAAGAGGAGCCGGGTCTCCGCACCGTCGAGCACAAGCTGCTGCCATAGGCTTTCGAGCCAGGTTTGGAGGGGCAGAATCAGGGCGGGCGTCCAGTGCGTCTGCTCCGCGCGTCGCTGCGCGTCAGAGGCAACGCGGAGGGTACGGGCGGCGCGCTGGTTGGCGGTGAGGACCAGTGCGCCGCGACGGAGGGCGTCCGCGACGGCGGCCGGCATGCCGGGAGGAGGTCCGGCGGTGCGAGCGGCGTGCATACTGTCGTTATACGCCGCCGGAGTTTGGAAATCGGGGTACGGATCAGGAGCGCTGGACGGGGCTCGGCGCGCGTAGGGTGAAGGCAAGCAGGACGGCGGCAGCGACCACGGGCAAGGCAAGCGCGATCTGCAGGGAGCCGGTGCGGGTGGAGACAACGCCCATGAGCCAGGGCAGGAACGCGGCGCCGATGCCGGAAGAGGCAAGAATGAGGCCGGCCTGGTTGGCGGAGGGTTGCTGCTGCATAACGAGGGCGAAGGTGGCGGGAAAGATGGGCGCCAGCGTGAAGCCGAGCAGTATTGCCAGCGTGGCGATCGCGCCGGCCGTGTGAGCCGCGGCGAGCGCGGCGGTCAGCGTCATAGCCAACACCAGAGCGGCGCGCTGCACGGTTCGGTCCGGCAGGCGCAGGAGCAGCCAGGCGGCGAAGGCTCGGCCGGCAGTAAGCCCGCACAGCAGCACCACCATGGTGTAGGCGCTCAGAACCAGCGAGCTGCGGCCGTAGCGCATCGCGTAGGTGGTGAGCCATACGCTTAAGCTCGTCTCCAAGCCTCCGTAAAGCAACAGAACTACGGCGAAGTGAAGAAAAAGAGGACGAACCAGAGAGCTTTCCGCGGCAGAGGCCGTCTGCCCCGCCAGAACGGGTGAGCCGTGGAACTGCACGGCGCAGGCCACGCCGAGGAGCAGCAACATAAGGGCGAAGCCCAGCAGCGGGACAGCAAGCCCGAAGCGGGAAGCAATCCACGCTATCGATAACGGCGAAAGCAGCGCCCCGAAGCTCCAGGAGAAGTTCAGCCAGGACAGCGTGGAACTGGTGCTGTGCCGGGCAGACGGCCGGCGTGCGGCCAAGATGTTCGTGCAGGAAATCGTTCGGCCGATGCCGAAGCCCGCCACCAGCAGTCCGGCCAGACCCACAACAAAGTGCGGGGTAAGCGCGAAGACGAAGAATCCGGCCGTGGCTGAGGCAAGACCCGCGAGCAGGCCACGGCCGAGCCGGGCCGAGACCGTGCTGCCGCCCAGGGTCGCGCCACAGAACTGCGCCAGCGGCAGGAGCCCGGACTGGGCGTCGGCCAGGTGCCAGCGCCGGCTGAGCAGCGGCAGCGTAGGCCCGAGCAGCATTGTGCCGAACCCGGCCAGAAGGAAGCCGGCGTGCAGCAACGGAAGCGTCGGGACGGTGGAAGCGCGCTTGCTTTCCGGTGGGGTCAACGTGTCGGGCTCGGCAGCCGGCATCGAACCATTATCATCAAGGAATGAGACTGGTGCTGTGCATTCTCGGAGTTCTGCTTACCGCAGCGTTGGCCGGGTGCCGGGCGGGGGCGCCGGGTGCGGCCGCAACGGACAGCGGACATGCTGAGCAGAAGGGCTATCACCTGCGCGGAAAAATTGTGGGCACGGATGCAGCATCGGGGCGGGTCACCGTGAACCATCAGGCAATTCCAGGGCTGATGGATGCGATGACCATGCCCTACAAGGTGGTTGATCCGAGCACGCTGAGCGAGCTGCACCCCGGCGACGTGATTACCGCACGAGTCCTGGTGGATCAAGGCGCTGATGGCCCCTCGAACGCCCGCCTGGACCAGATCGTGGTCGTGGCGCAGGCCCGGCCGGACTACCAGCAGGCCGTCACCTACCATGTGCCCGCGCCGGGAGACGCGGTTCCAGATTTTCGCTTGCTCAACCAGAGCGGCAGACAGATTCACCTGGGGCAGTTCCACGGACGAGCTGTGCTGCTGACCTTTATCTACACCCGCTGTCCTCTGGCGGACTTTTGCCCCCGCATGAGCTCCAATTTCGCCGAGATCGACAAGGCTCTAGCTGCGGACAAGCCGCTGTACGGCAAAACGCATTTGCTCAGCCTCAGCTTCGATCCGAAGTATGATACGCCGGCCGTGCTCCGCAGCTACGGCGGGGCGCACACTGGACGGTTTACCGACGAGGACTTCGCGCACTGGGATTTCGCCGCGCCGTCGGTGGAGGAACTCTCGAAGCTGGAGCAGTATTTCGATGTGGGTGTGACCGGCGACTCGGTCGACCCATCCTCGATCCAGCACTCGCTCTCAACCGTGTTAATTGGCAAGAACGGCAAGGTGATCGCGTGGTACCCGACCAACGACTGGAAGGTGGCCGACGTGCTGGAGCAGCTAAAACAGGCGGCCAGAGCGTAAGCGTCGCGTATCCTGAAGATGACAGTGAAGAAGGCGGATCAAAGATGGAGAGAACATGGGGAAGGTGACGATTGTGTTTGGCGTGGTGCTCATCGCGGTGGGGGTTGCGGGCTTCGTGCTCACCGGGAGTGCGCATCCGACGGCGCTGATCCCGGCGGCGATCGGGCTGGTTCTTGCAATCTGCGGATTCGCCGCGCAGACCGAAAACACAAAGCGGCGCATGGTCTGGATGCACGCCGCCGTCACCATAGGTTTGCTGGGATGTCTGGGCACGGCGAAAGCAGCCTATGACGTGTATCAGCTTGCCCACGGAGCGGTCTATGAGCATCCTGTGGCGATTGAAGAAAAAGCCGCAACCTGCTTGTTGTGTCTTATCTTTGTGCTGTTCTGTGTGCGTTCCTTCATCAGCGCGCGGCGCACCCGGGTTTTGGGCGTTTAGCGGCAGCAAGAGAAACTCCGGCCTGTGACTCAAGAAAAGGCGATTCCGGCCGATAACAGAGATGGGCTGATACGAAAGAAAGGACGTTTATGGCAGGTTCGCTCAGCTTCGGTGCCGGTGTGCCCTCAGGCGACCGGCCGTCGCGCGGAACGGGCAAAGCGACGACGGCAGCCATGACGGCGGCGCGCCCCAAGCCGAAACTGAAGAAGGTGCTTCCCGAGGTTTGGAAGTTGGTAAAGCCCCGCGGATGGCTGATCGGCGGCAGCTTCCTGATTATGATCGTGAACCGGGCGACGTCGCTGGTGCTTCCCGGTTCGACGAAGTACCTGATCGACAACGTCATGAACAAGGGGCAGCTGAATCTCTTGCCGATCATTGTCGGAGTCGTCGTGGCCGCGACGATTCTCCAGGGCCTGACCTCGTATGCCTTAACGCAGCTGCTCTCGAAAGCCGGCCAGCGCCTGATTACCGATTTGCGCATGCAGGTGCAGTCACACATCGGACGGCTCTCGGTTTCGTTTTTCGATGAGAACCGGACCGGCACGCTGGTGGCGCGCATCATGACGGACGTAGAAGGGGTGCGCAACCTGATCGGCACGGGCATTCTGGACTTCTTTGGCGGCGTGCTGACGGCCATCTTCGCTTTCTGCGTGCTGATCCGGCTCAGCGTCCAGATGACTCTGCTGACCTTTGCGGTGATGACGGTGTTCGCGTTGATTCTGCAGCGGGCATTTAAGACCATTCGGCCCATTTTCCGGGAGCGCTCCAAGATCAACGCGGAGGTCACCGGGCGGCTTACGGAGTCGCTGGGCGGCGTACGGGTGGTCAAGGGCTATAACGCGGAGAACAGCGAGGCCGCGGTCTTCGCCACGGGGGCGCAGCGGCTGCTCTCTAATGTGATTTCGTCTCTGACCGCCCAATCCATGATGTCGCTCGCTTCGACGAGCGTCCTGGGGGTGGTCGGCGCGCTCATTATGTATCTCGGAGCACACCAGGTGGTCGCGCATAAACTGACCACCGGCGGCTATGTGCAATTTGTGGCCTTTCTTGCCTTTATGGTGGCGCCCATCGCCGGCCTGGTCTCGATTGGCACCCAGCTGACCGAAGCGCTGGCAGGCCTGGACCGGACGACCGAGATCCTGGGCGAACGCGAGGAAGATGCGGATCCCAAGCGGCAGGTCGAGCTAGGGAGCATGCACGGTGAGGTGCGCTTCGACGATGTCGTCTTCGAGTACGAGGCGGGCAAGCCGGTGCTTCATGGCATCAGCTTCGACGCACAGCCGGGCACCGTGACCGCGCTCGTCGGGTCGAGCGGATCAGGCAAGTCGACCATCATTTCTCTGATCTGCGGGTTTCACACCGCGTCCGGCGGTGAGATCGATGTCGACGGGATCGACCTGGCTAAGGTCAAGCTGAGCAGCTACCGCGACCAGCTCGGGGTGGTGCTGCAGGAAACGTTCCTCTTCGATGGAACGATTGCGGAGAATGTGCGGTTCTCGCGTCCGGGCGCGACCGAGGCGCAGCTGCTCGAGGCTTGCCGGATTGCGCGCGTCGATGAGTTTGCGGAGCGTTTTCCGGAAGGGTATGACACGATTGTCGGGGAGCGCGGGGTCAAGCTCTCGGGCGGCCAGCGGCAGAGGCTTTCGATTGCCCGGGCTATCCTGGCGGATCCGCGCATTTTAATTCTGGATGAGGCGACCAGCTCGCTTGATTCGGAGTCAGAGGCGATGATTCAGGGTGGACTCAGCTTCCTGATGCGCGGTCGCACCACGTTCGTCATTGCACACCGGCTATCGACGATCCGAAAAGCGGACCAAATCCTGGTCGTCGAGCAGGGCAACATCGTCGAGCGTGGAACGCACGAGTCACTTTATGCCCTCGGTGGCCGATACTTCGATCTCTACACCCGTCAGCACGGATTGGAGACCAACTTATTTCTTGCGCCGGGCGAGGGGGATCGAGTAGCAGCAACTGCAGGCTGACCGGCAGGCCCCGTACGGAGACTCGCCCTAAGCTTCCCAGAGCTGTTCTTAAATGCTGTCGACTTCCCATCGAGGTTCCACATGCAACGCTGGCCATGGCAGAAGATCCTGCTCGGCACTGCTACCTTTTTGCTTGTTCTTGGAGCCGCGCCCTTCGGGTATCTCTCTTGGTTCGGATTCTCCCACAATCTCGCGCCGCTGTCCTTTGCCCTCCCACTTCAGCGCGGCGAGTACACGTCACCCTCGTTCAAAACCGACCTTAATGAGGGATATCAGATTTACATCTACTTCGTCCCCTACCATCGCACTCCGCTCCAGCTGAACTGGAAGATTGTGGACGACACCGGCGCGATGCTCAAGCATGGAAGCTACCGGGAAGATACCCAGCCTCTCTACGGAAACAATGTCATCCTTGATCGGCAGTACCGGACCAGACGCGGACTCCGCCAGAAAATCATCGTAACCATCCTTCAGGACGTCATCCCCGCCTCGCCGATACCCAGCCTTCATATCGGCTTGCCGGAGGAAACTCTGGGCATGGCATACGGAACTGGCGCGGCTGTCCTATGGGCGGCCGTCATCGGTGGCCTCGGCGTCATCCTGCTCCTCGCCTGGACCTTCCAGCGATGGCGTCTCCGAAAAACCCACGCCTGACCCTCACCCCTACATACCCACGATCGCCCCGTCCGCATCCACATTCATCCCCATCGCCCGAGACACCTTCGGCAACCCCGGCATCAGCATCATCGCCCCGGACACCACGACCAGAAATCCCGCGCCCGCCGACAGCCCAACCTCGGTTACATGCAGCGTCCACCCCGTCGGCGCACCCATCCGCTTCGGGTCGTCGCTCAGCGAGTACTGCGTCTTCGCCACGCACACCGGCAGCTCCCCAAAGCCCCATCCCCGGTACCGTGCCAGGCTCGCCCGCGCGGCCTCCGTATACTCCACCCCTGACGCCCCATAGACCTCGCGCGCGACCGCCTTGATCTTTTCCTCAACCGGCTCTCCTGCGTCATAGGTCGTCCGCAGCTTCGGCTCTGGCTGCTCCTCAATCACCCGAACCACCGTCCGCGCCAGCGCCTCCGCTCCCTCGCCACCCTTCGCAAACGCCTCGCTCAACGCAAACGCCGCTCCGCGTGCCTCGCAAAAGTTCCGCAGCACACAAAGCTCCTCCTCCGTATCGCTCGGAAACCGGTTGATTGCCACTACCACCGGCAGACCGAATCCGCGCACAATCCCGATATGCTTCTCAAGATTTTTCAAGCCCGCCGCCAGATCCCCCTCGCCTTGGCTGCGTATACTCTGCACCGTGGTCACCACCACCGCGCACGCCGCGTCAATGCCCGACGACGGCCGCACCAGGTCCATGTACTTCTCAAATCCCAGGTCCGAGGCGAAGCCTGTCTCATTCACCACATAATCCGCCACCCGCAGCCCGATCTTCTGGCTCACTACCGAGCTCGTCCCATGCGCAATATTCGCAAACGGCCCGCAGTGCACCATCGCCGGCGTGCCTTCGGTTGTTTGCACCAGGTTCGGCTCGATCGCCTCGGCCAGCAGCGCCATCATCGGGCCCACCGCGCCCAGCTCCTCCGCCCGCACCGGCTCGCCTCGCTTGTTCGCCCCAATCACAATCCGCCCCAGCCGCGCCCGCAGGTCTTCCCTGCCCTCCGCCAGCGACAGGATCGCCATCATCTCGCTCGCCGCCGTAATCAGAAAGCCACTCGCCCGGTTGGAACCCTCCCGCCGCTTCTTATCAGCAGCCGTCACGCTCACCACCACACTCCGCAGCGCCCGATCGTTCATGTCCAGCGTTCGCGGCCACGTCACCGCCCCCGGGTCGATCTCCAGCTCGTTTCCATGGAACAGATGCGCATCGATCAGTGCCGCCAGCAAATTATGCGCCGACGTAATCGCATGAAAATCGCCATGAAAGTGCAGGTTGATGTTCTCCTCCGGCTCCACCTGCGACCGTACACCGCCCGCCGCGCCGCCCTTCATCCCAAACACCGGCCCCAGCGACGGCTCCCGCGAGGACAGGATCGCCCGCTTGCCTATCCGCTCCAGCCCTTGCACCAGTCCGATCGACGTCACCGTTTTGCCCTCGCCCGAGACCGTGGGCGTGGTCGCCGTCACCAGAATCATCTTGCCCCGGCGGTCAAACCGCGCATCCGTCAGGAGCTTTAAGCTCAGTTTCGCGCTCACCGGGCTCCGCCGCTCATACAGCTCTCCCGGCAGCCCCAACTTCGCGGCAATCTCCTCAATCGGCAACAAGTCCTTCTTCAACACTCCCCCTTCGCGCAACCTCTGCGTCCTTCGCGCTCTCTTTGTTCTAACGCCGAGCAGCTCACCCCTGATTGTAGTAGGGAAGCCGCCGGAAGAATCCCGTGCCGCCCGACCAACCCCTTCACCTGGAACAGCAATGCGAAGAACGCTGAAAAGTAGATCCCACCCAGCGCCCGCAGAAAGAGCCAACGCGCAATCAGGTGCCCTGCCGCTCCCCGCCCCGGCTCAAACAGCCGATTCAGCGCGC
>CAXUEE010000025.1:0-468 GCA_964249905.1 uncultured Acidobacteriaceae bacterium
CCTATAGCGCATGAGCGAACAGAGACAACGAGTGTGGTTTATCACCGGAGCCTCGACCGGCTTTGGACGCGAGCTTGCTGAACAGGTGCTAGCGAGCGGAGCGCGCGTGGTGGCCACGGCACGGAAGCCGGAGCAGCTTGCAGAGCTTGGTCAACAGTATCCTGAGACAGCTTTGATTTTGCCGCTTGACGTTATGCAGCAGGCCGCGGTCGATTCCGCGGTGAAGGCAGCGCTCGAGCGTTTTGGCTGGGTGGATGTGCTGGTGAATAATGCTGGATACGGCGTGAATGGTGCGATCGAGGAGGTCTCGGAAGAGGAGTTCATGCCGATGTTCGAGACCAACGTCTTCGGGCTGTTGCGGGTGACGCGGGCTCTGCTGCCGCAGTTTCGCGAGCACAGGAGCGGCAACATTGTGAATCTCTCCTCGATCGGCGGGCTGATCGGCACGCCGGGTGTGGGGTACTACAA
>CAXUEE010000025.1:478-2500 GCA_964249905.1 uncultured Acidobacteriaceae bacterium
TCGCGGTGAACGGCTTAAGCGAGGCGCTGGCAGGCGAGCTGGCGCCGCTGGGCGTGCACGTCACGATTGTGGAGCCTGGCCCGTTTCGCACCGATTTTCTGGGCCGGTCGGCGACGATCGCCAAGCACCAGATTGAGGACTACAAGGGGAGTGCGGGCAAGACGCGGGAGTACTTCGAGACCCAGGCAGGCAAGCAGGCGGGAGATCCTGTCAAAGCGGTGAAGGCGATCATCGCGGCGGTGGAAGCTCCGAAGCCGCCCACGCACTTGGTTCTGGGCAAGCAGGCCTTTGACCGGATGCAAGCCCGGCTGGAGGTGTGGAAGAGCGATCTGGCCGCATGGAAAGATACGACTCTCGGCGCGGATTACCCCACAAGGCAAGGAGAGGCGGAGTGACCAGTTCCATTCGCACGTTGTTTTGGGATCTGGGTGGAGTTGTTTTAACGAACGGTTGGGATTTAGAGCAGAGAACCAGGGTCTTGGGGCGGCTCGGGGTCGATCTTGAAGCGTATGAGGCTTTGCACGAGCGCGCCAACCGGCAGTGGGAGCGTGGACTGATCGGCGCGGAAGAGTTTTTCCTGCGCACCGTCATGCGTCCGAACCCGATGCTGGACCTGACGTTCGATTCCCTGTGGCCTCAGGTCTGCGCGGAGTCAAAGGTGTTGCATCCGGAGTGTCTGGATATCTTGGCGGAGTTGAAGGGGTCAGGCCGCTGGCGACTGGCTACCTTGAACAATGAATCGTGTGAGCTGAATGAGTACCGGCTGGATGCCTTCAAGCTACGGTCGTTGTTTGATTATTTTATTTGTTCGGCTTATGTCCACGAGATGAAGCCTGTGGCGGCCATCTACAAGTCGGCGGTTGACATCTCCGGGTTTGGTGCGGCGACTGCTTTACTGATCGATGATAAGGAAGAGAATTGCGCCGCGGCACGTGTTTTTGGCATGGAGTCAATCGTGTTCCGATCGCCCACGCAGCTTGCCACGGCGCTGGCTGAGTTTGGGGTTATTTTGCAGGGATCGTGACCAAAGCAGAGGATTGAAGCGCAACGAGAAAAGAGGACAATATGGCGATTCCTGAGATTAAAGCAATTGCTGCCGCAACACCGGCCACTCCGCCCGCGGAACGCAAGCCCGACCCATGCGTGGTGGTCATTTTTGGTGCGTCCGGTGACCTGACCAAGCGCAAACTCCTGCCGGCGCTCTACCACCTGGATCAAGCCGGGCTTCTGCCGAAGGAGATTTCGGTTGTGGGCGTGGCCCGGAGGCCGCTCGAAGCGACCTTTGCCGCGGATATGAAGGAAGGCATTCTTGCGGGAGGAGGCGTTGAGGAGGCGGATCCGGCGTTGCAGCCCTTCATCGCAAAAGTCTGCTATCACGCCATGAATTTCGACGATGATGCTGGGTATGCCGGCTTAAAAGATCTGCTGGCGGAAATGGATGCAAAGGCGGGAACCAAGGGCAACCGGTTGTTCTACCTGGCTACGGCCCCGGAGTACTTCGCCGACATCATCAACTCCCTGGGCAAGCACGCGATGAACAAGCCGGCGACTTCCGGCTCCTGGGTGCGGACGATCATTGAAAAGCCATTTGGGCACGATCTGGCGAGCGCCCGCGCGCTGAATGACGATGTGAATAAAGTCTTCGATGAAGATCAGATCTTCCGCATCGATCACTACCTTGGAAAAGAAACCGTACAGAACATCCTGGTGTTCCGTTTTGCCAACGGTATCTTCGAGAATGTCTGGAACCGGAACTACATCGATCACGTGGAGATCACGGCGGCAGAATCGATCGGCATCGAAGGCCGAGGGCCGTTTTACGAGACGGCCGGCGCGCTGCGCGACGTGGTGCAAAATCACGTGATGGAGCTCCTGAGTTTCGTGGCCATGGAGCCGCCTGTTTCGTTTGAAGCCGAAGCCGTGCGCGCCGAGAAGGTGAAGGTTTGGCAATCGATTCAGCCGATCCACCCTGCCGACACGGTGCGTGGGCAGTATGGGCCAGGCATCGTGGACGGCAAGCAG
>CAXUEE010000025.1:2510-23634 GCA_964249905.1 uncultured Acidobacteriaceae bacterium
CGTGCGGGCAAGCGGCTGGCCAAGCGGGTGACGGAGATCACGATCATGTTCAAGCAGCCGCCTCTGTCGATCTTTAAGGATGAGCAGGGGAAGGGCGCGGAGGGGATCCGGAACAATATCATTTCCATGCGCATTCAGCCTGACGAGGGGATCACGCTGCGTTTCGGCGCGAAGCTTCCAGGGCCAAGCATGAGCATCAGCCCGGTGAACATGAACTTCTCCTATGCGGAGGCGTTTGGAACGTCGTCGGCGAACGGTTATGAGCGTCTGCTGCTCGACGCGATGCTGGGTGATGCGACCCTGTTTGCCCATCGCGATGGCGTCGAGGCGACCTGGGCGCTGATGACGCCGATCCTCGAATATTGGGAGAAGAATCCCATTCGGGACCTGCCGAACTATGCCGCCGGAACGTGGGGACCCCCTACCTCCGACGCAATGCTGAAGGCGGATGGACGCAAGTGGCGTAAGCTGTAGTCTCGTTCGAAGAGGGTGCGGTGCGGAGCCGCACCCGGGTTGATTGAGCCACTGTTGTCTTGCATTTGGGGGAAGATATGCCGCGTTGCGTCGAAGTTTCGGTTAAGGTCTTTTCATCCGTGGGGGAGGTCACTCGGACCACGGCGGCGATGTTCGCGGATGTGGTCGCGGAGGCCGTAGCCGCACGCGGGCAGGCACGTGTCGCGATCTCCGGAGGATCAACGCCGAAGGCGGTCTTTGAACTGTTGGCGCAGGAGTATACGAACAAGATCGCCTGGGGGCACGTTCAGCTCTTCTGGGGGGATGAGCGCTGTGTGCCGCCGGCGGATGCGGAGTCGAACTTCGGCATGACGGAGGCGGCCATGCTCGATAAGATCTCGCTGCCGCCGGTGAATGTGCACAGGATGGAGGGCGAACTCGCTCCGGAAGAGGCAGCTGCGCGGTACGAGGCAGAGATCCGCAACACGCTGCGCCTGGAAGGCGCGGAGACGCCGACGTTCGATCTGGTTTTGCTGGGGCTCGGCCCGGACGGCCATACGGCTTCGTTGTTTCCGCATACGGAGGCGCTGCATGAGATGGCGCGCATCTGCCTGGCAAACCATGTTCCGCAGAAGGATACGTGGCGGCTAACGCTGACCTGGCCGGTGATTACGCAAGGGCGCGAGGTAGTGTTCCTGGTCGAGGGCGCAGAAAAGGCGGGTGTGCTCAAGACGGTGTTTACTGGTGCGTACGATCCGGAGCAATATCCGGCACAGCTGATTCGACCGGCGAACGGCCGGTTGACGCTGCTGCTTGATCAGGCCGCGGCCGCGCACTTGCCGGAGGCGAACAGGCGCGGAAACAGTACCATGGAGCTCTCATGATCCTTGCCGGAGATGTGGGAGGCACCAAGGTTCACCTGGCTCTCTATAACTTTGAAGGCGGCAGACTCAAGTCGTTACGGGAGCAGAAGTTTCCCGCAAATGAGTTTGCGTGCCTGGACGATGTGGTGCGTCGCTTCTTGTCGGCGGCGGACGACCATCCCGCAGCGGACGTGAAGGAGATTGCCGCGGCCTGCTTCGGATGTCCTGGGCCGGTGCGCGATGGTCATCTCAAGTTGACAAACCTGCCCTGGACGCTCGATGCGCGTACTCTGCGCGGATCCCTGAACATTGAGCACATCTTCCTGATCAACGATCTGGAGGCAAACGGCTACGGGATTCCCGAGCTGGCGAGTGACGCCGTGCACGTGCTGCATCCGGGAGAGGCGGGAGTGGTAGGGCATCGGGGGCTGATCTCCGCCGGAACCGGCCTGGGCGAGGCCCTGCTGATCTGGGATGCGCGACAGAAGCAGCACATTCCCCTTCCTTCTGAAGGGGGCCACTGTGACTTCGCTGCGCGCAACGACATAGAGATCGCGCTGCTTCACTACCTGCGGAGAACGTTGAATGGACGCGTGTCGTTTGAGCGGGTCGTATCCGGCATCGGAATCAAAAACGTCTACGCGTTTCTGAAAGAAGACCAGAAGTTAGAGGAGCCGGCGTGGCTTGAAGAACGCATGAAGAACGAGGACCCAAACGCTGTCATCGGGAGTTGCGCGGAAGAGGGTTCCAGTGAGCTCTGCCTGGAGACGATGCGGCTGTTCTCTTCCGCTTTTGGGGCTGAGGCCGGAAATCTGGCCTTGAAGGTATTGGCTTCCGGAGGCTTGTACCTTGGAGGGGGCATCGCGCCGAAAATTCTGAAGACGCTCGCGAATGGTGCCTTCCTGGACGCTTTCTTCGATAAAGGGCGTATGCAGCCGCTGCTGCAAGCCATGCCGGTACGCGTGATCCTGGATGATACCTGTGCGCTGCTGGGAGCGGCAGCCTTCGCGGAGGCGCGCGCGGCTGAGGTCTCCGGGCGCTCCGAGCGAGCTGCCTCGGTTCAGTAAAGCGTCTGTGGCATGATCCCCGAAGTGTAAGGAAGCGCACTATCTCTTTCGACTTCTCTAGACGCGCGAATCTTTCAGAGTATCCGGAGCTGATGGATGGGCCGTGCCGGTACGAGGATCTCCGTGGGTGTCTGCGCTCGATTGCGCAGGTGAACTGGCTGACAGGGGCGTATCGTCCGACGCTGCACTTTCTGGATCAGGTGACGAGTGCAGAGCCACGACAGACCCGTCCCATCCACATCGTGGATGTGGGTTGCGGCCACGGGGATATGCTGCGGCGGGTGCATCGATGGGCGCGGAAGCGGCAGTTGCCGGTACGCCTGACGGGGATCGACCTGAACCCGGATGCCGTGCGCGCGGCACGGGAGGTGACGCGGCCGGGAACGGTGACGTATGTGGCAGGCAACGCGTATATCTTCGAGGATCCCGAAGGGATCGACCTGGTCATCAGCTCGCTGCTGACGCACCATCTGGAGGAGGCCGAGATCATCCATTTTTTGAAGTGGATGGAGGTAAAGGCGCGTCTTGGCTGGTTTATCAACGATCTGCACCGGCAGCCTCGTCCGTATCACTTGTTTCGTGTTCTAAGCCGTCTTACGCATTGGCACCGGTTTGTGAAGCAGGATGGCCCTGTGTCGATTTTGCGCAGCTTCCGGGAACCGGAGTGGCGCGAGATGTGCCGAGCTGCCGCGATCCCGGACTATGACGTGCAAACGTACGCACCGGAACGGCTGTGCGTCGCTCGTCGCAAGCAAGTGTGACCGGGCAGGAGGAACGGGTTGTCGATCAAAGGCTGGATAATTTTGACTGCGGCGGCTTTCGGTTCGGGCGCGAGCCGGGGTCAGCGGCTGCCGGAAAACGTGAAGCCACAGCACTATACCCTGGCGATTGCGCCTGAAATCGCGAAGGCAACGTTCAGCGGCAGCGAAACAATTGAGGTCACGCTCGCCGCTGCGGCGAAGACGGTTACGCTGAATGCGCTCGATCTGCAGATACAGTCGGTGGCCGCCAACGGACAGATGGGCAGCGTCAGCTTCGACCCGCCCAGGCAGCAGGTGACGCTGACATTTCCAAAGGCTTTGCCGGCAGGGCACGCGACCTTGTCGCTCGTGTTTACGGGGATCCTGAATGACAAGCTGCGAGGCTTCTATCTGTCAAAGACCAAGACTCGGAACTATGCGGTGACGCAGTTCGAATCGACCGATGCGCGGCGAGCTTTTCCCTGCTTTGATGAGCCGGCGTTGAAGGCCACCTTCGATCTTTCGCTTACCGTGGACGCGAGGGATTTGGTGATCTCGAATAGCAACATGATCTCCGATGATCCGGCGGCCACCGGCAAGCATCGCGTCGTGTTCGCGACGACGCCGCGCATGTCGACGTACCTGGTGGCCTTCCTGGTGGGCGATTTTGCGTGCTCCAAAGGAGGCGTCGATGGAGTGCCCATCCGCGTATGCAGCACACCGGACAAGGTGAAGCTGACTACGTTCGCGGTGAAGGCCGCGGAACACTTCCTGCATTACTACGACAATTATTTCGGCATTCACTATCCCATGCCGAAGCTCGACCTGATTGGCATCCCCGACTTCGAGGCCGGAGCGATGGAGAACTTCGGCGCAATCACTTACCGGGAGACAGCGCTCTTGCTTGATGACGAGGATGCGTCCATTAACTCGCGCAAGCGGGTGGCGGAGACGGTGGCGCATGAGATGGCGCATCAGTGGTTTGGCGACATGGTAACGATGCAGTGGTGGGACAACCTGTGGCTGAACGAGGGGTTTGCCACGTGGATGGAGGACAAGGCTGCCGACGAGTGGCATCCGGAGTGGAATTTTCCGCAGGATGTCGTCGACTCCCTCAACAGCACACTGAACTCCGATGCGGAGAGGACCACGCGACCGATTCGCCAGGCGGCGGAGACACCTGCGCAAATCGCGGAGTTGTTCGACGACATTGCCTACGGAAAAGCCGGCGCGGTCATCGGCATGATCGAGAACTGGGTAGGGCCGCAGGTATTTCGGCAAGGGGTGCACACCTACCTGGCCGCGCACCTGTATGCGAACGCCACAGCAGAGGACTTCTGGAACGCGCAGACTGCCGCTTCGAAGCGGCCGGTGGATAAGGTGATGTCGAGCTTTATCGACCGGCCTGGCGTGCCGCTGCTCGCCTTCGGCAACCAGCGGGATGCTGGCCTCCCGGTTGCGGAGAGCAGGTTTTATCTTTCGGGCGCGATCTCGGATGAGCGCGAGGCGAGCAGTCTTGCTCCGGGATGGACGGTGCCGGTATGCGTGAAGACGGCGAGCACGCCGCAGAGCACGCCGCAGTGTACGCTGCTGTCGCAGGATGCGGCTGCGCTTTCCCTGTCCTCCGGGACCACGCTGCCCTTATTTTATGCCAACGCAGCGCAGAAGGGGTACTACCGGGTCGACTACACGCCGGCTCAGGTAAAGGCGATTACCGCTTCGGCCGAGACCAGACTGACGGTGCCGGAGCGCATTGGGTTTGTCGGCGATCGCTGGGCGCTGACACGGGCGGGTCACGGCTCGGTCGGAGACTATCTCGACCTGGTGCTCGCGCTGAAGCAGGACAAGAACGCCGAGGTCCTGGACACGGCCTTGAGCTCGATTGGGCAGATTCGCAGCAGGATCGCGGACGATGACGACCGGTTGAAGCTGAACCTGATCCTCCGCAAGCAGTTTGGGCCGGTGTATGCGGCGCTGGGCGCGGATGACGAGAAGGCGACCTACGATCAGCAGCAGATCCGCACGGAGCTGTTTGAGGCGCTGGGCGAAGCGGAGGATCCGAAGATTGAAGCGCACGCACTGCAAGTCACGCTCGACTACTTCTCGCACAAGAAGGTGACGGAACCGGACATCGTGGACGCCTCCGTGATGCTCACCGCGGAGCATGGGGACAAGGACTTCTACGAGGACATCCTGAACATCTCGGAACAGGTTTCCGACCCGGGTCTGCAGAGCGAGACGCAGGAGTTGCTGACCCGGTTTCACGATCCGAAGCTGGTGGCGCGGACGCTTGAGTATGCGACTTCGGGCGCCGTGCGCAACCAGGACTCGTGGATCCTGATTGCGCTCGAGCTGAACCAGCGGCAATCCCGCGACCTCTCCTGGGACTGGATTCAGCAGCACTGGGACAAGGTTCAGGCGCAATTGACCACGGCTTCGGGGGGCGACCTGATCTCCGCGACGGGATCTTTCTGTACGGTGGAGAGGCGAAACGAGGTGGCCAGCTTCTTCGCGACGCATAAGGTAGAGGCCGCAGAACGCCCCCTGGCCAAGGCGCTCGATACCATTGACGATTGTGTTCGGTTGCGAGCGCAGCAGGAGCCGAAGCTCAAGGCGTGGCTGGCCGCGCATCCGCAGTAAAAACTGCGAAACACGGGAGCACAAGAATGGCAGGGTGCCTGACATGATCCGTTCAGGCACCCTGTTCGCCTGTACACCGGCGAGCGGCTTGAGGCTGGATCAGCGCAAAGGAGCACTGGGAGCTTTGGCGTAAGAACAGCTTTCGATGCTGCCATTGGGCAGCTTCACTACGTTCTCGCAGGCCCGGCTAACCTGGATCTCGATCCAGGCATTTTCCACGCCTTTGCATTGGTCGCCATCTCCGTCGTCATGGCCCCAGTACCCGTTGTCTCCGTAGCCGCCGTTTTCATCGGAGTACCCGAGCACGAGTGGAACGGCCCCGACGCTTCTTGGCATGACCAAATATTTTGCGTTGTATTTGGACATCTGCTCCAAGCCATTCGTCACTCCGGGAATGGAGATCAGGCCGTGGTAGTACTTATCGGATTCGTCTCCGCTCGGGTTCAGGTAGCGCTTCCAGGTCTTGCCGTGGCCGCCGGTCTGCGCGCAGCCGTGCGCGGTGAAGTAGACCTGGTCGCCGCCGTGCAGAACAATCTGCGGGAAGCTCTCCGACGGCTGTCTCACGTTGGGTTCATGGATCTGGCAGCTGAAGCTATGGGGTGCGGGTCCGGTCAGGTCGCTGCACTGAACAGTTTCAGCCGCGAATGCCTGGGAAGCCCCAAGCAGCAGGTTTCCTGCGGAGAGGGCGTATAACGTGATCCTTGCGAAGGCGTTCATTCTGTGTCTCCCGTGGTGAAATGGAGCGCGAGTGGACCAGCAGCTTGCTTCCTGCTAAAGACGGACCATAAAGACCTGCGCACCCGCGGGTGCCGGCACTGGATTTTCTCGCGTCTGTCTGTGATTGCGAAAAGGGAGAAGAAAAGAGGCCAAGTCGCCCGGAAACGGACCGACGCCGATGATCTCAACGACATAGCGCAGAGCATGCGCTCCTTGTCGACGCCCAACGCGGGCTAGAGCTTGTTGACATCGAACCACCCGTGCGATAGGTTCTGTCCTTGAGGACCAGCTATGAAGAGACTTTTTATTTTGCTTGCTTACGGGTGTTTCTCCGCGACTGCTCTCTCTCTGAACGCACAAACAGGTTGCATCACTTCCCCGGAGAACCCCACGGTGGTTCTGGGTTTGGTTGGATCCGCCGGAGCGTTTCTGGCAGCGGCTCGCACTCGTGTCCGGGCCCGTCGCAACGCTTCAGGCAAGTAGAACAACGTTGCTGCTTGATTAATTAGCCGTCCTCCCCCCGGCGCTCTCTAGAATCGATCCCCTCTGAAAGCGTCTCTCAGTGTCGGATCTTATGCCCAGCTTTCCTGCTTCCCAAACACTCGATAGTCTCAGCCATTCCTGGTCTGTCCCTTCGCGGGTCTCCGGAAAAATCGGCTTCGCGGCAATCCTCGCGGTTCTCGGGCTGACGACCATCTGGACGTCCGTCGTCATGCTTTGGTCGCTTTGGACGACCGATGCGCTGAAGTCGATCGGGATGATTGTGCCGGTCGTAAGTTTTGCCCTGGTGCTGCGGGTCTGGCGGACGCTGGATTGGGAACTGGACGGGAGCTGGTGGGGACTCGTGATCCTGGTTGGGACGGCCTTGGTGGTGCGCGTTCGCGATCAGGCTGTAATGGTGCTCCAGCTGGGTTTCTGGAACGTGTATTTCCCGCCTCATTCCCTCG
The DNA here is from genome assembly GCA_964249905.1 of uncultured Acidobacteriaceae bacterium. Classification (GTDB taxonomy): domain Bacteria; phylum Acidobacteriota; class Terriglobia; order Terriglobales; family Acidobacteriaceae; genus Edaphobacter. Next base: position 9,938 of record CAXUEE010000025.1, read on the forward strand.
TTCTGCTCGCCTATGGCGTTGGAGTGACGTGGTTGTTCGGCGGTTGGCGCCTGGTGCGAGCGTCGGCGTTTCCGCTGCTGTTTCTCCTGCTCGTGAATCCGGTGCCGCACGTCTTCAATCTTTATGTGGATCTGCCGCTGCAGAGGGCTTCGGCGCACGTGGCGCGCGGCTTCGCGCATGCGCTCGGCCAGCCGCTCACGCCAGATCACCTGCGCCTGATGTTTACTCCTGAGTTCGGCATGTTCATCGCCCCGGGATGCGACGGGATCCGGGGCGCGGTGACCATGGGCTTGATTGCGCTCGTGGGCGGCTACGTGTATCGATTGCGTTGGCGGGCTCACGGACTGGTGGTCGTGGGCGCAGTATTGCTCGGGTATGTCTTCAACCTTTTGCGGCTATGTGTCCTGGTCGTTTTTTATGTGGTTGCACTGCGGATACCGAGGCTGCAGGTCCACGCTGAAAATGCCGACTACCTGATCGGCGCGGTTCTCTTCTTTCTGGCGGTCTATCTGTTTCAGCGTCTGCTCCCCCGGTTGGGGGATAACGGCGGCGCAATTGCCGATGTAGGCTCCACAAAAGGCGGGCAGGAGCAGCGCGGAGACAGGTCCTTCTACGGGCGCGCTGCGGCGATGGCACTGCTGGTCGCCCTTGGAGTGTACGGCGTGGTGCAGGGAGAGCGAAGTGCCGCGCAATCTGCAGGCAGGTTGAGTGAGACTGCGTCCGGGCGCTTTCCGCAGCGTGTCGGCACCTACGCATTGGTGCGAAGCTGGAATGAGACCTTGATGACGGGAGCGCTGCTGTTTTACTGGGCGGAATATGCGCCGCAGAATGGTGGAACGCACGTGGACCTTGGGCTTTCCCCGGTGCTGGGAGCTCACGACACGCTGATCTGCCATACAGCGCGCGGAGAAGACCCGCTCTGGCGGGGGCAGCAGACCATTGAGACGGGTGCGGCTCCGGTCCATTTCAGCGCCGCTTTCTATAACGATGGTGCGACGCAGTTTCTGGAAGAGACGACGCTCTGCAATGGGACGAGCTGCGGTGAGTACGCCAGTCCGCAGGCGCACTTCGGACTTGTTTTCAGCAAGCCCCGCGCTGAAGCTCTGCTGCAAGACACGCCGGAGCGTCCGATTCCCATCCTCCTGCGGGCGGAGACGGTGGATATGACACTGCCGGCTGAACAGGCGCGTACAGCACTCGCTGCGGACCTGACGGCCTTTCTCGCAGGACTCCGTCTGGACAGTTTGACGGAGCCGTATCGCGCGAAGTAACTCCAACCCAGCTCGATCGAGGTTTGCTTTGCTGAAACGCTGCTGCTTTCCCCTCACTGCTCCTCGCGCGTGGCTCCTGGTCGTGTGTCTTGGGATGATGTCCGGCTGCGGCTCGAACGTGGCCGTAACCAACCTGCAGCTGACGCTGAGTCCGGCAACGCTGGGGTTTGGGATTGTGGGTCTGAATACGGCAAGCACGGCGCAATTGTTGACGTTGACCAACACCGGCATGGCTGCGACGACCGTAACTGGCGCGACAGTCAGCGGCGACTTCTCGATTGCGACAAACAGCTGTGGATCAACGCTCACGATCGGCTCGACGTGCCAGATCGCTGTTGTGTTTACGCCGGCCGCGCTGGGCGTGCGAACCGGAAGCCTGACTGTGGCAAGCAATGCAGGTCCGCAGACGGCGGCGCTGACCGGAACAGGAGGCACTTCGCTCCTGACGCTTGCGCCGGGAGCGGTTAGCTTCGGTTCTATCGCGGTCGGCAGCTCGAGCGCGGCGCAGACAGTCACGATTACCAGCAGCGGCACGGCAGCCGTTATGCTTTCGTCGATCCTGCTGACGGGTGACTTCGCAGAAACGGCGAACAGCTGCACGGCCGTGCTCGGTGCGGGAGCAAGCTGCCAGGTAATGCTTGTGTTCACGCCGGGCGTCTTTGGTGTGCGGAGCGGTACGCTGACGCTCGCAAGCAACTCTGGTTCCAGTCTGCAGACCGTCCTGCTGAACGGAACAGGGACGACCCCGACGTCCTACGCGGGATCGTCGTTCACGGTAGCCGTCCGGGCTGGCGCGCAGCCGATCGCAGGAGCGGCGGTGCAGCTTTACGCTGCGGGAACCAGCGGCAACGGTTCGGCGGCTTCGGCGCTGCTCGCGAGTCCGGCGGTCACTGGACCGGCCGGCATTGCGACGATCCCGGCGGGGTTTGTCTGCCCGGCAGCGGGCTCTCTGCTTTACCTGGTCAGCTCGGGCGGGATTGTGGGCACAAGCCCCACGGCGAATCCGGACGTGAAATGGATGGCTGCGGTCGGAGCCTGTTCGTCAATTGCAGCCGGACCGACCTATGCCGTGGACGAGGCGACGACGGTTGCCTCCGCGTACGCGTTGGCGCCCTTCTATGCGGGCGGCGGACAGGTCGGCGCGACCAGCAGCAACACGGCGGGGCTCGTCAATGCGTTCCTCACGGCGGCAACCCTGGCGGACCCGACGACCGGTCTATCGCCGGGCTCTTCGCTACCGGCGCAGGCGGCCTCACCTGCTGCCCGGGTGAACGCGATAGCGAACATATTGAACGCCTGCGCAGTCAATTCCTCCGCGTGTGGAGCACTGTTCAGCGCGACGGCCGTGACGACCATGCCGGCCAACACCCTGGACGCGGCTTTCGCCCTGGCGCAGCATCCGGCGTCCAACGTCGCTGTACTGTACGGGCAATCGCTCTTGAGTCAGGCGTATACGCCGGCGTTGACGGCTCCCCCCGCAGACTGGACGATGTTCCTGACGCTGAGCGGGGGAGGGTTGAACAGCCCTTCCGGGATCGGAGTCGATGCGGCGGGCAGTGTCTGGGTGGCAAACTACTTCAATGTAGCGTCGAAGTTTTCTTCCGTCGGAGCGGCTCAATTCCCCGGAGGTGTAACCGGCTACGGCATCGACAACAGTTACGGCCTGGCCATCGATGCGAACAGTAATGTTTGGATTCCGAACGAGATTCCGTTTACCGCGACGGGAATCGGCAGTGTTACCGAGCTTTCGGCCATGGGTACACCGCTTTCCGGTTCGGCCGGCTATCAGAACGGCGGTCTGGACTACCCGCTGTCGGTGGCCGTCGACCCCAACGGCACGGTCTGGGTCGTGGATTTCGGGAACTCGCACCTCACCTTGCTCGATCAGCTGGGAACACCGCTTTCCGGTACGACGGGCTATACGACGCCCTTGTTCGCGTTTCCGATCGTGGTGGCGGTCGATGCAAACCACTTCGGCTGGGTCGGCAATCTGGCGAGCACCTTCGTGACCAAGGTGGCGCCCGATGGATCGAGCTTCGTGAACTTCAACTGCTGTAACGGCGCGGCAGGCATCGCGCTCGACCAGGGAAACAATGTCTGGATTGCGAACTATTACGGCAACAGCGTGTCACTGATTGCGAATACGGGGTCAATCGTCTCCGCCGGAGCCTACACCGGGCTGGGATCACTCGACCGGCCGCAGGGGATTGCCGTCGATGGCGCTGGAAACGTGTGGGTCGCGAATTACCGGATGCCCTATCTGGCGGAGCTGGCGGGCGTCAGCTCCGGAGCGCCGGGAACGGCTCTCTCCCCGGCGGCCGGGCTGGGCGCGGATGCGGGGCTGCTCGAAGCCTATGCGATTGCTCTGGACGCCAGCGGCAACGTGTGGGTGTCGAACCAGGGAAGCAATACGGTGACCAAGTTCATCGGACTGGCTGCGCCGGTGAAGACGCCGCTGCTGGGGCTGCCAAGGGCGCCATAAGGAGAAGTGGTCCGGCCGCAAGCTCGTTCCCCTGAGAGACACTCCACTTTGGTTGTAGACGCAATACGCCCGGGAACAAATATGTTGACAGCAGTCGTTCCGTTAGGAGAAAGTGGCTGGCGTCGCAAACTGGTCAGACCTATCGCAAGCAAAAGAGCGCGAGGTAAATGCGCCGTTCGTCATTTGCTGCACATTTCAGTGAGGTTGGTACATGAAGGGCAGAACGTTCAGGCAGTCGAATCGTATAGCACCTCGCCTTGCTTTAGCATTTTCGCTGACGGGCGCAGCAATGATGGCCGGAGTGTTTGCTCCGAGTGCCGCGGCGCAACTCGCCGGCAAAGGCGCGATCACAGGAACTGTTACGGACCCATCCGGGGCAGTCGTTCCTGGAGCAACGATTACCGCGACCAACAACGCCACTGGCCTGAGCGTGAGCCAGACTTCCGCAAGCGCAGGCGAGTTCACAATTTCGCCACTGGATGCAGGCGTCTACGCGATTGTCGTTAAGGCTGTCGGATTTGAGACGCTCCAGCAGCAAGATGTTCATGTCAATTCGCTTGAGACCTTCACGTACAGCCCGAAGCTGACTGTTGGCGGCCAGGACCAGACGGTCACTGTCGACACCGCTCCGCCCGCGCTTGAAACGTCGAACGCGACCATCGGCGGGACCATGGAAAACGAGCTCTACGCTGCGCTGCCGATCGAGATGGGCGCCTACGGCAACCCCGACCAGCGCCGTGCCACCGACTTCGCCTTTCTGATGCCAGGCGTGCAGGGCAACAACACCACCGGCAACGCCACCACCAATACAGGAATTGTGAACGGATCCGGCAGCCGCGGCGCAGTCAGCGCAGTCTACATCGATGGTTTGCCGTTTGTGCGCGCCGGCGGCAACGGAGATCCGCGCTTCGTCTGGACCGCTATCTCGGTCGACGCGGTCGATCAGTTCCAGGTACAGACCAGCGGCTACTCGGCCATCTACGAAGGCCAGGGAGTGCAAAACTACACCGTCAAGTCCGGCGGCAACAAGTACCACGGCTCCGTCTACGAGTTCTTTCGCAATACGGCCCTCGACACCTACGGGTTCTTTGGCTCGTTGCCCAACCCCGCCACAGGCGTCGTTCACAAACCGATTGAACACAGCAACGAATACGGAATCAATCTCAGTGGGCCGCTCGTTCCCTTCGGCGGCCTGAGAGACAAGCTCTTTGTCTTCGGCAACTACAACGGTTTCCGTTATGCGAGTGAGACGCCGACGCAGATTAGCTTTCCCACCCCTGCGCAGCAAGGTGGTGACTTTTCAGGCGCCGGCTTCAATATCTACGATCCGTCAACTCAAACTGCCTGCACTGCAAACAGCACAAACGGGCCATGCCGCTACCAATACGGCTACGGTTACGCTGGCATCGCCGGCCCGGCTGGGAACCCGAAACCCACGGGAGCCCCGATCAACGTTATTCCCGCAAGCGAGTTTTCCGCAGTGGCGTTGAAGATGCAGAGCTACCTTCCTTCCGGTATCAGTTCCGCCTTGCAAAACAATTACGTCTCCCCCAACCGCACCGGCCTGACCAATTTTTCCACATCCGAGCGGATTGACTACACGCCCAGTCCGAAGCAGACATTGACGCTTACCGGTGCCGTCGGTCGTCAGGCCAGTTCGAATCCCGTGTCACAGAATACGGTTGGCCGCAACGTCGGACCGGTTCCCTATAACTACGGGCAGGCTTACGCTCCCAAAACGGTCGTCGCCATCGTGGAGCATACGTATACCTTCACGCCTCACCTGGTGAATCAATTGAAGTACGGGTACGCGCGCTACAACGGTCCCACCTTTAATTCCGATCAGACGCCGCAGTATGCAGCCACGTCGCAGGGCTTGAGTGGACTGCCTTCCGGCCCAGCATCGAGTGCATTTCCGATCACAAACTTTTCTGCAAGCTGCGCTACTCCGACGCAAAACGCTCCCACCTGCTGGGCCGGCACGACACCTAACGTCACCCTCGCCGAAAATTACACCTTGCTGGATACGGTGCAGTGGGTCAAGGGACGTCACACCATCAGCGCCGGCGGCCAGATTGCCTGGCTTCTCTACAACGTGGTGAATGCCACGGGCGGGTCCACCCCGCTCACGCTCACTCCTTCGGTCACCGAGACGGCCGCCATCACGCCCTCGACGAATGCCTCGCCAAAGTACGCCGCCACGCCCAGCACCGGCCTTGCCTACGCCAGCTTTCTCATCGGCCAGATCGATAAGGCGACCTTCACGCAGTACCTCCAGCAGGAGTTCGGAACGCGCTTTCGGGCGGTGTCCCCGTATGTCCAGGACAATTGGAAAGTTTCGCAGAAGCTTACCCTGGATCTCGGTGTGCGCTACGACATCTTCCCGACGCTGCGTGAGGTCCACGACGCCGAAAGCTTTTTCAACCCCAGCGTGGTCAACCCCGTTACCGGCGTCGGCGGTGCCCTCCAGTTCACAGGCAGCGGCACGAATACCTGTAACTGCGACACGCCTGTCAACAATTTCTACAAGAACATCGGCCCTCGACTCGGAGCCGCTTACCAGGTCGACCAGAACACTGTTTTCCGTGCCAGCTACGGCGTTATGTTCACGCACGGCAACGCCGTCGGCGGCTCTGCCTACACACTGGGCGGCGGCACGGCAGGCAACGGTCTTCTCGGGTTCTCATCGGCGCCCACCTTCTCGGCGACAGGAACCCTGCTCAGCACCTTTCCCCTGACTGGAAGCAATGGCGCTATCCCGGCGTACACCGCAGCAACCGGGGTCGCTTCAGGTCCAGCCTATGGCACGGGGTACACGACGGTCGCCGGGTATACGGGCACCCCGTCCTCGATTGGATACGCAGATCCCTACCTGGGAAGCCGTGCGCCGGAGTACATCAACTACACCTTCGGCATGCAGCATGTCTTTGGAAAGGCGTTTACCTTTACCGCGACATACGTCGGCTCGCAGGGCCATTTTCTGCCGGCTGATGGTACCAACGCTCGAGGCTTCTACGCTGACCAGCTAGATCCGAGATACCTTTCGCTCGGCTCCAACCTCAACCTGACGGGCGCCGCACTGACCGCTTACTGCGCGGCTAACACTGGTGTCTGCCCGGCAGCCTTAAACGTCTTCAATACAAGCCAAAGCCTGGCGCAGCTCCTAAAACCTTTTCCCTTCCAATCGGTGGCCGACAGTTTCGGGTATGTCTCGAACTCTCACTACAACGCGCTTCAGACGATCTTCAACCTGCGTGCTACCCACGGCGTCACCTTGTTTGGAAACTACACCTGGTCACGCTCCATAGATGATGGTGGTACCTTCCGCTCTGGCTATGCGATCCCTGCGGCCTACTCGAATGCCGGCCGCTCCTATACACAGGATCAGGTGGAACGTACCGTCTCTACCAGCAATCAACCGCACCACGTCGTACTCACCGGCGTTTGGGCGCTTCCTATCGGCTCGTCCGTCCTTAACGGAAACTCCGTGGAGCGCGCCGTGCTGGGAGGCTTTAGGTTCTCTGAGATCTTCCAGGCCTTTTCCGGCTCACCCCTGCCCATCACCGGATCAAGCTGCCAGACAAACCCCGCGGAGAGTGGTTGCCCGGCTAACCTGAATCCGCTCTTCTCCGGGCCCGTGCGAGTGAATGGAAGATGGGGGCAGGGCATCACCGCCGCTGCTACGAATGCGATTTCGTACATCGCCCCAAGCGGCGGGACCCAGGCTGCACCGACTGGTCCTTTTATCGCACCCTCGCTTCTGTCCGCAACCACTGCCTTCCCGAACGGTTCTCCGTATGCTCCGCTCTACACCTTCTCGAACGCACCAAGAACCTCCCCGTACGGGCTTACCGGACCGGGCAACTATCAACTCGACCTTGCGCTCGTTCGCAGCTTCCACTTATACGAAGCGGCCCACCTCAACTTCCGTGCTGAGTGGTACAACGTCACCAATCACACTTTCTTTGCGGTAGCCAGCACAGCAGTGGGCAACTCCAGTTTCGGACAAATTACCTCCAACCCCAGCGCTCCGCGTAAGTCGGCCCAGTTTTCAGCACGTATCGAGTTCTAGGCTCCAAAGTAGGTTTACCTCTTCTTGATTAAGAGTGGCAGCTGGCGTCTAGCTCGTATATGCATCTGTTGCGCGCTTGCGCCAGACAATTTTGACCCCGCCTCGCCAGCTCTCGTTGAGGGCGATCAGCGTCCACTCCACTCGGGGCGAGAGATGGCGGAGAATGATCTCGGTTGAGGGATGCACGTGCAGGGCGGGGCTTACCAGGTAAAGGCGCGGAGGAAGGGGCGAGAGCCGAACGCCGGCGAAGTAGCCGTGCCGCTGGAACTCTCCTAAACCGGCGACGGCGTCGGAGCTCTGCATGTGGTGCCAGCGTACGCGGATCCAGTAGTCGAGACCTTGCAAGGGAAGCTGCGGGTCTTCGCTCGCCTTCAGTTCGAGAAGGGCAAGACGGCCATCCGCGGTGACGGAGAGCAGGTCGAGCATGCCACGATCCGAGGCGGCGAAGGCGGGAACCTGCGAGTAGACGTGCGTGGGATCGAGCTTTTCATCGAGGAGGCGCAGATTGCTCGAGAGAACCGACTCCAGCCAGCGCTCAGGCTGCATGCGGTAGAGCGGATCGCGTTTACTCGCCTCGGGATGGCGGCGTTCGCACAATTGGGCGACCAGATTTCGTAGCTGGTGTTCATTGCTCGCGTTTAGCAGGGTCTCGCTCGGTCCCGCGCCGAAGCTGATCTCTTCGAGGCGGTTGAACGATTCGGCGGAGGCGCCGATGCGGATGCGGGCGAACTCCAGGCCGTGAATCAGGAAAGCGAGCTCAGAGCCGCTGCGCAGCCGTGTCTGCACCTCCGGCCTGAAGGCGTCGGGAACGATCGCCAGCACGCGTGAGCAGGCAGCGGCGAAGCGCGTGGCGGCCGCCGCGGCATTCGGCGCGTGGACCAGGTGCGTCGTCAGGTTGCCGTGGTCGGCTGCGTCGCGTGCCGTTAATTGTTCGTCGCGTCCGTCGAGTTCAAGCAGCTCCCATTGCGCGACGTCGCCGGCAAGCCAGGCCATGCGGGAGAGCGTGGTTGCGGCCATCCCTCGCGGAACAATGACCTTGAGGCCCTGTATGGCGCGGCGATTCCCAGAGGCTTCACGGCAGACGACGAGCCAAAGAATCCCGAAGGTGAGGATACCGTCGACGGTGGCGAGCGACTCCTCCCCGTTTACCGCGATGACCGCCCAGGCCTTCTGTCCCTGGGTGAGCAGCCCGCGCGCATACGCAGGGCCAAAGGACTTTTCCAGGTCCATGGCGGTGCGGAAGTCACGCGCGGTCCAGTCCGGGAAGTGGCGTTCCAGGGTGCGTTGCAGGACTTTGACAAAGCGGGTGCGGGTCGCTGCCCGCGTGGAAGGCGGACGCCGGTCGCGTTCCGCAAGCAGCTCGATAAACTGAGCCCGTGTCTGTCCGAACCGGTGAGTACGCATGCGCAGCACGTTGCCGCGGAGCTGCAAGCTGTCGACACGCCGTACGAGGTTCCGGTCCGTGCCCCAAAGGTGGAGCGTGCAGCGGCCGTGCTCGGATGAGAGAGTGTACTTTGCTTCGCGCATGTCGAAAAGCAGCTTGCCCTCTTCGAGCACGATGGCATCCGGGTGCTCGGCGAAAAAGCTTTCCAGTGCGGCGGCGATGCTCTCCGCAGACTGCTCCGCTGCCGCAACAGGCTTACCGGCATTCATCGCTTCGGCTACCAGTTTCTGAGCATGCGCAGATGGGTGATATGGGCAACGTGGTGGCGGGAATGCCACGCATAAAGCAAGGTGGCGAACTCTATGGTTTGCGGTCCGCGCTCCGGATGGACGAAGGTGCGGCGCCATTGTTCGGGCTGAAGGGATTGAAGAAGCAGAACCCATCGCGCATGGAGTGCTTCGATGAGTTCAAGCGACCACTCAATCGGAGCGACAGAGTCGTGAAGCCGTGCCCAGGCCGCTTCGTCATAGGCGGTGATCGTCGGACTGTCTTCGGTAAGCGCAAGGCGCACGCGGAGGAACGCGTTCATGTGGCTGTCGGCGGTGTGGTGAACCACTTGACGAAGCGTCCAGCCGCCTTCGCGGTAGGGGGTGTCGAGCTGGCTCTGGTTCAGCTCGGAGCAGGCGTTCCGGAGGTGTTCAGGCAGCTCGGAGAGCGTCCAGACAGCGCCCTCGAGCAGACCCTCCGGCAGCGGCTGGTCAGGCGCCGGCGGGGTAAAGCGGCCAATCGGATAGCGCGGGTCAGGCTGAGCAGTCCCGGGTTGCACTTCAGCAGTCATGGCCTAAAACGTAGCACACTCATTCTCGCGGAGGTATGCATCCTACGAGCCACGATGTTCCGAATGCGCGTAAGGCGGACGCTGGTGATCACAGGTACAGTTGCCGTACTGCTCGGTCTTCTGCTGGCGTGGCGCAGAGAAGCGAGGGCGACGCCGAAGAGTGAGGCCTTGCCCGGCCTGGCCGCAGAAGCGGGGGCGAATGAGTCTGTTGGCTTCGACCGCAACGAGTATCCAGGAGATAAGCGGCTGGCGGAGTTGCACAGACACTTTGCCTTTGCCGGCTACTGGTTGAACAATCCCCCAGGGACGACTGCGAATACGTGGTCGGGGAAGCGGCAAATGCTCAGGGATATCGGGTTTGGCTTTCTTGTGTTGTGGAACGGCCGGCTGGATGCCGAAATTCTTCATGCAAAGAAGGCGGGGAGTTCGCCCACAAAACTTGGCCAGCGTGACGCAGCAGCAGCCGTGGCGGCGGCGCAACAGGAAGGCTTTCCCGCGGGAACCGTTCTCTTTCTCGACCAGGAGGAGGGTGGGCGCTTGCTGCCGGAGCAAGCAGAATACTTTTTCAGCTGGACAGAGCAGGTCGCGGCGTTGCTGTATCTTCCCGGCGCTTACCTCAGTGGGCAGCCCAGCCCTGACGGCATGGGAGCGAACGGGGCCAGGTTGACGATCACGACAGCGCAGGATGTGCGCGAACAGATCGCAACACGCCATCTGCATCGAGTGGTGCTTTGGGTGGCGCAGGACGCCTGTCCTCCGGCGCCGGGATGCGTCGCAACGGCACCGAGGCTGAAAGACAGCGGGACGCCGGACGCGCTGGTTTGGCAGTATGCCCAGTCACCGCGGCGGCCGGAGCTGACGCAGAGCTGCGCGGCGACCTACGCCGTAGATGGCAGCTGCTATGGGGGTGCATCGAAGGATCTCTTTCTTGATCTCGATGTAGCTCGCTCCGCGGATCCCTCACACGGGCGCTGACCTCCCCTGAAGAGGGTGTTGCCGCTCGGCGGTCCGGAGCCTATCATAAGAAGAATGTCTCTTCCCACGCTTGATCCTATCGCCGAGCCGAGAACCGACCACAAGCGCTACTTCATCGAAAAACTTGGATTATCCGAACGCCTGATGGAACGCTGCCTGGGCGAGGCGCTGTCCGCGGGCGGTGAATATGCGGACCTCTACTTTGAGTCGGTGACGACGACCTCGCTGGGCATCGACGAGGGACTGATCAAGTCGGCGAGCCAGGGCATGAGCGTCGGGTGCGGCATTCGCGTGCTTTCGGGGGAGCGGACCGGCTTCGCGTACACGGACGATCTTTCAAGTGATCGCCTGTTGCGCGCGGCGCGGACGGCCGCACTGATCGCGAGCGGACCGGCGAAGGAGATGACGAGCGGCTTCCGGCAGACGGAGGCTCCGTCGCTGTATCCCATCGCAGGCCTTTCCACCAACGCTGAGATTGCCGAGAAGCTGGCGCTGATCCATCGCGCGGACCAGGCAGCGCGGGCATTCGATCCCCGAATTACGCAGGTGCGGGCAGGCATCAACGATGAATTGCGGCGGATCCTGATTGCGGCCTCGGACGGCACCTTTGCCAGCGATACACAGCCGTTAGCTCGGCTGAACGTGTTCGTCATTGCGAAAGACTCCCGGCTCGATGGCACCGGAGCTACGGCGCGCGGTTCAAGCGGCGGCGGTGGGCGAGTGACCCTCGAGTTCTTTGAAGACGACCACAGCCCGGAGCATTTTGCGCGGGAGGCGGCGCGGACAGCGATCCTGCAGCTGGGTGCGGCGGAGGCGCCGGCGGGCGAAATGGAAGTGGTGCTCGGGCCGGGCTGGCCGGGGGTGCTGCTGCATGAGGCTGTCGGGCATGGGCTGGAGGCCGACTTCAACCGCAAGAAGACTTCGGCGTTTGCGGGGTTGATCGGGAAGAAGGTTGCAAGCGAAAAGGTGACCGTGGTCGACAACGGGACCATGAAGAATCGGCGCGGCAGCTTGAATATCGACGATGAGGGGGTACCGACGCGGGAGACGGTGCTGATCGAGAACGGCATTCTGAAGGGCTATCTGACGGACAAGATGTCCGCGCGGCTGATGGGCACGGAGAGCACGGGGAGTGGGCGGCGCGAGAGTTTCCATCACGTGACCATGCCGCGCATGACCAACACCTACATGTTGAACGGCGAGGATGTTCCGGAAGACATCATCCGCAGCGTGAAGCGCGGGCTCTACGCGGTGAACTTCGGTGGCGGGCAGGTCGACATCACCAACGGCAAGTTTGTCTTCTCGGCAAGTGAGGCGTACCTGATCGAAGACGGCAAGGTGACGCGGCCGGTGAAGGGTGCGACGCTGATCGGCAACGGCCCGGAGGCGTTGAAGTATGTCAGCATGGTCGGCAACGATCTGGCGCTTGATGAGGGAATTGGAACCTGTGGCAAGGCCGGGCAAAGCGTGCCTGTGGGGGTCGGTATGCCGACCATTAAGCTTGATCGCATGACGGTCGGAGGAACGGGGCGGTAATGGCGATTGAACGGGAAACCAAGCTCTACGACGTGGAAGTGAAGCGGCGGCGAACCAAAGAAGGCGGCGGCTATGAGCCTTTCTGGAAAACCAAGACCGTGGTCGATGCCCTGGCCGACAACGACACTGAGTTCCGCTGCAAGGATTGTCACGGTGGGCTGAAGCTCTACAAAACCCACAGGGTGGGTGGGCCGCTGCCATATGCGGAGCACAAAAACAAGGAAGACTCCGAGTACTGCGCTTCCGGATTGCACTTTCGCAAGGCCAGCGATGGGAGGGAGCCTCGGGTATCGGTGTCGCCGGTGGAGTGAACGTTGTGCGCGGACTTGCGGCTGCGCCCCTGAACGTAAAGGAAGCATGAACGGACGAACAACAAGCATTCCGAGGGGACACCATGGCGGTACAAGAGCGCGAAAAATTCTATGAGTGTGAAGTGAAGCGCCGGCGCATCCGGGCTGCGGGCGGGTACGAATCATTCTGGAAGACCAAGAGGATCGCTGAGGCCCTGGTCGACGAGGACACGGAGTTTCGCTGCAAGGATTGCGGCGGCGCGGTGAAGCTGTTTCGGCGGCGCACGGTAAACGCACCGCCTCCGCACATCGAGCACAAGCACAAAAGTGACTCAGAGTATTGCAGCGCAGGTCTCTACTTTCTGAAAGCGACTGATGGGCGTGCAGCGCGGATGTCCTCCGCGCCCGTGCGGTAGGAGACTGCTTTGTCCGCGAGTGCTTTCCCTGCATTGGTGCATGCTGTAAGTCTGAAGCGGGTCGCTGAAGAGGTTTTGGCGCAGGCGATGAAGGCCGGCGCCACGGATGCCGAGGCGGTGGCATATGAGGGTGAGGAGTTCTCCGCGCTGGTTCGTCTGGGGCAGGTGGAGACGCTGAAGGAGTCGGGCTCGCGGGCGGTTGGATTGCGCGTTTTCAACGGCCTGCGAACGGCGAGTACCTCGTCTTCCGATCTTTCGCGCGAGGGCTTGGAAAAGCTGGTGGACGGGGCGGTGTCGCTGGCGAAGATTACCAGCGAAGATCCGTTCATCGGGCTACCGGAGGAGAGTGAGTTCGGCCAGCTTACGGGCGATCTGGGACTCTACTTCGAGGATGTGCACGAGCAGCCGCCGGCGGAGCGGATTGCGATTGCGC
>CAXUEE010000025.1:23644-24275 GCA_964249905.1 uncultured Acidobacteriaceae bacterium
TTGCGCGGCGGTGCGAGGCGGCCGCCATGGCGTTCGATACGCGGATTCAGAATTCGGGCGGCGGGGATTTCGACACGGCGACATCGCACAAGGTCATGGTGAACTCGCGCGGGTTTGTGGGAGAGTACCGGCGGTCATACTGCGGGTTTTCGGCCGCGCCGATCGCCCATGACGAGCAGGGGCGCATGCAGCGGAACTACTGGTACTCGTCTTCGCGGACCACCCGGAAGCTCGGCAATCCAGAGGAGATCGGACGGATCGCGGCGGAGCGGACGCTGCGCCGACTGGAGGCTCGGCAGGTGAAGACGCAGCGCGCGCCGGTGGTGTTTTCGCCGGAGATTGCGCGGTCGTTAATGGGAAACATCTTCGAGGCGGCGAACGGGGACTCGATCTATCGGCATGCCACGTTTTTGGATGGGATGCTGGGCGAGCGGGTGGCGGGGGAGAACATCACAGTCATCGATGATGGGACGATGGTGTTTGATGGGATCGGGGGCTTTGGGACGTCGCCCTATGACGGGGAGGGACTGCCGACGCGGCGGACGGTGCTGGTGGAGCGTGGGATTCTGAAGAGCTATGTCACGAACACCTATACGGCGCGCAAGTTAGGCTTGAAATCTACGGGGAATGC